>JAFYME010000055.1 GCA_017556765.1 Bacteroidales bacterium
TCTGGTCTGTGTTGAGGAGTGACATGTAACCCTCACGACCGCCCCAGAATACATAGTTCTGACCGCCGAGCTCGATAGTTGCGTCGATAGCGTTCTTGATCTGAACAGCAGCGCGTGCTACAACGTCGAAATCAGGATTTGTAGCTGCACCGTTCATATATCTCTTGTTACCGAATACGTTAGCTGTTCCCCAAAGGAGCTTGATACCAGTCTCAGCCTGCTTCTCCTTAAGATAAGCTACAACAGCCTTGAGGTTTGCCTCGTACTCCTCAACGTTTGCACCCTCGTCAACGAGGTCTACATCGTGGAAGCAATAGTACTCGATACCCATCTTCTGCATGAACTCGAAGCCTGCGTCAACCTTAGCCTTAGCAACCTCTACAGCATCAGAAGCAGCATTCCATGGGAATGACTTTGTACCGCCACCGAACTGGTCAGCACCCTCTGCGCAGAGTGTGTGCCACCAAGCCATAGCGAACTTGAGCCACTCAGCCATAGTCTTGCCGAGGACTACCTTGTTTGCGTCATAATAACGGAAAGCCATTGGGTTCTTGCTCTCCTTGCCTTCGAACTGGATCTTACCGATACCAGGGAAAAATTCTTTTGTTGCCATAATTTAAAATTGGTTATTAATTGATTGATTGTTTGTTTATTTTTCAAGTCGAGACTTCCACACCTCATAAGCAGCTGCATACTCGTCAACATCTGACGGTTCGATCACTGCAAGCTTCTCGAGAGTTGCGAACGCCTCTGTATTATCCTTATATATACCAGCTCCGATACCGGCACCCTTAGCAGCACCTACAGAACCGTCTGTGTCATAGAGATCGATCACAGCGCCTGTCACACCAGCGAGAGTGTTGCGGAAGATAGGGCTGAGGAACATGTTAGCATGACCGGCATGGATCTTATTTACCTTCATACCCATCTGCTCCATGATTTCGATACCATACTTGAATGAGAATACGATACCCTCCTGAGCTGCACGAAGGAGATGAGCCTTGCTGTGTACGTTGAAGTTCACTCCGTGGAGAGAGCAACCTACCTCCTTATTCTCAAGCATACGCTCAGCACCGTTTCCGAAAGGAAGGACGCTTACACCTGCGCTACCGATAGGCGCGAGAGCCGCAAGGTCGTTCATGTCTGAATAAGAGATTCCCTCAGGCGCTACATTTCTCTTCATCCAAGAGTTGAGGATACCTGTTCCGTTGATGCAGAGAAGTACTCCGAGACGAGTCTGCTCTGCTGTATGGTTTACATGCGCGAATGTGTTCACGCGAGACTTAGGGTCATAGTTAACTTCACCGAGGACACCATATACAACACCTGAAGTACCGGCTGTAGAAGCGATTTCGCCAGGGTTGAATACATTGAGTGACAATGCGTTGTTTGGCTGGTCACCACCACGGTATGTGATAGGGATACCTGCTGCGAGTCCAAGCTCTGCCGCAGCTGCCTCACTTACTCTTCCCTGCTCTGAGAATGTAGGGCGGATTTCAGGAATGAGGCCCTTGTCAAATCCGTAGTAATCCATCAGAAGGTCGGCTGTAGAGTTCTCCGCGAAGTCCCAAAGCATTCCTTCAGAAAGACCTGATACTGTTGTGCAGACCTCACCGGTGAGCTTCATGGCGATATAATCACCAGGAAGCATGATCTTGTAGATCTTTGCATAGAGTTCAGGCTCGTTCTCCTTCACCCATGCAAGCTTCGACGCTGTGAAGTTACCTGGAGAGTTCAGGAGATGGCTGAGACAACGCTCATGTCCGATCTCATCAAAAGCCTTCTGTCCGTAAGGTACAGCGCGAGAGTCGCACCAGATGATTGAAGGACGAAGTACATTGAGATTCTTGTCAACACAAACGAGACCATGCATCTGATATGAAATACCGATTGCCTTGATGTCCTTAGGATCCACTCCCGAACCAGACAATACTGATGATGTCGCAAGCTTGAGGTTCTCCCACCATGCTGACGGGTCCTGTTCTGCCCAACCCGGCTTTACTGCCATGATTGCGGCTTCAGATTTTGGATAGAATGCAGAGCTGAGACATTTGCCAGTCTGAGCATCTACGAGGCTCGCCTTTACCGACGAACTTCCGATATCGTAACCAAGAAGATACATATTGTTAGTTTAGTTTTAATGTCTTACAAATATAAATATTATTCATCAGAAAAATCAATGTTGGACAAAAGATACTTTCAATTCTGTTTCAATATTGATAAACTATATTTCAAATCCCACAAATAACGGATGTAACATAGCTATTTTGATACAAAAATGTAAGTTTTTCCAGGTTCTGTCTCGACATCATAGAGATTGACCTCTGGCTGAGGCTCCATGCCGAGCTTGGACGAATCTTTTATTATCGGGCTTGCCACCACTGGAGTCGCATAGTAAGGATTAGAGTTTTCGCCCTCTACCAAAGCAAGAGCATTTCCGTTCTTTTCGGCAAGTTCAGCCGCTGTTCTGATCCTGAGATTTCCTCCAAGACGAGAAACGACCTTGAGCATTGTGACCTTTCCGTCCTTCCACTCGATATCTACCTCGAAGCCGCCACGGGCTACCAGACCCTTGACCTTTCCGTCCTTCCACCTGTCAGGGAGAGCCGGGAGAACATGGAGAGCTCCGTCATGGCTCTGAAGGAACATTTCTGCAATACCGGCAGCGCAGCCAAAGTTTCCGTCGATCTGGAACGGTGGATGCGCGTCGAAGAGGTTCGGATATGTACCGCCCTTGCCCCAGAAACCTGTGCTTCCGGCTGGAGTGAGTTGATCGGTGATGAGCTTGTATGCCCTGTTTCCGTCAAGAAGACGTGCCCAAAGACAAACCTTCCATCCCATAGACCATCCTGTTGCAGGGTCACCACGGTAATTCAACGAGTTGCGGGCTGCCGCAAAGAGTTCCGGAGTTCTCCAAGGAGAGATCTGGTTGCCAGGGAAAAGACCGTAAAGATGAGATACATGGCGATGGTGGTCATTCGGATTGTCCCAGTCATGCATCCACTCCTGAAGCTGTCCATGCTGTCCGATCTGCATAGGAGCCATCTTTTCCATAGCTGCGGCAAGCTGCTGAGGGAATGAGTCATCCTCACCGAGAATATCGGCTGCAGAGATGATATTGGTGAAGAGTTCAGAGATCATCTGATTGTCCATTGTGGTACCTGCACAGATGGTAACATCGCCGGGATCACGCAGGAAAGCATTTTCAGGAGAATTAGAAGGGGCTACGACAAGCCAACCGTTCTCAGGCTCCACGATCATGAAGTCAAGGAAGAATTCGGCTGCACCCTTCATGATCGGATACACCTCAGCAAGGAATTCCTTGTCGCCTGTATGGAGATAATGCTCCCAGAGGTGACGGCAGAACCAAGCTCCTCCTGTAGGCCACATTCCTGAAGCGGCAAAGTCCACCGGTCCTGTAATACGCCAGATATCTGTATTGTGGTGGAGAACCCAGCCTTTGGCTCCATACATTGTCTTTGCTGTCTCCGCACCAGTCTCGGCAACTTCCTTCACCATCTTGATGAACGGCTCATGGAGCTCTGAAAGGTTTGTCACCTCTGCAGGCCAGTAGTTCATCTCGACGTTGATGTTGGTAGTATACTTGCTGTCCCATGCAGGATTGAGGCTGTTCGCCCATATACCCTGGAGGTTTGCAGGCTGTCCGCCCGGCTGTGAGCTGCATATGAGAAGATATCTTCCGAACTGGAAATAGAGCTCGGCAAGCTGAGGGTCATCGCCCTGAGCAAACTCACGCACTCGTACATCTGTAGTATTGGACGCAGCCTCTGTAGTACCAAGATCGAGTTCCACTCTGTCGAAACACTCGGCATACAGAGCTGTATGGGCCTTCTTCATAGCCTTGAATTTCTTTGAAAAAGCCGCATCCAGGGCCGCCAGAGCCTTCTTGTCCGGATCTGCAGAAATGTCCTTATAGTTCACGAAGCTTGTTCCTGTAGATATGAATACGGTAGCCTCAGTCGCGCCTGCGAGAGAAAGTCCGGCCTCTGTAGCCTCAAGCTTTCCGCCGTTATGGGCGACACGTACTCGTGTGACGAACTGCACTTTTCCTTCCAGTCCTTCCTGATCGCCTGTTGTGGCACGAAGCACGATATCACTGCCCTCTACCTCAACAGTATGCTTCTTATGAGGAGAAACAAGTGATGCATCAAATGTGATCTTTCCCTTTTCAGAAGCAGAAAGATTTACAGCAACCACATCATCCGCAAAAGAAGAAATCACCTCTCTAGTATATTCAACTCCGTCAACTGTATATTTTACAGAAGCTACTGCCTTGGAGATATCAAGGTCTCTGTAATATGACAAAGGGGTCTCATGACCCGGGAAATCAAGATAGAGGTCACCGATTGTCTGGTATGACATTCCGTGATTGGTCTTGAAGAAGATCTTCTGGTCGACCATATCCTGAGCCGCCCTGTACTTTCCGTCAAATATGAGCTGTCTTATCTCATCCAATGCGCCTTCCTCGACGTCGGGGTTCGCATTGCTGTTAGGCTGACCCGCCCATACAGTCTCTTCATTAAGCTGAATCTGTTCACGCTCCGAGCCACCGAACACCATGGCTCCAAGCCTTCCGTTTCCAACAGGAAGAGCCTCGACCCACTGAGCTGCAGGCTCATCATACCAAAGTTTAAGATCCGTCGGCTCCTCCTTTACCGGAGCACATGCTGCGGCAATGAATGCCAATGCTGAAAGAAATCTTTTCATAGAATAAATGTTATAATGTGACCTTCACTGAAAGTCCGTTGTACTTCACTGTCTGCGTCTTTCCGACTCCATCCTTCGAAACCGGGATTATGTTGAGCACTCTCTCCTGAAGCATTCCAGGGAACTCACCCTTTCTGTCTTCGATAGTAAGCGTCCTTGTATCTTCGTCATATCCGAAACCGATCATCGAATATGCTCCCTTCTCATAATTGTAGTTCACATTCTCGTCCTCATAGAGGGTGAACGAAGCGTCTGCGCCTTGATACACATAAAGATCGATCACGTCAGCCGATTTCTGATCCGTCCACTGGATCTCAGGGCCGCACGGCACGATAGAACCGGCACGCACATAAAGAGGCATTCGGCCATATGGAGCCGTAACTGCCTGAGCAGCACCGCCTTCCACAAACTCATTGTCATAGAAGTCATACCATCCGGCACAGTTCGGGAAGTACACCTCTCGCTCGCGAGCGCCATATTCATATACCGGAGCGACAAGGAACGACGGACCGAACATGTATGTATCGCCTATATTCATGACATTCTCATCATCCATGAAGTCCATCACCAGCGGACGCATGATCGTATAATCCTCGAACCAGGTCATGCCTGCCAATGAGTATATATACGGCATAAGGGTATAGCGAAGCTTTGTATAGTAGACTATGGATTCATAGGCAGGATGGCCCTCAGGGGCGATTTCCCATGGCTCGCGAAATGGATACTGGCCGTGGGCACGGAAGAGAGGACAGAATGCTCCGAACTGGAACCAGCGGGTATTGAGCTCACGCCACTCCTTCTGATCGGCATTCTCGACTCCGGTACGGTTGTAGACCTCCTGACCTGCCACAAAACGATTCTCGACGCAGAATCCGCCTATGTCCATGGTCCAATACGGCACGCCGCTGACAGCGAAGTTGAGGCCTGCGGAAATCTGGGCCTTCATGTCTTCCCAACGCGTCGCGATATCACCGCTCCATGTAGCTGTCGAATATCTCTGAAGTCCGGCAAAGCCGCTGCGGGTAAGCAGGAAGACGCGCTTGTCATTGTCTGCGCCACGCTGACCATTGTATATCGCATCCGCATTCACGATCGAATATGCATTGAAGTACTCTGTCGACGAGCCCAGAGCTGTCGGGCCGCAGAGAGCCTTGCGGTAGTCCATGTCTGTACAGTCGCGGATATTCGGCTCGGAAGCATCCATCCACCATGCATCGATGCCGAGAGGATAGTAATGTTCGTACATCTGCTGCCAGAAAAGCTCACGTGCCCCTTCTGCATAGGCATCATAGAAGCCGTAGAGATATCCCTGTCCGATCCAGTCGCGGATACCGTCCTCGTACGCCTTGTTGTACATCCATCCCTTGTCGTTGAACTCCTTGTAATGCTCTGTATCGACATAGAACTTCGGCCACACCGATATCATCATGCGTCCTCCGAGGTTATGGATCGAATCCACCATCGCCTTAGGATCAGGGAACCTTGCAGGGTCGAATTCATGGCTTCCCCAGGCATCCTCTTCCCAATGGCTCCAATCCATCACAATATTATCTATCGGTATATTCCTCTTTCTGAAGCCCTCCAGAGCCTCAATCATCTCGGTCGATGTCTTGTATCTTTCACGGCTCTGCCAGTATCCCATGGCCCATTTCGGCATGATCTGGGCCTTTCCGGTAAGCGTGCGGTATCCGCTGATGACTTCATCCATATCTTCTCCGGCTATGAAGTACCAGTCCATCTGCTGAGTCATCTCGCTCCACCACTGATGCTTTGCCTGCTGGACAGGATCCACGACATCATACACACGGAGTCCGCAGTATGAAACGTCGCCGTCCGGCTTCCACTCCACCTTCAGAGGAGTCCTCTCACCTGCCTCAAGACGTACGGTGAACTTGTATGCATTAGGATTCCACGCAGTCCTCCAACGCTCCGGAACCACAGTCTCGCCTCCTACTGTCACGGTCGTATATCCTGCATAATAGAGTATGAACTGATAGTCACCTGACTGCGATGCCTCGATCTCACCTTCATATGTGACCTCGGATCCATAGAATCGGAAGTCTTCCGGTAGATTCACCACGCGGGCCATCTGAGGCGCCACAAGATGTTCGAAATAGAGCTGAGGCTCCTCGCGGACCAATGTTTCACCCTGGGCAGGACGATATATTCCAGTCAGGCAGCCTTCCTTACCGTTGTTGTCGTAAAGCCTGAACACATCGCCAAGCTGCTTGTAATCCGAAGGATTGCCGAAACGCATCATCGAATAGCTGTCCATAAGGACGCCGTATCCCTTGTTTGAAACTATGAATGGAATCGAAACCTTGGTATTGTACTGGAAGAGCTCTTCGTTCTTTCCCTTGTAGTTGAATTCATCAGCCTGATGTTGTCCCAGACCATAGAATGCCTCATCTTCCGGCGAATCGAAGATCTGGCGGAAGCTGTAACCTGTGGTCCCGTCGACCTCGATCGGTTCAAAGGACTTTCCGCCTCCGGCCTGTTCCTGAAGGATCACGTTTCCTTCCATATCTTCAAAGGCGACTTCTCCGGTTTCAAGGCTCACATTTGCCACAACCGATGCTGTGGAAACCGAAAGGACACCATCCTTTTCTGAAACAGCAAAATCGGCCGTCTGAGTCTGCGGAAGGACCACAAGACTCTCATTATCAGCGAATTTCTTCTCCGGAGTAGCCGACACATGGATTATCTTATCTCCCAGAACCTCAAGACGCACAAGGGCTGGACCGCCCTCGACAGGCTGCTGAACCTTCACAGTCACGCCCTTCTCATTCTGCTTATAATCCCATGAACATCCATTCAGAGCCAGTCCCGCAAGCAGGAGCAAGGAAACATATTTTGCCTTCATATCCGGTATAGTTTTAGTGGTCAGCCCGAGAGTGGAAACGGGCAACCACAAATATAATGAATTATATGGATTTTCATCATAAGGGATGGCATAAAAACAGCCGGAAGACCATCTCGGCCATCCGGCTGCCACTAACACTACACTACTCAATTCAGCGGGCTTCTTCCTTATCAAAGTTCAGATGTATTCCTTTAAGCTTCATAGACAAAGAGCAGAGAAGGATTCCGAAAACGATTAAGCCTACGCCCGCCATGACTATGACAGTGGCAATTCCTGCACCAAACGGATTCACAAGCACAAGAATCGACAGAAGAAGCATCAGAATTCCGCCAGCCGTGAGCATTCCTCCTCCCTGTATGCCGAACGTATCGAAATCACCAGAGAAACCCAGAAGCACGAAGCTGTTATAAAGAAGCCAGAAACCGAGCATGACAGGCAGCAGAGCGACAGTCACTCCCGGATAGATACACAGAAAGAGTCCGAGGATCAGGTCCAGAACTCCCCCGACAATGACATATCCCCTCATCATCAGATAATTGCCGCTTGCCGAGGCCGCAATAAGCTTCGCAGCACCGACAATAAGCATGATGACTCCCGTGAGGATACTCAAGGCAACATAACTTTCAAGCGGGAACGCAAACACAGCGATGCCGGCTGCGATGCAGAATATGCCTGCAACAAGCACAAGCCACCAGTGCTGTACGACACGGGCGGCTTGCTCAGTAAGTTTTTCAAATCGACGTTTCATGATACTGATAATTTAATCAGCATCGTGAAAGGCAACTATTGTGCTAAAGTGATGCTTTCGATCACAAACGGTTTTCCTCCAAGAGACCAGAAACCGGCTATGTATATATGCTCAGGGCTGATCTTGTTGCCGTTCTTGTCCTTCATGGAGTGGAGGTCCACAACGACTGTACGGGAATTACCGAAGTCGTACATCGCAGGATCGCTCCAGTAGTTGTTTTTGTCGAAGAGACGGAATGAAACCTGGCTGTCATTGTTGCTTCCGAGCACGACAGTAAGAGTCTTGAAGCCGGAAATGTCAAGGCCCTCGGCATACTGCCAGCCACCGAAGCCATACTGACCTGTGACAAGAGTCTTTGTCTCCTCGTCGAAAGACCCTGTCTCCCAGATCGACGGATTGAACATCGCTTCTGTAAGCGGGAACGGAGTGATGACGGTTACATTCACGACCAGTTCCATTGTAACGCCAGCCTCAGATGAATAAGTAACGGTCACATCTGCCTTGCCTTCCTTCAAGGCGACGAGCTTTCCGCCCTGAACCTTCACGACAGACTCGTCAGAGCTGGCCACTGAAGCCTTAGCGGTAACGGCGACTTTAGATCCGTCAGAATATACTGCATTGACTATCAAGCTTCTGCTGTCACCCATGCGGATCTCGAGACTGTTTTCTATACCCATGATTTCAAGTCCGGAGAGTTCTCCCTCCGCCGAAGCCTTGCCGGCATATTCCTTGAACCAATGATATACAGGCCATGGACATGCTTCCGGATCATTAAGGAACGTATAGTTTCCCGGAGTGCCTGGGACATCGCGGAACTGCGATAGAAGCTCCTGACCGGTAAAGATCATCCAGCTCACGTTGCCGGTATTGTCGGCTATGTACTTGAAGTTGGCTCCGAAACCTGTTCCTCCGACAACTCCCGTAATGCTCTTGCCCCATGAAGAGTCATACTTTGCAGGAGCCCAGTCCATCTCTGTAACCATGATCGGAGCGATTGCTGCTGCCGGTCCTACCTGAGCATCCCATCCACGCTGGAAGCCTTCATATCCGCCTCCCATGACTCCTCCGAGCTCTGCGCTTGGCTCTTCCGCATCACTTCCGTACCATCCCGGATAGACATGCACGGCATAACCGATGTTTTCACCTTTGATCGGGTATGTCGCATAACCTGCATACTGTGACTGGTAGCCCAGACCTGGCACCCAGATTATGTTCCTGCAGTCATTTCCTCTGATCTTGTCTACAATGGCCTGGAAATACTCTGTAAGCTTCTGGAAATGGCCGTCACCCGAGCTTGCGTATGATCCGTCCGGACCCTTTATGTTGATAGGCTCGTTGGCAAGCTCAAACATGATCCTTCCATTGTTCCTGAGCTTCTTATGTTTCGAGACGATATCCCAAACCTTAAGCAGAAACGCCTGATAATCATCGCCTACAGCTATCCTTTCTGGAGAAACTCCCGGAGGACGCATCACCACATAAAGGCCTTTGCTGACCATATACTCCGCCATCGGCACGAAGACCTCGTCGAGGTATTTCCTGAAACGTGTCTCCGAGAACCTTTCATGTCCTTCGTAACGTACAGACTCCTGATTCGGATCGTCGCTCCAGTACGGGTCCATATGCATTCTTATGAAATCCATCTCCCAGCCTACAGCAAGCACCGCGTCTATCATGCGCTTGTTATAGTCCAGACATGCAGCTACGTCATAATTGTTCCAGCCCCAGTCGTTGAAGAAAGGGCTGTAAGTCTGGCCGAAACCATGAAGATTCACAATGTTTCCGTCATTGTCCTTGAGATAACGGCCAACCACATTAAGTTCGAAGACCGAATAGTCCGGAATCGTATCCGTATCGGGTTTCGGCTCCGGCTTCGGATCCACCTTGTCAGGAGGAGTCGGAGGGACCCACTGCGTATGTTCAAAGCACGATGCCGCCATCATGGCAAGAGCAAAGCATGCAAAAATTCTGAAAAAGTTTTTCATGACTATAATTATTTCATTCTCAATCCATCAGCAAAACCGGCATACGCATACTTGCGGTTGTAGTTCTGGTCCCAGAGGCCTACCGGCTCGCCTCCTCTCCATCCTGTGCCGAGGGCTCCCGGAGCATCTGTCATACACCACTGGGTGATACCGTACTGCTGAGCCGGAGGCACGATCTCAAAATATTTGCGCACTATGAACTCATAATAAGCTGCCATGGCCCTATGCTGCTGATCTGTCATGGCCGTTGTCGCCACAGTATTGCCGTTACGGTCTACATATCCCATATCAAGTTCCGAGATCTTGACAAGCTTTCCTGTATTTGCCATCAGCTGAAGCATCTGGACATAATGTCTTTCCTTGCTCGCCTGAATGTCCGGATTCTCATAATATGAGACATGCATCTGCGTACCGATGCCGTCGATCTTTGTGACTCCGTCCGACTCCCATACGCCGATCCAGTGGATAAGGCTCTTGAGCTTCTTGTTATCATCCCAGTCCGATTCGAGGTTGTAGTCGTTGATGAAAAGCTTGAGCGGAGCAGTGCCGCCGAACTCCTCATAATACTTGCGGGCAGCAGCAATCACAATGCGGACATAATCACCCGAACCGAGGTAGTCCTGCCAATAGAAATTGTTCGAGCTTCCCCACTGAGCGGACTCAAGTTCATAGAATCCGTCGCCATTGGTATCGCGGCCAGAGATCGCCTCATTCACTGCATCCCAGGCAGAAACCCTGGTAGCGGTAACCTCCATCATACCTTTGATCCATCTGTCCATGGCATCTGTGAGCACCTGCTTCTTCTCCGCTGCAGAAAGTTCTTCGTAGATATAGCCTGCGCCCTCTACACTAAATCGGAAATCGTCTATATAGATATCTCCGGCAAACTCTCCGAAACTGAAGATAAGGCGTGTACCGCCTTCTGCAGAACATACGCATGTAAGCTCCACATCCTTCCACTGAGTATTGAAATCCACAGTTCCGAACTCACCGGCCGAGTGGTAGCCGTCTGTAATCTGGAAACCTGCAGACATCTTTCCTGCGGCAGATCCCTTGACCCTGAAATTAAGCTTGTATGTCTTGTCGATCTGGAACGCCTCAGAGAAATCGTATGCAAACTGAGCCTCCCAACTATTTACAACTGAAGGGTTTGTGGCCTTGAACGCTCCATTCTCCACAGTCCTTGTCGAATTGTTACCCCATCCCATGAATGTCGCGTTACCATCATTGAAATCGGTCTGAAGAAGAACGACCTCAGAATCCTGATCAGCCGGAACATCGACTTTCTTTCCCTTGATCAAGCCGTTCAGATATGCATTCTGCTGCTGTGAATGCCATGCCAATGTATGTCCATATACTGTCATTCCCACGCGTTCCGCCTCTTCTACGAAATTCCTTACCTGAGTGAAATCCATGGAACCGTCATGCCTCATCACAGAAGCCTGCTTCATGGCGTTTCCAGCCGTCATCTCATTGAGATTCGCCACGGCAACCTCATATTGCTTTCCCTTTCTCAAGAATTCATTGACCGTCACGCCAGCTCCGAGTTTGAAATCAGGAGAAAGCTGGCGGTTCACATAATTCTTGAGATGGTCATACGCAGACAGATCGTCATACGAAAGGTTGTCTTCTTCAGGGTCAGGCTCCGGTGTCGGATCGGGATCAGGTTGCGGATCCGGCTTTGGATCTGGCTTCAGGTCCGGTTTCTCTACAACCGGACGATCGTCTAGATAATCGTCTGGGAAACAACCCCATGCACATAACGACAAGAGTGCTATGACTCCTATTTTAACAAAACTACGATTCATATGATTGAACTTTATCTGATTTTCCTGTAACCCAGCTTACGGCTCTCTCCTTTTCTGGCAAAAACCGCTATCTCTCGCCCGTCATACTTCACCTCGCCGCTCACGAACTCAGGGATGTTGTATGCATACATGTTGTTCTCATAGAACCTCACAGGGTCCTTCTGAGGCAGCAGGAACGGCTTATGGGCATTTCCGTCCGCATCTATGTACGAGAAATAGGCCTTGGTATATAGTCCGTCGTCCCTTCTCGTACCGAACACGAGCCAACGGCTGTTTGAACTCCATGAGTGATAACTTTCGGCATCATCACTGTTCAAGGCGTTCATTTCATATATTCTTCCATTCTGAAGATCTGCCGCATAAAGGTCTGCTTCCTTATGCCATATTGAGAAATTGCCGTAATCGCTCAAGGCAAAGACCAGAAGCCTTCCATCAGGGGAAATGCGTGGGAACGAGATACTTGCATCATGAGCACGCGCATTGAACAATGTGTCGACGACAGTGCCGAAGGTGCAGTCCTCAGGGTTGAAATCCACGCGGCACAGGCTGTACTTTACCTCACGGAAGCCTGCAGGCATAGGGTTTACCGCCTGCGAGCTGCAGAAATACAGGCTCCTTCCGTCAGGAGAGAATGTAGGGAAAGTCTCGAAAGCATCTTCGGAGCTCAAAATATCCGCTGTCACGATTTCATGTCTTTCGACGTCATAGACGACTACATCGGAAGCCTCATCAAAGACCTCGACCACATTCCTGTTCCTTGTATGCACGACCTCATTTGTGGTATTTACCGTAAAGGCCACATACTTTCCGCTTCCGTGCCAGTAAGGATATACCAGAGGGGATATCGTACTGTCGGTCTTGGTGTCGAGTTTCTCCTTGACGCCATCGCGGAATATATATGTACCGCCGAGTTCTGAACGAAGATGGAAAAGCATGTCGTCAGGGTCGCGGTCGCGGAATGAATGGCAATTGACACAATTGCCCCTTCCCTGCAGGTTGCTGTATATCACAGTCTCCTTGAAACTTTCGATATTCCTCTGACGGATAGTCATCTCCTTCCACATCGTATAACCGGGAGGGATGTGACGGTATGCTATGTAAGGATCAGCCTCATCGCTCTTGACAATGATATGGAAGGGCTTGAAGGCTGTCCATCCGTTATCCCCACGGAAACACACAGTGAGCTTAAGACTGTCATCAGATGCTTTTTCCATCAATGAATCCCATAGTCCCTTCCTGAATGAGATCAGTCCCTTCCTTGCACGGATATAACGAGTCTCGTCCCCTGATTCCACAATGAGGACAACCTTGCCATCAACACTCTCATCCGTCACCTCGAAATTGAGAGGCGCGATGTTTACAGGCACCGTCACGTCTGTATAATCAGGGAAAATCTCCGGACATGCATCCACATGGGAGGTTATATCCGGTCTGGTTGCGCATGAGCACAAGGCCATGCACATCAAGCATATGGCTGTCAGTCTTTTCTTCATCGCTGCACCTCCTCCAATATCTTATAAAGTTCGTGGAACTGGGCAAGAATATGATTTGACGGATTTGCCTCCATCATGTCCCTCATATCTCCCGACATTCCATCATATCTTGCATATTCATCTGTCAAAGGAAGCGACGAATACATCCTTCCCAAGGTCTCATCACTGCGTACCGCTTCCGGATTGTCGATGAATCTCCTCATGGAAAGAGCCCACTTCCTATAGAAAAGGGTCTTCTCCAGAATGCGTATGTACTTTTCTGCGACTCCATAAGACTCCAGTACGAGATTCGCCTGTATAAGCGCCTGAAGCTGACGCGGATGGCGCGAGCCCGGAGTCACCACATTTCCGTCAAAGGCCGCCTTACGTCCTGACCCCAGATATCCCCAGGCAAGATATACATTGCTCTGAAGAGAAAGACCGGTCTTCAGGTTAGGCGTAGGATACATCAGGCTTGAGAGATCCTGCGGATTATAGTATCTGAAGTTCTGTACAAGCTGTCCCTTCTGAGCCAATGCAAGGTTGAGGTAGCTGATCAGGAATGTCGGCTGACGTCTGTCGGCTGTCTCGATGATCCTGTCCCATTCTCCGTTTTCAGCCCAGTACTGCTCCTGAATCATCCTATAGTAGCTTCTGCTGTGGACTTTTGAATAGAAATTCCCCGCAAGGAAGAAAGACAGGGCAAGTCCAAGAAGCACAGATGAGCCTACAACCGACGGCTTGAGCTTGATACATCCTGCGATCCATGCCACGATAAGGAGAAGCGGCACTACAGACCACGCATATACAGGGAAGAAATATGTCGAAGGCCAGTCATAATACATGAACGGAGTCAGAGCATGTTCCCAGCTTTCTACCATCGAAGCGCGGACATAAAGTGCCGCGACAAGGCAGAAGATCAATGGATATACCACAGACAAAAGTCCCTTGATTCCCTTGTCGTGAAGTTCCAGGATCATGATGGAAGCGACAAAGACCACTGCCACACTGCCGGCGGCATGAAAAAGAACCGGAATCATGACAGCTCCGAACAGGTATCGCCAGAGTCCTTCCTTCTTTATGGATGCATATGCAAGGACGGCAGCCAGCATTAGCGCAAAGGCCACATGTCCTTGAAAACGGTAATAGTCATTCTCCATGCAGAGGAAAAGGAATGCGACCGGAAGGAAAGATATTCCCTTCATCACATTGCTGCCGGACAGTCTGGAAAGAACGCGGCCCATCATGCATGCGATCAGCATGTAGATGGCAGTCACGATGACAGTACCTGCAAAAGGAATCCTGAAGAACTGGGTCAGAAAAGAGCCCAGAAGGGTCGCGACTCCACCGGTCTGACAAATCATATCCCAGACATATGACCAATCATACAGGAAAAGCTCGTTGCTTTCAATATTATAGAATCTGAATTCCTGGGTAAAATGGATACCGGCAGCCATCAGCAGAGCGACGGTCGCCATAAAAAGAATATTCCTGTAAACAGCCTTCATAGTCTAATACACATAAGCCCAATACGAATCGGCATATTTCCTCTTAGCCTGGGCGGTCTTTCCCTGGCTCATGAGTTCGGTAAAATCAGTAAAACGCTTCCAGACATCATCATCGATCCTATAGACCTTCAGCACCACCGGTTCCTTGCTCGCAATAAGCAGCAAAGCCTCCTGATAGATACGCGGTATTCTTTGTCCTTCGGTATATATCCTCGGCGCGACCACATTGAATATCTTGAAGAAAGTACCCGCATCCTTGTTTGCAAGAACTGCACATAAAAGATAATCCGCGTATTTGGCATCTTTCGGATATCTGTCATACATGGATGATATATCCGGAAGGAATGACTCCATTATGAACTTATCGCCCTGCATGCGGTATTCCGGCTCGGCATCCCTGATGGCCTCAAGCTTTGGGAGGCGTTCCCTGATCCACTTGCCATGGCAGGTCGTATGCGCCAGGATATCCATGTATTTCCTCGCAAGTTCATATTCCTTCTGCTCGAGATAAATGTCTGTCAGGTTCCTCATGGCATCGAAGCTCAGGCCCGGCACAGACTGCAAGGCCTGCTGGTATGAATGATATACCGCCGGGTTGTTCATGCCCAATGTACGATAGAACAACACATTGAAACTCAGACAGAAAGACTCCTGCACATCATAGAACAGGAAGTCATCTGACGAAGACAATCCATATCGGAACGCATAGTCGGTAAGCTGACCGGTCTGAGCCAGCGCAAGAAGAGCATATTTGCGCATGTACTCGTTCTGGACTGATTCCTGAACGGAAATCTCCTCGAGTATCTCCTCCCATTCCTGATGCTGCGCCAGATGATACATATGGGCGACCTTCTCATAATGGCGGCCTACCGAGCCGTATGTAGTCATGACGCTGACCGACATTCCAAGAGAAAGAAGCAGCATCACGGCACAGAAATACCTGTTACGCAAGAAAGCCGGAACTTTTCCGAATGGCTTGATGAATATGGTGGCAAGATAAACCAACATAGCGGCAGCTGCGACAGCAGCAAGAATAGTGATGGACCTTACAAGAGTCATGTCACTCATCTGGTAATACAGATAAAGAGGCAGGAAGGCATATGCGATCCAGACAAGACCTTCCGAATTTTCGACAAGCCTTTTTATGATTGCCATTATACTCAGGATGAACAATACCGGCAGCAATGCCTGAATCGCCGCACCGGCTGCGGGAAAGGCATAGAACTGAAGCAGGAACGATCCTACATACCTGAAGGTGTCTTCAGGCAGGTGGAAATGAATCGCCGTAAAGTCCGGCAATGTAGTAAAGAAGCTGAACCCTTCCAGCCATATGAGAAAGTACGGATAGGCAAAATACCATACCGCCCACAGAGCGACATATGTAAGGGACAGCAGAATAAGCTTTTTCATATTCATCTCGCTTAATCTTCAGAATAAAACAAATCAGAAGCTTCCTCAGGAAGGTCGACTTTACCAGACATGAACTCAGGCACATTGAATGACATCAGGCGCCACATATTCTGACGAGGGTCTTCCTGCGGGAGAAGGAATGGTTTATCTGCATGACCGTTCTCGTCCAGGTATGCCATGAAAAGTCTTGTATACCTTCCGTCAAGCCTTCTGCTTCCGAATATCACCCAACGGCCTTCAGAAGACCAGGAATGATAACTGTCCGCATCTTCAACATCATTCAACACAGACACATCCACATCCTGCATGGTCTGAAGGTCAATCATCTTGAGATCCGCCTCATCATGCCAGATAGGGAAAGTTCCATTTTCAGACCAAGTATACAGCAGATGACGTCCGTCCGGCGAGACACGAGGGTATGATACGCTTCCTCCCCTCAGTGACGAGTCATAGAGTACTTCTACGTGTTCTCCGAAAGCGCCGGTCTGAGGGTCAAAGGCAACACGGAGAAGGTCATATCTTATCCCTGCATTGAAATACACCGGCATTTCCTTGGCCGTATAGGATACGAAATACAGATACCTGCCGTCAGGTGACCATGAAGGGAATGTCTCCAGCTTATCTTCTGTCATGAATCGAGGGTCTGTAAGGACCTGGCCGGTCTCAGTATCATAGATCACGAGATCGGAGGCTGTATCGAAAACCTCGATAGGCTGTTCACCCTCTCCGAAAAAGATCTGATGTGTCGTATTGGACGAGAATGCTATATACCTGCCGTCAGGATGCCACGACGGATAAGTCGTATTCTTCTTCGGGCCTATGCTTTTGAAATCGATCTTCTGAAGTTTGCCATCCTTGTAAAGAATCGTTCCGCCGTTCTTGCCTCTGGCATGGAACATCATGCTTTCCGGAGAATATGACGGATAGCTATGGCAATTGATGCAGGTCGTATTTGATTTGCGATTGGTAACGATGGGAGATTCATCGAATGAGGTCAGGTCTCTCTGATAAATGCCGAGCTGCCTCCAGCCTACATATCCGGGCTCTATAAGACGGTATGAAATCCACGGATCTACCTCATCTTCAGACACATGCATCGGATATGACTGGTATGAGATGCCGTCAGGAAATGACTTGCTCCATACGGACACCTGCACATCGATATTGCCTCCTGCAGCCGCCTTCAGCAGTTCCCTCCATTTCTTGATCGGAATCTGTATGACTCCATCCTTGCCTTTGACCCTGAGCATTTCCACACCTTCATGGCAGAAGACGGCCTGAGCATACTCAGCACCTTGTACCATGAAGTTCAGGGGAGCTATATTGACGGGTATAGTAACCTCGGCATAGTCGGGGAAAGTCACCGGACGGGCAGGAGAGGTCGCCTCTGGAGACTTCCACGAGGAGCATCCTGAGCATACGAAGAGTCCGGATAAAAGAGCAATTCTCAAGATTGCCTTGAGTATGTATGTCATTGTTTGTGGCATTAGTTGTGTTAATCCCACAAAATTACTGAATTATATATAAAAATAAAAATCGTCGGAGGATTGTAAATCCCCCGACGAAATTATTTATGAAGCGGTTATCAGATTACTTGCTCTGAAGACCTGCTGCGAAACCAGCGTAAGTGTGCTTGCGGTTGAAGTTGAGATCCCAAAGACCTACAGGCTCACCACCTCTCCAACCTGTACCAAGATCACCTGAAGCGTCTGTAATGCACCACTGAGTGATACCATACTGCTGAGCTGCAGGGATGATCTCGAAGTACTTGCTTACGATGAACTCATAGTAAGCTGCCATCTGCTGATGCTGCTCCTCTGTCATTGCTGAAGTTGCCACAGTATTTCCGTCTGCATCAACATAACCCATATCGAGCTCAGAAATCTTGATAAGCTTTCCTGTCTCAGCCATGAGCTGAAGCATCTTCACTACGTGCTCCTGCTTGCTTGCCTGGATATCAGGGTTTGCATAGCATGAAACGTGCATCTGAGTACCGATACCGTCGATCTTTGTAACGCCGTCAGACTCCCAAACATCGATCCAGTGGATCAAGCTCTTGAGCTTCTTGTTGTCGTCCCAATCAGACTCGAGGTTGTAGTCATTGATGAAGAGTCTGAGAGGAGCTGTTCCACCGAACTCTGCATAGTACTGACGTGCCTTTGCAATAACGATACGTACATAATCCTCGTTGCCGAGATAATCCTGCCAATAGAAGTTGCTGGCCGGATCACCGTTGGTTGCAGACTGGAGGTCATAGTATCCGTCGCCGTCATAGTCAGCGCCAGAGATAGCCTCGTTTACAGCGTCCCAAGCAGAAACCTTCTCAGCTGTTACCTCCATCATTCCCTTGATCCAATTGTCCATTGCCCAAGTGAGTGTATCCTTCTTCTCCTCTGGAGTAAGTGGAATAGTATTTCCAGACTCCTCGATTGCGAAGAATACGTTATCGAAGTAATACTTGTTGACCGGTGCTTCAGGAGCTCCTACGTCGAGGTTCCAAGCGAATGTCTGGAAGTTGCCATCTGGAGACACAGTACTGTTTACAACGATTGTCTTCTCGAAATGCTGCCACTCTGTAGTGAAGCTGATTGCTGCACCACCATCCCAGTGGATATATCCTCCAGGAGCAGCATGTGCCTGAGACTCTGCATTATTGGCAACGTCTGCGCGATAATCGAATGCGAGCTTGATCTTGTCACCCTCAGCAAGCGGACGGTTTGCATAAACGAAGAACTGAGTATCCCATGTCTGAGTACCGCCACCGGCAGAAGAAACCACGAATGCGCGTGTACCGTTGACACCTGCTCCGTCTACAACGTCTACAGGGCCGTTTGTACCACCGATATGAGTTGAAACGAAGTTGGTAAGATCGTCTCCCTCTGCATCACCGTTTGAGATGATGTCTGTCCACCATGAAATTGCCTTAGCCTCCTCATGTGTTACCTTGAGCCACTGCATCTCGATGATACCAGGAACCTCACCTGACTGGAACATTACGAATCCACCGCCATCAACACCGACAGTACGGGTTACAGTAACTTCCTGCCACTCGTCAGACACCTCGATATTACCTGCTGCCTGACCGCCCCATGTACCTGCTGCGAGTGTGAATGTTGCAGGCTGAGAAGCACGGATCATAGCAGTGATCTTATATGTTCTTCCTGCAACCCACTGGATACCGTCAGCCACATGATACTGGAACTGCCATCCGCTTCCTGCGGGAGTAGGAGTAGGGTTGTTAGCCTGGAATACACCGTCAACGATGCCTACAGTCTGCTGTCCACCCTCTGGATAACCAGCCCAATAATACCATGATGAATAAGTCGAATAATCAAACTCTGCGTCAACGATAACGTCAGTAGCACCCTCCTCAACCTCGATCTCCTTATCGGCGATGAGTGAGTTGAGGTACTTGTTGTTCTGCTGCGCGTGCCATGCAAGAGTATGACCGTAAACAGTCATGCCTGCCTCTGCAGCGCCATTGACAAAGTTTCTTACATTGTCAAAGCTCATGGTACCGTCATTACCTACGATAGAAGCGTACTTCATATCGTTTCCGGCAGTCATCTCGTCAAAGTTGGATGCTGCAAGCGCATATACCTGACCATGTGCCAAGAAATCGCTGGCCGCGAGGGCAGCTCCCAACTTGAAGTCAGGAGATGCCGTACGGTCAACATAATTCTTCAGAACATCATACTCATTGAGATACTCATACTGCTCGATATTCTGAGGCTTCTGTACCTCATAGTCCTTGAGTTCGTCCATCGCACATGATGCGAGTCCGGTCAAGGCCGCAGCAAGAAATAATATTCTATAGTATTTCATGTCTTAATCTCTTTTAGTGTTATTTCTTAAAGGTTGGAGAGAATGTCTCGATGATCATCTCGCGGCTGCGTGAAACGAGAGTATCTCTGATAGCGTACTGCTTAGGGCCGAAGTCCACGTTGTACTCAAGATAGATACCGTCGCGGTCCTTGTTACCCCAGGCCATCTTCTCACCGTCCTTAACGAACTTACCAGTACCTGATGCTGTCACACCTTCAGTAGCAGATGATACTGTGATATCATCTCCGTCGAATGTGAGAACGAGGTCTGTCGCTACAGGAACAACCTGGATAGTAGGCTGGAGCTCCTCAGCTGTATATCCCTCAGGAACAACGCTTGCTGGAGTTGTACCACCCCATGAATTCCAAGCTGCTGGTCTCTCGGCTGTAGGGAAGTTACCGTCAACGATGTACTCGTCAGTCTTACCCTTCTCGATGAGAGAGATGTCATCAAGCCAGAAAGTACCCTCGCAAGCACCTGTATTGATCATCATTGTAGCAGACTCTGCGCTAGGCATGAGCTCCAATGTCACCTTAGTCCACTCTGTTGTGAACGGAATAGGAGGGTAGTTGTATGACTGGTTACCATCAGCATCAGCCAAGTAGATCGCAGCCGAAGCCTCAGCAGTACCCTTTACCATACAAGTGAGTACATATGTCGAACCCTGCTTGAGCGGAGTACCGAATGTGTATACAGTCTGCTGTCCCCAAGCATCACCGGCAATATTGTTTGTCATGCTCAATGAGTACTGTGTTGGAGGAGGAACGACTGTCTCAACATTTACTGTCATAGGGAATGTCACAGAGTTGAGAGACTGAGTAGAAAGGAACATGACCTCATCATTCTCTACATACTGCTTGTGACGTACGTCAGTTGTCACCTTACCGTTTTCAGTGATTGTGTCAACACCGCGGCGAAGCCAGCTTCCGTCCCATGGATTGATGTACTTCACTGCAAAGAGAGTGTAATCCTTAGGAAGGACCTTCCACTGAGAAGCGTCTGTTCTCCAAGCGTTGTCACCCTCGATTGCTGGAGTACCTGCGAGGATCTGGTCAGCTCCCTTCACGATGTTTGTCATCTTCACAGGGATCACATATGTGTTCTTGATAGCGTCAGGATCAGCGAAGAATGCATCAGTAAGCTGCACCTCTACACCGCCCATATGCTTTCCACCATATACGAGCTGATTACCAGAAAGAGTATAGTACTCAGCAGGCATAGCCTTTACAGGGGTCTCGCAAGCTGCATCAAAATAGAGATTGTCAGTCAGAGTATTGTCAACCTCTACGTCGATAACAACATCCTTACCCTCATAAGCACCACCCATTGTACCATAGATAATGCACTTGCGCTGGTTGTCGAGTGAGGTATCGAATGTCTCAGACTCGCCAAGCACTATGGTTCTTACCGGATACTGGTATGCAAAGTATGCTGTGATACCACCGTCATAGTCTGGGAAGATCTGCTCCTGGTTGTGGCAAGAAGCGAGAACAGACATGGCAGCTCCGGCAAGCACGATTTTAGCAATATTATTTAATTTCATTTTTGTCAAAATTAAAATTCTACAAACATGTTGTTACCATCCCTTGTTCTGCTCAAGGTTGCTCCACTTGAGAACCTCAGTTTCAGGAATAGGGCCGTGATACATATGACTTGCATAGTTACGAGGCTCAACATCGATCTTGGTATACTGGAGAGCTCCACCAACCTGGTCGATCTTGATACCCTTAGCAGTCTCATTAAGATCGAGATTCCAACGTCTCATATCCCAGAAACGCTTGTTCTCGAATGAGAGCTCGATACGACGTTCGTTACGGATAAGCTCACGCATCTTGTCCTTGTCGTCCCGGATGCTGTCGAGGTAGTCATTACCTACGCCTGCACGGTCGTGGAGAGCCTTGATCACATCGTAAGCGCTGAATCCATGTGAACCCTTATTTGTAGGGCCCCAAGCCTCATTTGCTGCCTCAGCATAAGCAAGGAAGATCTCTGTATAACGGAGATAAACCGGATAGTGATACTGAGCATTTGTTGCAGAAGGATTTGGATCGCAGTCATCACGGAGGAGCTTACGGAGGTAATATCCTGTACGTGTTGATGTCGAGATCTTGTTGAGACCGTTGTTGTCAGATGAGTATGAACCTGTAATGATCTGTGTGCCCTTGTAAGTAGCTCCGTTGTAGATCACATACTCTGCAAGACGTGGGTCACGACCTGCATAAGGATCGTTTTCATTGTAACCGCTGGCAGGATCGGTGATAGGGTAACCGTTTGCCATAGGGAATGCATCAACGAAGTTCTGAGTAGGGTTGATACGACCGCTTCCGTAAAGTGTAGGAGGATAGTTATCCTTCTCCTGGCTGATACCGAATGCGTAATCCTCTGTTCCCTTGTTCATAGAACCTCTCCAAAGGATCTCAGGAGGGCACTGACCTGATCCAAGAGCGTCGAGAGTCTTCTTCTCCATGAACCACTTGTATCCTGTAGGGTCAACACCTGCAACACCGTTGATGTGCTTCAACACAGCTGCAGCCTCATTCGCTGCGTCCTCGTAAGTTACCTCTGTACCTTCAGCATAAGCAGGACTGGCAGCAAGGAGAGCAACCAGAGCCTTGATTGTCTGTGCGATACGTCCGCTCATACGTCCGCTGAATGAATCGCCGAATACAGCATTGTACTCCTGTGCGTACTGTACACCGATCTCCTTATATCTCTGAGGAACCTCGTTGTCGTCAGTAAGCTGAACATAGTCGAATGGAAGAAGCTTCATTGCCTCATCGATGTCTGCGTAGATCTGCTCCACACATGCCTGGAATGATGCTCTAGGCTGGTTGAAGTCAGACTCCACTCCCTCCGGCTCAAGGATAATAGGAACTCCAAGGAGCTGACCGCCAGAAGTCCATCCACCATGGTTTCTGAGGAGATAATACATATTCAAGGCACGAAGACCGAGAGCCTCACCACGAAGCTTGTCAATGAACATTGCCTGTCTGAATGGGTCCTTTGACCAAGATACAGTCTCCACATTCTTAAGGAAGAGGTTGAGATACTGGATAGTGATCTTACGGGCCTGCCACTGAGACATAGGGTCGTTGTTGGCAGCCCATGTTCCCTGTGCCATCTTAATGTAACCGCTGCCGAGATCGTTTGTGACAGCGTCATCTGTTGCGATATCGGTAGTACTCTTGGTCTCGAACGGAAGGTTTCCGTATGCATAACCGAGAATACCCATGGCAGACGAAGGATCCTTGAACATCTGTTCCTCAGTCTGAGCATTCTGAATTGAAGGATTGATAAGGTCCGCACAAGAACAGAATGAACCAGCCAGAATCGCGAGAATCAATATATTCTTAATTTTCATTGTTCTGTAGTTTTAATAATTAGAATACAAGCTTAACTCCGAGATTATAGAAACGGGTCTGAGGAGCTGAACCTACATTCATTTCCATATGCTTACGCTCTGGTGAAACTGTGAGAAGGTTGCTTCCGCTGAGATATGCAGAGAATCCCTTGATCACCTTGTTGTTTGCAAGAACAGCACTTGGAAGATCGTATGTAAGCTGAACCTTTGCAAGGTCGAGACGCTTTGTGCTGTACATCCAGAAGTCTGAAGTAACGAAGTTGTTTGCACCCTCAGTTACAGTAAGACGTGGATATGTAGCAGTCGCTGCAGTCTCAGGAGTCCAACGGTCACGAACAACTGCTGAATACTTGTCCTGGTCGTCGATCCAGTAGTATGAGCTGTTCTTCAAGCCGTAAGCGCCTGTTCCAGCTGTTGCGAGAGCGAAGAGTGTGAAGCTCTTGTACTTGAGGGTAAGGTTAAGACCCATAGTGAGAGGGTTACCGTACCATCCGCCCTTTGCAAGGAAGATCTGGTCGTCTGAATTTACAACGCCGTCACCGTTCTGGTCAACGTACTTGATGTCACCAGGACGAACTGTAGAACCGAGCTTCTGCTCGTACCATCCGTCGATCTCCTCCTGTGACTGGAAGATTCCTGCTGACTGGTATCCCCAGATGCCGTCGAGCGGCTTGCCCTGACGCTGTCTGTGGTCTGTGTAGACCTCGTCACGACGACTTGCGATAGTGTCATACCATGTAACGTTTGCACCTACTCCGAATGTGAAGTCACCGAAAGTCTTGTTGTAGTTTACGCTTACATCAAAACCTGTACGTGCATTGTTATTGAAGTTCAATGTAGGGATGAACGACTGTGACGGATAACCTGTTGAAAGGTGTGAAGGCCATGTAGTCGTATTGCTGATTGTATAACCCTCCATTGACTGGATGAAGTATGATGCATCGAATGTGAGTGAGTTGTCGAAGAACGCACCTCTGATGTTTGCAGAAACCTCCTTACGCTGGATGAATGAAAGGAGATCGTTTGCACCTCTTGTAGAAGTCACATACTGTGAAAGGTTACCGTCATTCCACTCATATCCGTAGTTGTCAGTCTTCCATACAGGAGCATAGAGGAAGTAATCCGGAATGTCGATGTCCTGATTGAGAACGCTGCCTGAAACTGAGAGAGTAAGATCGTTGACTGCGTCAGAATCCTTGAGGAATGACTCGTTGGCGATCTTCCAACCCAATGTTACAGATGGTGAGAATGCATTTCTGTGACCAGGAGCGAGCTTTGCAGAATGTACTACTGCGCCGCTGAAGTCAACATAGTAACGCTTGTCATAGTTGTAAGCAGCCTGAACACCGAGGTTAGCGTTTGCAGTGCGGTGATATGTACCTGAAATAGTCTGCTGGAAACCTGATGCAACGAGCAATGCCGATACATTGTGCTTCTGAGCGAATGTTCTGTTATAGTCGAACATTGCGTTGAAGAGGATAGTCATGTTCGCTGTACTGCCACCGATATTCTGGTTACCTGATCTCTCGTCGAGACCTTCCTTAGTAAGACCTACGATAACATCCTTACCATTGTAGTTTGACCATGTAGGAGTGTAGATTGCGTAAGTGTTATCATAAGAAGTAGAATATGATGTAGCATAGTCCATCGCGAAGTTTGTCTTGAATGTCAAACCCTTGAGAACTCTCTGAAGGTCAATGTCAACACCTGTATCGAACTGGAACTGACGGCTTGTCCACTTGCTTCTACCTGCTGAGTACATGTCAGCGAATACGTTTGTTGTGTTCTGCTGTGTACCTCCGAGGAAGAAAGCCTCACCATTCTTGTTGATGATGTTTCCTGAAGCGGCGATGAGCTCCAATGCGCTGAGGGCATTAGGGTCGATAAGCGCTACAGGGATGAGAGGAGCCGCATGCTGAGGGAAGTTAGGACGCATTGTAGATGCTACGTTCCAGTAATCACCCTTAGCTGAGTTCGAGTCGTAGAATGTTGTGTTTGCATTGATATGCGCCTTCACGAAATCGTTGATGTGCACGTCAACGTTACCACGTACATTGAAACGGCTGGTGTTGTTGTTTGCAGCCTCACCTACCTTAAGGAAGTCACCCTGGTTGTAGTAGCTTACATTGCTGTAGAAGTGAGCGCGTGATCCGCCACCGGTGATCTCAGCAGTTACATCTGTACGGTTGTACGCCTTGTTGATGTACTCTGAAGAGTAGTAGTTGATGTCCGGGAAACGGTATGGATTAAGACCTGCAGAATGGTTGTAGATCTCCTCAGCTGAATAAAGAGGAGCGTTACCGTCATTTGCAAGAGCCTCATTGTAGAGAGTCATGTACTCAGCAGCGCCGAGATACTCTGGGAAAGCCTTTGCAACGTGTACTCCTGTGTTTGCGCGTACGCTTACACTGAGGCCGTCATTTGTTGCACGCTTTGTAGTGATCAGGATCGCACCCTTAGCAGCGCGGCTACCGTAGAGGACTACAGCCTGCGCGCTCTTGAGGAATGTCACCTGAGCGATCTCTGTAGGAAGGACGTTGTTTGCGTCACGTGGAACGCCGTCGATAAGGACGAGGTAGCCCTGATCGTTGTCGGCATCCATTCCCCAAAGAGAATTACCGTTGAAACCGCTCACATATGCCTGCATGTTGTCAAGGCTGTATGTGTTATAGTTCTTTTCGGTCAATGCCTCATAGTCAAGGACAGCTACGCTTCCGATAATGTCGCTCTGTGCCACCTGACGGAAAGCGACATTTACCAGCGGATCGCTGTCTGTATTCTCAGCAGTCTGAGCGCTCATCGTAAAAGGAGAAGCGAGCAGCATTGCATAAAGAATGTATCTTGCTTTCATGTGTTTCATTTTCAATGATTTTAAAATTATACACTTTTCTCCTTACGATTACCAGCCTGGGTTCTGAGGGAAGTCTGCATAAAGGTAAACTTCGCTGTCAGGAAGCGGGAACCAGTAATGCTTGGTATCAAATGCTCTTTCAAGAATGAGTTCCTTCTTGAGGCCTACAACCTCAGCATCTCTAGGATCGTTCTTCTTGTACCAGTCATCGTCATGTACACGTGTGAACTCATGAGAGTACTTCTGTGTATATGGAGCCTCGGTAAGAAGGAGCCAGCGCTGAAGGTCGTTGAAACGATGACCCTCGAACATGAGCTCTACGGCACGTTCACGACGAACCTCATCCATGTATGCATTTCCGCTGAAGCCTGCGTCAACATGGCCAGCACCTACGCGGTCGCGGAGCTTGTTGATTGCGTCAACTGAAGTAAGGTTGCACTTGCTTGACTTACCGTCACGTCCTCCGATTACTGCTGTTGCCTCTGCATACATGAGATATACATCTGCAAGTCTCATATATGGAAGATATGTATGGAGTGAAGAACCCCAGTCATACTCACGGTCAACCTCGTTACATGTATGAGGAACGAGCTTCTGGATGAAGTATCCTGTACGGCTTGCATTAGCTACGTCACGCATGTTACCGCCTGTGTAAAGCTGGCAGTACTGAAGGTGTGCCCAAGACTGTGGATCACCGTTGAGGTACTTGAAGCCGTCGAATACGATGTCATGGTAGAAACGTGGGTCACGATCCTTGAATGGATATCTTGGGTCATAACCTGACTCAGGATGATCGATAGGAAGACCGTTTGCCATACCGTACATCTCGACTGCATTTGCAGTTGGCTGGTGGATAACTACGTCATGTCCTACGACACCGTCAACCTTAGGTCCGAATACCTTTGTAGTATTCCAGTTAGAACCGTTGTAGTCTGGTGATGGACCACGGAAGATCGCCTCAACTGTACCCGGCTGCTTCCAGTTCTGCTTTCTTGTATAGAAGTTGTCAGAATATGAAGTAGTAGCCTCAGGTGACTTCTGGTGATTGTAGATATCAGTATAGTTGAACTCTGCAAGAGCATACTGAGTCTGACCTGACTCAACGAGAGCGAGGAGCTCACCGAGAGCGTCAGCAGCCTTCTGAGCATAATCCTTATTATAATTATAGGTATTTGCACCACCTGTCTGAGCGCCATGCTCCATCAATGGAGAAGACATCCAGAGGTAGCACTTACCGAGATATGCAAGAGCCATCACCTTGTTGATACGGAGATCGTTCTTGTTGAATGTCGCCTTACCAGCTGCAGTGTTGTCCCAGTTGATAGGAAGAAGCTCAGCCGCTCTGCGGAAGTCTTCAGCTGCCTTAGCTGCACACTCCTGATATGTAAGACGTGGAAGAGTGAGTTCGTCGTTAGCCTCGAAAGCCTTGTCGATGTATGGAAGGCCGCCGAACCAGTTGATGAGCTCGAAGTGCCACCATGCACGGAAGAAGTAGAGCTGACCAGCGATCATATCCTTCTCCTCCTGTGTAGCGTTCACGAGCATACCGTTCTCGAGAGCTCTGAGACCTACATTGGCCTTACGGATGCAGTACCATGAATGTGGCCAGAGTGAGTGATCGAACTTGTTAGTCGATGTAGAGTTGCTGCTGCCCTTGTAAAGCCAGTTACCGGTATTCATCCATGCACGGAAGTTACCAAGGTCAACCTGGTTGGTCATACGGTCGTTTGCGTTCGTATTGAAGACCTCTTCATCTCCCCAGTTCCAAGACGGACACCAGTTACATTTCTCCTTATCAGGGATACAGTTGTAGATCTCCTCCACGAAACCCTGGAAGTTTCTGAAGTTCACAAAAGCTGTTTCCTCAGAAATTGTAGATTCAGGCTCTTTGTCAAGATACGCCTCGCATGATACGAGAGACATACCCAACATCAAGGATAAACCTATCAATATATAAGTGTTAAAAAATTTCTTCATTGTTGTCATCGATTAAAGGGTGATCTTTACACCAAGGTTGAATCGTCTAACTGTAGGATAAGCACCGCCGCCTCCGCCATAACCATTGAGGTTAGACTCACGGTCGTCAGGCATGCGTGTCCAGAGCCAGAGGTTGTTACCGTTCAAGAAAATCTTCATTGAATCAAGACCGATCTTCTTTACCCAACCACCAACTGCAGTATAAGCGATCTCGATATTCTTGAGACGTACATATGAACCGTCGAAAAGATACTGTGTACCATTGTTATAGCTTGGTGTTCTGTTGAAGCTTGGAACTACAACGTCTGCATTTGGAGTTGCAGGTGACCACCATGTACCCATATCATATACGGTGTTAAGCTTGCTGCCGAAGCTTCCGAGAGGAACGTCACGAGTAACGTTTGTTACACCGTAGAACTGTGCGAATGCGCTGAAGCCCTTCCACTCGAAACCTACAGTAGCATTGTATGTGTTCTGAGGAGTACCTGTATATCCGAATGGAGCAGAGTCCTTTGAGTCTACGACACCGTCACCGTTGAAGTCTACGATATAATAGTCACCAGGGAGTCTCTGTGCATCGTTTGTATCATGTGCAGGTGAACCGTAAACCTCATCCCATGTCTGGAGGAAACCAGCATCGATATGAGACTTGTACTGTCCGATTGCAAATCCGGCATCCTTCTGATAATCAGGGCGCATCTGAGGGTCGTCCTTCTGGAGGATGATGTTCTCAGAGTGAGTCATGTTGAAGTTACCCCAGAGGCGGAGAGAGTTGGCGAACTGCTTGTTCACGCGGAGCTCGAGCTCATAACCCTTTGCACGTACTCTACCGAGGTTCACTGTTGGAGGTGTACCACCATAATAAGCAGGTACTGAACGCTCGCTACCGTTCACGAGAATGTCTGTACGGTCATCCTGGAAGAACTCCAAGCTACCGGCGATCAGACCCTTGAACATAGAGTAGTCAACACCGAGGTTAAGCTTTGTAACGGTCTCCCACTGTACGTCAGGGTTACCGATAGCTGACTCTCTGTACCACTCATAGATACTGTTCTCAGCATTGAGAGCCATGTTGGTCGCTCCACCATAAGCCCACTGAGACATGTAAAGCCAACGCTGACCTACGTTGTCGTCTCCGATCTCACCGTAAGAAGCACGGATCTTGAGCATCTCGACATACCTCTTCTCGCGGAGCCACTTCATGAAAGGCTCCTCGCTGAGCATCCAACCGATCGCGCCTGAGTTGAAGAAAGCGAAACGGTTAACGTCTGCGAACTTCTCAGAACCGTTGTAAGCACCGTTGTACTCAGCAAAGTAACGTCCGTTCCAGCTGTATGTAACACGGAATGCCCAGTCCTCACGATACATAGGGATCATTGAACCTGTAGCGTTCTCCTGACGGCTGAAAAGACCCATGGCTGATACGTCATGCTTCTCTGCGAAAGTGCGCATGTAGTTGATCTGGCCCTGATAGTAGAGGTTACGCATTGTCGACCAGTTGTTCACCGAACCACCGTTTGATGTCCACTTGATAGGCTGGCTGTAGTCGAAGTTATGATATGGAGTGACAGGTGTCTTGAATGTCACGTTTCCTGTGTCAGGATCGATCCACTTTACAACAGGATCATTATACATATCAGAAACTCCACGACCAGACTCAACAAACTGGTTGTCCCATGAGATCAGACCTCTGAGAGAGAGTCCCTCAGTGATGAATGAAAGGTCCTGCTCAAGGGTGAAGTCCGTATTGATACGGTTTGTAGTTGTCTCGAAACGTCCGCCGACTGAGAGGTTCTGCGCAGAGTTTGTCACATTTGAAATGTTAGGATAGTATCCCCATGCTCCGTCAGAATAAACAGGAAGGAATACGTCCGGCGCGATGTTGTAAGCACCGGCCCACTGCTGCTGAATCTGCCAGATATCATTGGTAGAGTTCATTGTAGGGGCAGTTCTTCTTGCGCTTGAACCTGAGAGATTCACCTTCAATGTTGTTGTGTTGGTGATCTTGAAGTCGAGGTTACTTCTTACGTTGATACGGTCATAACCGTAACCTGACTCATATCCACGGTTGTTTGGATAGAGCTTGAAGAGGTCACCCTCGTTCTGGTAGTCAGCAGATGCGAAATATCTCACGAACTTTGTACCACCGCTTACATTGATGTTTGCATTGTAAGCCATAGCGAAATCGTTGAAGAGAGCCTTCTGCCAGTCTACGTTTGGATAACGCTCCATCTGCTCGACTGTAGTCTGGTTGCGATAGTTCTCGATGAATGCCTGAGGACGTACATAAGCCCATGAGTCGGCACCCATAAGAGGAAGCTCGTGCTCTACAGCGATATTTCTTGCCATCAACGCATCATAAGAATCGAGCTTGTTAGGAAGCTTTGAAGGATTCTTCATAGTAGCATTGAAGCCGACATCGATTCTGGCCTTACCTTCCTGACCACGCTTTGTTGTCACGAGGATAACACCGTTCGCACCCTTCACACCGTAGACAGCTGTTGCAGATGCATCCTTGAGTACAGAGATGCTCTCAACTGATGAGATGTCCACAGAGGTCATAGGACGCTCGATACCGTCGACGAGGACGAGAGGATCATTACCGTTCCATGAGCTGCCGCTTCGGATGGTGATCTTAGGGTCCTCTTCACCTGGCATACCGGTAGACTGAGTAGTCACAACGCCCGGGAGGTTACCGGTAAGGGCAGCACCGACGCTGCTGATTCCGGCTGCTCTTTCGAGCACCTCACCTGTAGTCTGAGTGATCGCGCCGACAACGGATGCCTTTTTCTGCTGTCCGTAACCGACTACGATTGTCTCCTCGAGGAGGAGAGCATCGTCAGCAAGAACCACTCTCATGTTTCCTTTTGACGCCTGAACTGAAGTCGTCTCCATTCCGATGAATGAAAATACGAGAATCGCATTCTCATTCGGAACAGTCAACGAGAAGTTACCGTCAAGGTCTGTAATTGCACCCACATTTTCGTTGCCTTGGATCTGAACACCAGCTCCAGGAACGGGCACACCGTTGCTGTCTACAACGACTCCTTTCGCAGTGAAAGACTGAGCCGATGCGGTCACGCAACAGAACAGCATGAGGAAAATCAGAGTAGGGATCTTCCAACTTCGTTTTGTTACATTTTTCATTACGGGTTAGTTTTTTGTTAATAAATTTATGGATAGTTGAGTATTTTGCCTATAAATGCAAAGACACAGTTTTATCTATGCAAAGTTAACAAATAATAAACGGCTTATTATCCTTAATATTTCAAATGCTTTTAAAAAGGTAACACCACAGCAGCCACAGAACGCCAAAATGTATCATTTTCTAAAGAAATGTTCCATTTTTGCTAAAATCGCGAAAAATTAAGGCAGATATGGACGATATTATCCTCATTTTAGACTTTTTTAAGTAATTTTACGTCGTAAACAGAAAACGATACAGAATGAAGAGGACAATACTCACCCTCGTGCTGACAGCGGCATGCATTTCAGCGCAGGCACAGATATCCGAGCTGGTAAGACAAGGGAATGCAACACAGCTCATGCACGGAGGCAAGCCGTTCATAATCCTGGGAGGAGAGCTGGCCAATTCCAGCGCCTCAAGCGGAGAATACTTGGACAGCAGGGATACATGGAAATATCTTGCAGAATCGGGAGTAAACACCGTACTTGCCCCGGTATATTGGGAGCTTATCGAGCCGGAAGAGGGACGCTACGATTTCAGCACAGTCGACTACCTTCTCAAATCAGCCAGAGCAAACGGGCAGAAACTCATATTACTGTGGTTCGGAAGCTGGAAGAACAGCATGTCATGCTATGCACCGTCATGGGTGAAACGAGGGTTCAACAGCGAATTCGAGTTGGCGGCAAACTCTGACGGCAGCATCCCGGAAATAATGTCCGCCTTCTCGGAAAGAAACGTACGCGCGGACGCGAAGGCCTTCGCCTCTCTAATGAAATATATAAGGAAGGCTGACGGATCTGAAGGCACCGTGATCATGGTACAGGTCGAGAATGAGATAGGCATGCTCGGAGATGCCCGAGACCACTCGAGACTGGCACAGAACGCCTATAACAGCCCCGTTCCTTACGATATGATGTACATGCTGACCTCAGGCAAGGCTAATGACCATATAAATGATGTATGGAAGGCTGCAGGAAAAGCGACTACAGGTTCATGGAAAGAGGTTTTCGGTTCAAGTCTTGAAGCTGACGAGATATTCATGGCATATTGGTACGCGAGATATACCGAGCGTGTGGCTGCGGCAGGAAAAGCGGAATACGACATTCCTATGTTCGTGAATACAGCCCTCAATTCGCGAGGCAGGAAGGCCGGAGAATATCCGAGTGCAGGCCCTCTGGCCCATCTGATGCCGATTTGGAAGACCGTAGCTCCAAGCATTGACATCATATGCCCCGATATCTATGACAAGGGATTTGCTTCATGGATATCTCAATATGCCACAGCTGACAATCAGCTGTTCATTCCGGAGGTAAGACAGGAACCGGAGAACGGGGCAAGAGTATTCTACGCTCTCGGACATCACGCAGCAATAGGATTCAGCCCATTCTCGATTGACAACATGCCTCAGGAGAAGGACTACCCGCTGAAAAAAGCATACGAACTGCTTACACCGGCACTTGACCTTATTGCAGAGAAACAGGCTGCCGGAAAGATCTACGGAATGCTCGCTGATGCCACTGAGAAAGAAACCGTGCTGACTATCAACGGAATAGACTTCAAGTGCAGACACGACCTCACATTGGGCTGGAATCCTGAAGCAGAGGATCCGGACAAATGGGGCGAGACAGCGGTTATGATCATGGACATGGGTAATGACATGTACCTTTTCATGGGTACGGGCGTAGTGACAACAATGTCACCGGCAGACGGAAGGGGCCGGGTAGGAATCGAAAGAATCGACGAGATAAGCTTTGACGACTACGGCAAGATGCAGAAGATCCGCAGACTGAACGGCGACGAAAACCACCAGGGAAGACACATAAGGATTCCGTTCGGAGAATACGGAGCCCAGCTGCTGAAAGTCTACAGGTACTGATAGACACCTCTGCAAGAAATTACATTATTTTACATTTGCACCTGTAAACTTAATACAAGTGCAATATGAGCAAAGCAATTATATTATCTCGTGTTTCGACATTAAAACAGGACTTGCTGCAGCAGACAGAAGAAGTTATCAGATTCGCGACAGCAGGTGGTTATAGAAAAGAGGATATCACCCTGATTGAGGATAAAGAGTCCGCTGTAAAATTAGATGAAGAGCATAGACTTGGCCTCATTGAACTGAAGCATAGGATTCTTGACAATCCCGGATTGTACGACTGCGTATTCGCTTATGAAATAAGCCGTATAGGAAGACGGGCTGAAGTAAACTACTCAATACGAAACTTCTTGAAAGAGAATAAGGTACAGTTGATAATACTCAAACCGTACATCAAGTTGTTCGACAATAATTTCAAGATCGAAGAAACTGCCAACATGACTTTTGCAATATTCAATGCATTGGCAGAAAACGAAGGGTATATCAGAAAAGAGAGGCTGGCACGAGGCAAAGCCAGAAAGCAAAAGAACGGATTTTACGTAGGTGGCACTCTTCCCCATGGCTATATCGTTGATAAAGAGCAAAGGATAGTCATTGACGACAGAAAAGCGCCGATGGTACTTCAAGTGTTCGAGGACTATGTCAATGCCGGCAAATCAACTTCAGTTATCGGAAAGGAACTTTTGGAGACAGGGCAGATCTGCGCCTCAAGCATCTGCAGTGCAGCCGGCATCGTAAGAGCGATATTGAGAAATGTGGCATATATAGGCAGACGTACTGAATATGCCACATATGGAGAGGATAACTCAGGAAAGACTTCAAAGCGACAGAGCTGCAACATTTACCCCAGACTCATATCTGACGAGCTCTTTAATGCCGCACAGAAAAAGATGAAGGAGAACAGGAGGGAAGTCAAGACAACCCATAAGCATACATACTTCTGCAAAGGCTTGATCAAAGACAGCAGAAACGGCATGACGCTAAGCCCAAAGAACAGCACGGCCAATTATGGCAACAGGCACGTCACCTTGCAAGGAACCTTCAACATTTCAATTCCGATCAACATCATCGACAGTTTTGCCTGGCATCTCACGAAAGAATTCCATTTAAAGACCGGAGTCAGAGCGGCAAAAGTATTGGAGAGTGAAAAAAAAAGAATGAATGACATAAACCTGACGAAACTGAACAATGCAAAGCATACACTCACACAGATTGAAAAGAAAGAAAGAAGAATACAAGACCGCATTGTTTCAGGCAAAATGAAAGAAGAACTCGGAGATTCCATGCTTAAAGCACTCTATGAACAATTCCGGCAATGTTCCGAGATCATCATGAAATTGGAGAAGGTGACAAACGACCAGAAGCAGAGGATGAGTAAATTACTGAGCTCAATGCAGACTGAGATTGTAGCCGAAACCTCTGATTCAGAGAAAGCCAAATATGTCCAGGAAACCATATGCAGAATCGATCTGACACGACATACGAAAGAAAAACATGGGAAAACGCATAGACCCACAGGACATTTTGTCGTGACTTACAAAAACGGCCAGACCGAACTGTTTTACTATAACAGCTACAGACATGAAATATGGGATAAAGACATGAATCCCATCAAATATGAATATATCGAGAGATTCGTCTCTATCCCATTAAGCAAATACAGAAGAAAGCTCAGGTTTTAACCTTTTTATAAAATAGAGTTGGATTTAACCTTTCTTCATTTCATCTCTTACGACAGCCATCATGCCGTCTACCTGACCGAGGGCGAGCATTCTGCCGTGGAATGAATATCCAGGATTGTAGCCTTTATCCTCATCTCCAAGCATCGTGCGGCCATGATCGACTCTCATAGGCAGATCTGCCTTTTCATGTCGCTCGAAAATACGGATCAGATCAACCAGATGGCCTCTTCCTTCAAGATGCGAAGCCTCTATGAAGTTTCCGTCAGGAAGTATGTTGCAGCTTCTCAGATGCACGAAATGCGTGCGCTTCGCGAATTTTTCAGCCATTTTAACGACATCATTATGAGCTCCGGCTGAGAGGGAACCAGCACAGAAGGTAAGACCGTTATGAGGGTTATCGACAGCATTGAGGAACCACTCGATATCCTCTTCGCATGTAACGATACGCGGAAGTCCCAGGACCTGGAATGGAGGATCGTCAGGATGAACGCACATATTTACGCCATACTCCTCGCATACAGGCATTACAGCCGCAAGGAAATAAGCCATGTTCTCGCGAAGCCGGTCTCTTGTAATGCCTTCATATTGCTTCAGCAAGCCCTTGAATATTGCGACAGGGTTCAGATCTCCCTCTTTGATGTTTCCGTTAACGAATCCCTGAGTCTTGACAATTATCGAATCGATCAGGTCGTCTTTTTCGGCTTCCGTGATAGTCTTGTCAAGTTCCTCGACCTTCGCAAGAACATCAGCAGAATAGTCCGCTTCCGTCCCTTCTCTCTTAAGTATCTTCACATCGAAATATGCGAAACGTGCATAATCAAAATACAAAGACGACGATCCGTCAGGCCATGGATGGTAAAGGTCAGTCCTGATCCAGTCGATCACCGGCATGAAGTTGTAACAAACGGTTTTAACTCCTGCCTTACCAAGATTTGCAAGGCTGATCTTGTAATTTTCGATCAGCTGTTCCCTTTCCGGTCCTGCATACTTGATCGCCTCACATACAGGAAGACTCTCTACCACAGACCAGCGAAGTCCATACGATTCTATATACTGTTTCAGATCTTCTATCGCCTCAAGAGTCCATATTTCTCCGTTTGGCACATCATGAAGCGCCGTAACAATTCCTTCCACCCCTATCTGCCTGAGCATCTGCAGGGTTATCTTGTCCTTTTTACCGAACCATCTCCAAGTTTTTTCCATAATGTTTCTTGATTTTGTTACAAAAATACAAAAGAAATAAGGAGATAATGGATATTTCTGTAACAAATAATGTTTCAAAATCGGCAAAAGACGGATAAAAAGTTATATTTTTGCAACACATACACTGACAATAACACTAATGAAACAAATAAAGCTAATTCTGACGGCCCTTCTTATGATCTTCTGGGCCGGAGAGACTTCTGCGCAGATGGCCAGACTGTACACATCAGGCTCCGGCCTTCCGAACAGCCAGATCTACGATATATATCAGGACAGCAGGGGCTTCATATGGATCTCGACAGAAAACGGTCTGGCGAGATTTGACGGCATGGACTTCAATACGTTCAATTTCGACAGAAACAATCCCAACTCAATAGCAAGTGACTTCGTTCTGGCAGTCATAGAGGACAGTTTCGGCACCTATTGGGTCGGCACGTCAGCAGGTCTGCAGACATTCGACCCAGAATACGGATCATTCACAAAGATTGACCTTGAAGATCCGGACGTACCGTCATCCGACCTGCACATATCCAGGATAATGGAAGCGAAGGTCAAAGGAAAGGACATGATAATCGCAGCCTCGTCCGGATACGGAATATATCTGATAGATCCACATACACGCAAGGCGGTACATGATCTGGCCGCCTCGCTCAATTCAGCGATCCCTTCACCGTTCATAAAGCACATATTCAAAGACTCGAAGAACAGACTCTGGACTGCTGCTGAAGACGGTGGCGTGATCATAATGGATATGGACAGAGGCGAAGTCCTGGACACAGACATATGGAAAGACCTTCCAGGCAACGACGCTGTGGTCACTTCTTTCGTTCAGAACGAAGACGACAGCATCCTGATAGGAACGTCAAACTACGGCATCCTGATCTATGACGAGCAGTCAAACGCGGTAAGAAGGGCACGAGACGCAAGCGCAAGGAACTGCAAGGTCGAAAGCCTGCTGAAGAACAGCTTCACGGATAAATATGGCCCGGAGACAGTCCTGGCCGGCATAGAGAACGGTGGCATTAAGCTCTATAACCCTGAAAGCGAAGAAGTTACAGACATCAGAATACCCGGCGTAGCGTTTGATATGTCGACATGGAAGGTACACTGCCTTACAGAAGACAATCAAGGAAACATATGGGTCGGAGCATACCAGACCGGCATTATGGTCATCCCTGAATCAATGTACGGATTCGACTTCATCCAGCTTGGAGAAAGCGGGTATCTCGGCACTGCCGGAGCCTGTGTGACATCCATGGCTGCGGACAAGATCAACGGATGCCTTTGGGTAGGAACAGACGGTAAAGGACTTTACAGGATAGACAGCAAGGGAGAGAAGACCTTATACTCAAGCGCAAACAGCGGCCTGTCTAACAACTCAATAATGGGCCTCGCAATAGACAGAAGAGGGACTCTCTGGGTTGCGACTTACCTCGGAGGCCTCTACGCATGGACTGAAAAGGCAGGTTTCCGTCAATTCAGAGATCAGGCATCCATCGGCACGAACAAGACATCATTCCTTGCCTATTCTGAAAGGGACGACATCCTGTACACGGGAACACACGGAAGCGGACTTGCTCTCGTATCAGCCGGAGAGGAGAAGGTAATCAACACTCTCACAGACGATTACCACAAATGGATCAGTTCTTTGTACCTTGACAAGGACGGAAAGGTATGGCTCGGTACATATAACGGTCCGGCCACATACGACAGGAGAAGCGGCAAGACCAAAAGATACGACGATCACGAATCACTCTCTACCAGAGTATACTCCTTCTGCGAAAGCGTCGACGGAAGAATGTGGATCGGAACCGGAGAGGGACTGGTATGCCTTGACAGACAGAACGGAAATACAACTGCATATACCGAAAAGGACGGACTGCCAAGCAACGTCATCAAGGACATCCAGGAAGGAAATGACGGAAATCTATGGATCGCGACCCTGAACGGCCTTTCAAGATTCAACCCGGCAACGGCAACATTCAAGAACTACTATCAGCACGACGGACTGCAGGAGAACGAATTCAACAGCAAGGCCTCATACAAGGGCCTTGACGGAAGGCTCTATTTCGGTGGAATCAAAGGACTTACAGCATTCTATCCCCATATCGTGGACCAGCGTGCGCACCCCGTACCGCCACTGTATTTTTCTGACCTCAGCGTCATGAACTTGCCGGTAAGCTACGACCCGGAATTGGGCGATGACAACATTCTGGACAAGCATATCACAGAAGCAAGCCAGATCACCCTTCCGTACAGGAGCAACATATTCTCCATAAAGTTTACCGTCCTCGAGTATACAAACCCCAGAAAGATCATGTATGCGTACATGATGGATGGTTTTGACAACGACTGGAACTACACAGAGCACGATACAAGAGTGGTTTCATACACAAATCTGCCTGCAGGACGATACACGATGAAGGTAAAGGCCTTTTTTGAGGGTGCGCCTGAGGTGTTCTCATATAGAGAGATAGGCATAAGGATAAAGTCTCCATGGTACGGAACCGTATGGGCATATTTCCTCTATATCCTTCTTGCCGGCCTGATCCTATATTCATTCATCCAATGGAAAAGGCAGCAGGAGAACCAGAGGAAAGAAAAGGAAGAATCTGAGATCAAGGAGATGAAGCTCAAGATGTTCACAAATCTTTCTCATGAGATCCGAACTCCCCTCACCCTTGTCATGAACCCTCTCAAGAAGATGCGAGAGGCGGAGAGTGATCCTAAGCAGAAAGAGCTTTACAACCTCATGTACCGTAACAGCCTGCGCATTCTGCGTATCGTCAACCAGCTTATGGACATGCGCAAGGTTGACAGCGGACAGATGCAGCTGCACTTCCTTGAAACTGACGTGGTATACTTCATAAAGGACATCATGAAGTCATTCGACAATCTTGCCGTAAGCAGGAACATCAGCTTCAGCATAAATCCAGCGAATGAGGTCAGCAATCTTTGGATAGACCAGGGCAACTTTGACAAGATCATCTTCAACATCCTGTCAAACGCATTCAAGCACACTCCTGAGAACGGCTCCATCTCCATCAGCATCAGCAATGCGAAGAAGAATGAGGGCATCCTTTCATCTCAAGTAAAAGAATATGTTGAATTCGTGATCGAGAATACAGGAAGCGGAGTCGACGAGCAGCATCTCGGAAAGCTTTTCGACAGATTTTTCCAGACTGACGTACATGATGCAAAAGTAGGCTCAGGAGTAGGCCTTCACCTTACGAAGATGCTTGCAGAGCTCCATCATGGAGACGTAAGGGCATATAACACTGATGAAGGAATGGCATTCGCTCTCAGGATTCCTGTAGGAAACAGCCATCTTTCAGAGGAGGAGATGACCAAACCTACAAATCACAAAGACCTGTATACAAAGAATCCGTCCCCGGTAGAGGAACATTTCGACAGCCACGAAGACGTCACTTATGCCCCTCCGGCAAAGGATGAGAAGCCGAAGTCGACAAAGGCAAAAAGGACTGTGGTACTTGTTGACGATGACGATGAGATGCGGGAATACCTTAAGCTGGAGCTTCAGTCTTTATATAATATAGAAGTCTGTGCAAACGGAAAGGAAGCATGGCCGAAGATCACGACAACAGTCCCTGACGCGATCGTTACAGACCTGAAGATGGATTTTATGGACGGAGCGGAGCTTTGTGACAAGATCAAGAAGAATCCGGGAACGAATCACATCCCTGTGATAATCCTCACCTCTTCTTCAGACGAAAACAGCCAGCAGCGATGCATAGACTGCGGTGCGGACCGCTTCTTCACGAAGCCGATATCTCTTGAAATCCTCAAGAGCGCCATAGCCAATGCTATCGCAACACGTGATACGATCCGCAACAAATACAACAAGGAGATCGATTACAAATACAACGAGATCCAGATGCCGGATTCAAGCAACAAGCTTGTCAGCAAGGTGATAGAAACGATCAGAGCGAACATGGAGAACTCTGATTTCAGCGTTGAAGACCTCAGCCGTGAAGTGGGTATGAGCCGTGTCCATCTGAACAGAAAGCTCAAGGAGACCATGAACATCTCCCCTAGCAACCTCATCAGGTCCATCAGATTGAAGCAGGCGGCATACCTTCTTATAAACAATAAGGTAAACATTTCAGAAGTCGCCTACAAAGTCGGATTCTCGACTCATTCGTACTTCTCGAACTCATTCCATGACTTCTTCGGAATGACTCCTAAGGAATTCGTAGCCAAGTACATGGACTGCAAGGACGAGGAGACGCTCAAGAGAATATTCGAATAAAAAACAAACAGTCGTAGACTAAGTTTGGCTTGGTTCACGAGGCCACGGGCGGCCACGCCATCCAAACTTAGTCTACGACTGCTGAAAAAAGGCTTATCCTATAATGAGTACTGCACCGTCATTTTTCGGAATCTTTACGGTATGCTTGGCTTTGGGAGCAATCTCTGAAGGGTCATTGCCTCCCGAGATGAGTCTCACATCAGCTTTGTCAAGGCCAAGGGCCTCAAGAACATCCTTCACATTGACCTCAAGGGTCTGATCAACGGCATTTGCCGCTGCGACATACCACTTGTCACCATTTCTTCTTGCAAGCACTACATACTCGCCAGGAATGCCGTCGATGTAGCGTGTCTCGTCCCATGTAGTCGGAACCTCCCTGAGGAAATCAAGGCATACCTTAGGAGCATCCTCCAGATTGTTCGGCGCAAGCGCAAAGTTCTGGATAGGATTCTGGAAAAGGACGCATGTCGCAAGCTGGAACACATCAGTCGTACGACGTGTGGTTCCGCGCTGGTTCGAACGATGAAGACGCTCGTTCATGAAGCATCCGCCGAACTCCATGACTCCGACAGCATTGCGGATGAACGGATGAAGGCATGCCGCCTGAGCCTCCTGGTCGCACTCATACTGGCTGAAAACAAGGTTTTCCGACGCACGCACAGCCTCGCTGCCGACATAGTTAGGATACATCTTCTCCCAGCCTCTAGGAAGCGTACAGCCATGGAAAATCACCATAAGGCCATATTCATCTGCATCGCTGAGGATAGCCTCATAATGAGCCATGGTCTCCTGCTTGTCACCTCCGAAGAAATCGACCTTGATTCCCTTTACTCCAAGGTCACGCATCCACTTCATCTCCTTCTTGCGGAGGATAGGATTGCTCATAATATTTATAGGTCCCTGCTCGATATCGTTCCACCAGCCGCTTGAGCTGTACCACAAGAAAAGTTCGACATTCCTTTCACGAGCATATGAAACCAGTTCTTCTATGCCTTCGCGGCCGATCCTGGTATCCCACCAGTTGTCCACAAGATTGTAGTTGAATCCCATTGCGGAAGCAAGGTCTATATATTTTTTCTGGTCTTCCATGCAGATGCTTTCGTCCTGCCATACGATCCAGCTCCATGTACCCTTTCCGAACTGGTAGTCGCGGGAAGGCTCATAAAGAGGCTCCACAACATCCCATGCCACGGTAGTCTCTACTATAGGCTTGAGAGTCTCTCCGAGGGTTATTGTTCTCCATGGAGTGGCACCAGGAAGAGCGATTGCAGGCTCGACTGTACCGTTTCCATTGTTTTCCTCAGGCATAGGATACTCTATCTTATAAGTAGCGCCTACATAGCTCGGATGATTATTATAATACATAGGAATTTCTCCTGAAGTCTCATGATATTCTCCGAGACGGGAACCGCAGTATCTGCCGTCCACTCCTGTCTCGCTTATAAGCACCCATCCGTCTCCACCAAGCTGGTAAAGACATGGGAAAGTATAACCATGGCCATATTCATTCGGCTCGACCGCACTCTTACCTACACCATAATATTCCTCATAACTAGGCTTTGTACGTTTCCATCCGATCATCGAATGGCTCTGAGGAGTGAGATAGGTCTTAAGATAGTCGTGCTGAGGCGTATCGAGAAGGCTGAATTCGGTCATCTCGTCAAGAATCCTGACACTTCCGGTCTCACCTTCCTTAGGAATGATGTAGCGGAATGCAACGTCGTTGTTTCCGACATGGAATTCGATCTGGAGAGACTTGCCTTCCTTGTTGCGGAATGTCAGGACTGCCCTGTTCACATCATAAGACATCCTCGATGCCTTGCTGCGATTCATGTCATAGTCTCCGGCCATGCGCTCAGAATCCATTGTAACGAATTCAAGCTCAGAGAAATCGAAAGCATTTGTACGAAGTCCAAGACGCGAAGAATTCAGGAAAAGCTTTCCGTTATGCTCGACCTGATAGTATATCTGAGTCTCTCTTTCAATAACCTTTACGACAGTGGACCCGTCCGGGCCAGGAATGGAAACATCTGCTTGCCCAGAAACGGCGATGGCCGCGCACATATGTGCAACGGCCATCATTATAATGGTAATGATTCTTTTCATCATCTGACTGACGACTAGAACATAGCCTTAACCTGGTTGTAAACGTTCTGAGCTGTGAAGCCGAGCTTCTCGTCAAGAACAGTATAAGGAGCTGAGAAACCGAAGCTCTCGAGACCGAATACCTTACCGTTTGAACCTACAAGACCCTCGAGGTTTACAGGAAGACCAGCTGTGAGACCGAAGATCTTCTCACCGCATGGGAGAATTGCCTGCTGGTACTCCTTAGGCTGAGTACGGAAGAGACCCTCTGAAGGGCAGCTTACGATACGAACCTTAAGGCCGTCCTCACGGAGGAGAGCAGCACCTGCAACGAGAGTAGAAACCTCAGAACCTGAAGCTACGAGAGTTACATCTGGGTTCTCGTCTGAACCTGCCACGATGTAAGCGCCCTTCTCAGCCTGAGTGTAGTCAGTTCCGTCAGGAAGCTGAGCGATGTTCTGGCGTGAGAAGATGAGAGCTGTAGGAGTGTCCACATTCTCCATAGCCATCTTCCAGCACTGTGTAGTCTCGATTGAGTCTGCAGGACGGAGAACGAGAACAGAGTTCTTTCCA
>JAFYME010000010.1 GCA_017556765.1 Bacteroidales bacterium
CCACCTGACCGCAGATACCTCTTACGAGCTTGTCACCAAGTTCCTCAGGAGATACAGTCATGATGTCACATGTAGAAGTACCGATAACGCGTACGAATGTGTTGTTCTTTGCACCTGCTCCGATTGCACCCATGTGGCAGTCGAATTCGCTTCCTGCTACCACTACGTCTGTAGAAAGTCCGAGGCGCTCAGCCCATTCAGGACAAAGCTTGCCTACAGGCTTCTCGGCAGTAGTTGTCTCGCTGAAGAGACGATCGCGGAATCCTGCGAGAACAGGATCGAGGCTGCAGAGGAACTCTTCTGATGGAAGACCGCCCCACTTTGCATGCCACATAGCCTTGTGACCTGCTGCACAACGGCTGCGAGGAACCTCATTGATGTGCTTTGCGCCGATAAGGAGAGCCGGCATCCAGTCGCAGTGCTCTACGATTGAATACGCTGCATCACGTACAGCTGCATCCTCACGGAGAACATGGAGAGCCTTTGCCCAGAACCACTCTGAAGAGTAGATACCACCCTCATATGCAGTGTAATCTATCTCGTTAGCATGGCACTTCTCGTTGATCTCGGCAGCCTCCTTTACAGCAGTGTGGTCCTTCCAGAGGACGAACATTGCGTTAGGGTTCTCAGCGAACTCAGGCTTGAGAGCAAGAGGAGTACCGTTCTCGTCTGTAAATACAGGAGTAGAACCTGTAGTATCGAAAGCGATACCGATCACATTCTCGGCTGTACCTGCAGGACATGCTGCGAGAGCCTCCTTCACAGAGCCTTCGAGCACCTCGATATAATCGAGAGGGTGCTGACGCCACTGGTTTGCTGAAGGAACGCAGTACATTCCCTTCTTCCAACGTGGATAGTATTTCACAGCTGTTGCAAGAGTCCTTCCGTCAGCAACATCCACAACTACTGCACGAGCTGAATCCGAACCGTAGTCCAGACCGATTACATATTTTGTATCTGCCATGATATCAATTACTTAAGAGCCTTATTCAACATGTAGTAAACCTCGTTCACCCTCATCTCCTTCTTGAAGTCAGAGAGAGTTGTCTGGTCGTTGATGACGAGCATCTCGACGTCAGCGAGCTCTGCATAATCCTCCCAATACTCTGTTGTAAGGTCGTAAGAGAAGCTTGTGTGGTGAGTACCACCTGCGAGCATCCATGCTGCAGCGCCTACCTCGAAGCTTGGCTTAGGGATCCAGAGAGCTGAAGCTACAGGAAGCTTAGGAAGCGGCTTAGACTCGATACAGTTGACCTCGTTCACGATGAGGCGGAAACGGTTACCCATGTCTACTACTGTTACAGCCACACCGTCGCCAGTCTTGCTTGTGAACACGAGACGTGCAGTCTGAGTCTTGCGGACTCCGATACCGAGGTGGTGTACCTCAAGCTTCGGCTTCTCAGCAGCGATTGCAGGGCTGATCTCGAGCATGTGAGCCTGGAGAAGAGCTGAATTAGCGCCGTCGAAGTGGATTGTGTAGTCCTCGAGGAATGATGAACCCTTAGGAAGGCCCTGGCCCATGTACCATGCTGTACGAACGAGAGCAGCTGTCTTCCAGTCACCCTCACCGCCGAAACCGTAACCATCAGCCATGAGACGCTGTGATGCGAGACCTGGGATCTGGTCGAAGCCCTTTCCTGTCTCCTCTACGTTCACGTCACCGAGGTCATCGAAGTTAGATGTGAATGCCTTTGCGCCGTATGCCTCGAGAACTGCGCGGAGAGTAAGCTCTGCCTTAGCTGAGTTCCATACCTTTCTGTAAGCCTCAGTAGTCTTGTCCTCAAGCTCAGGAGCGTGATCATACTCGTTGAAGTATACCTCTACGAGAGCGTCAACATCCTTATCCTCGATCTTCTCGAAGTAAGTCATGACTGTGCTGAAAGGAACATAGTCCACATGGTATCCGAAACGAAGCTCAGCCTCAACCTTGTCACCGTCTGTAACGGCTACATTGTTCATCTGGTCGCCGAAACGGAGGATTCTCATGTCCTGTGAATCTGCCCATGCAGCTGCAACTCTCTGCCATACAGCAATACGCTCGAGAGTCTTAGGATCCTGCCAGTGACCTACAACTGTCTTGCGGCCCTTACGCATGCGTGAGAGGATGTGAGCATACTCTCTGTCGCCGTGGGCGCTCTGGTTGAGGTTCATGAAATCCATGTCCATTGTGTCCCAAGGAATCTCCTTGTTGAACTGAGTGTGGAGGTGGAGGAGAGGCTTGCGGAGCTTCTGCATTCCGTGGATCCACATCTTTGCAGGAGAGAATGTGTGCATCCATGTGATGACACCCACACACTTAGGATCAGACTCTGCTGCAGTCATGATGTCAGCAACTTCCTTTGAAGAGTTTGCTGTACCTTTATATACAACCTTTATAGGGAGCACGCCTGAAGCGTTCATTCCTTCTACCATCTGTGTCGAGTGGCCGTCTACCTGTACCACTGCGTCGCCTCCGTAAAGGAGCTGAGCTCCTGTTACGAACCATACTTCATGATTCTCAAATGCTTTGATCATAATTATTTCTTGGTTAGTGTTATTATTATTTCTTTTTCTGTCCATAGTAAGCGTTAGGACCATGCTTGCGGTTGAAGTGCTTCTCGATGAGAAGGTCGTTCATTGTGAGGTTCGGATTCACGCCGTAAGCGATGAACGCCATCTTCGCAACCTGCTCCATCACCACAGCGTTGTGGACTGCGTCAAAACCGTCCTTACCCCATGAGAAAGGACCATGGTTCTTCACGAGAACACCTGGAGTGTGTACCGGGTTGAGACCCTCGAAACGCTTGATGATCACGTTTCCTGTCTCGAGCTCATATGCGCCCTTTACCTCCTCCTCGGTCATGCTTTCTGTGCATGGAATCGCGTTGTGGAAATAATCGGCGTGGGTTGTTCCGATGTTAGGGATGTCCTTACCTGCCTGTGCCCATGCTGTAGCGTAAGTCGAGTGTGTGTGAACCACACCACCGATCTCAGGCCATGCACGATAGAGGGCAAGGTGGGTAGGAGTGTCTGACGAAGGGTTGAGGTCTCCCTCGACGATATTTCCGTCGAGGTCGACTACAACCATATCTTCCGGTTTCATGTTATCGTATGAAACGCCGCTTGGCTTGATCACAACGAGGCCCGACTCACGGTCGATCGCCGAAACGTTGCCCCATGTGAAGATTACAAGTCCATGCTCTACAAGCTCCAGATTGGCCTTGCAGACTTTTGCTTTGAGTTCTTCCAACATATTACCAAAGTGCTACGTAAAGAATAACGATGATAACAGCGATTGCAAGAGCGCCCCATGCATACTCCTTGTTTGTATCGAAGAGCTTGAGGTCAAGGCTGTGGCCCTTAGGGTCGATCTTCTTGTCGTTTGCGTCTGACCAGAGCCAGATAGCGTTGCAGCCTACGAGGGCTCCGAAGAAGAAGAATGCCTGGAATCCGATATCGTTAAGATATGCGATGAAGTTTGTCTCAGGTGTTGCAGTTGCAGGGAGGCATGCGCCCCAGATAGTAACTACAGCAGCGATGAAGATGAAGAATACACCTGCACCGCCGAGGATCTTAGCCCACTTGATCATGGTCTTTCTGTCCTTCTCCTCAGGAAGCTCGCAAGAGATGAACTTCTTGTCGATGTAAGAGATGAGGATGAACATTGTGACGAGGATCATGAATACATAACCTGCGCGGAGCTGGAACGCAACCTCAGGCATAGTGAGCTTGAAGAATACTCCGAGTGGAATAGTAGCGATTGCAGACCATACGGCAGCCTTGTTTGAAGCGCGCTTCCAGAGAAGACCGAGACCGAATACAACCACGATACCTGGATAGATGAATCCTGAATACTCCTGGATATACTGGAATGCCTGGTCAAGACCTCCGAGGAGAGGCTTCACTGCGATGGCAGCGATGATGAGGGCTGTAAGCGAAGTAAGACGACCGATGTTCACGAGCTTCTTGTCTGAAGCGGCTGGATTGATGTACTTCTTATAGATATCCATTGTGAAGAGGGTCGAAGTCGAGTTGAACATCGAAGCGAGCGACGAAATGATAGCCGCTGCGAGAGCTGCGAATGAAAGACCCTTCACTACAGGTGGAGCGAAGTTACGGATGAGCCATGGATAAGCGTCGTCAGCTACATTGATTGATCCCTGGAGCATTGTGAACTGATCAGCGTGCTGAGTCATATAGAATGCGCATACGCCTGGAAGCACAACGATGAAAGGAATGAGGAGCTTGAGGAGACCTGCGAAAACGAGACCCTTCTGAGCCTCCTGGATGCTCTTCGCAGCGAGACCCTTCTGGATGATGTACTGGTTGAATCCCCAGTAACCGAGGTTTGTAAGCCAGAGGGCTCCTACGAGGGCAACGAGACCTGGAACGTTAGCGAAAGCCTCAGGGTTGTGAGACTGCTGGATCACAAGGTGGAAGTGTGTATCGTTTGCATACTCGCCTGTTGTGAGGGTTGTATATACGTTTCTGAGACCCTCCATTGCAGCGCCGTCACCGGCAGCCTTGAGAGCGAAGAACGCTGTGATGAGACCACCGCCCACGAGGAACACAACCTGCATCACGTCAGTCCATGCAACTGAAGCAAGACCTCCGTAGATAGAGTAGATACCTGCAACGAGGAAGAGGAATACCACGATCACCATTCTCATCGAAATCATTGTCTCGCCGAATGTGATGAACACACCCTGAAGACCGAGGATCTGCTCGATTGCGAGAGCTCCGAGCCATGCTACAGATGTAAGGTTCACAAACACATAGAGGAAGAGGAAGAGGATAGAGAAAGCGAGACCTACTCCGTCGCTGTACCTCTCGCGGAGGAACTGAGGGATAGTGAAGATCTTTCTCTTGAGCATCACAGGAAGAAGGAACTTACCGATGACGATAAGCGTGATGGCTGCCATGATCTCATAAGCTGCAGTAGCGATACCGTCACGGAAACCTGTTCCTGACATACCGATGAACTGCTCTGCAGAAATGTTGGCTGCGATGAGCGAAGCGCCAACTGCCCACCATGTCAAAGTGTTACCGGCAAGGAAGTAGTCGTTTGCACTCTTCTCTTCACCTTTCTTTGTGCGGCCGAGGAAAAGGCCGAGGCCCACGAGGACAACAAGATAGATCGCCAGAATGACGAGGTCGATCGTCTTGAATCCTGATGCGCCGATAGCTGCACCGAGATCGATCGATCTCATGGTTTCGCCGAATTGCTGTACAAAATTCATAAGATTAGTGATTAGTTTATTGTTAATATTTTAAGGATATTCCTTTAACCAAGCAAATGTACAAAAAATATATGTGGAATCAACCCCTGACTTCATATAGGGTCTGACAATTTTGTACGAATAATAGAAAAATCGTCTAATACTTGTCCAGAATATTGGATTTGGACGATTGTGCCATAAATAAAGGTATATATTATCATTCCGTGGAGTTTTTCTTTGATAAATTTGCCACAAATAAATAATACAAACCATAACCGATATTCAAAAAATGAAAAGAATCCTTAGCCTTATCATCTGCGGAGCGATGATGCTTGCCGGTCTGGCATCATGCGGCACTGCAGAAAAGGGTGCTAAAAGCATCAAGAGCGTCGAGAAGGTCACAGTGGAGTCGCCGGAGGGAACTGTCCCAAGGCTTCCATACCAGCTGTGGGTAACCTACAACGACGGCACAGGAGCATACCGTCAGGTACGCTGGAGCAACGCCGCATTGGCAGTGGAGAAGGAGCAGTCTGATCCGTCGCTCTATCCTGCAGGAAAGAAGTACACAATCGAAGGACACATCACAGGTGACAACAAGACACCTAAGGGATACCCTGTAGTCGCAAAGATCACCGTGACAAAGGGTGAGTATGAGGTTCCGGGCAATACATTCAAGGCCCAGCCGCTCCCTCTTGACAAGGTTGTCATCAACGGCGACAACCGTCTTACCTCAAACCGCGACATGCTCATCGAGCAGGTCCTCAGCTGGGACATCACCCAGCAGCTCTACAACTATCGTGAGACATACAACCTCAGCACAAAGGGCTATACCGAGTCTGACGGATGGGATTCACCTACAACCAAGCTCAAGGGCCACGGTTCAGGACACTACATGTCGGCTCTCGCATTCGCATTCGCCAGCGCTACAAAGCCTGAGCACAAGGATGCTCTCCGCGCAAGGATGAAGCGCATGACAGACGAGCTCCGCACATATCAGGAGATGACCTTCGTATGGAACGAAGAGCTCGGCCGCTACTGGGAGGCACGCGACTTCGCTCCGGAGGAAGAGCTCCGCGAGATGAAGGGTACATGGGCCGCTTTCAAGGAGCACCAGAAGGATTGGGCGAAGTACGGATACGGCTACATCAACGCCATCCCTGCACATCACCCTGCCCTCATCGAGATGTACCGCGCATACAACAACGAGCAGTGGGTATGGGCTCCATACTACTCTATCCACAAGCAGCTCGCAGGTCTCATCGACATCGCTACATACGTTGACGACCCTGCAATCGCAGAGAAGGCCCTCAAGATCGCCACAGACATGGGTCTTTGGATCTGGAACCGTCTGAGCCACCGTACATATGTGAACACAGAGGGAACCCAGGAGGAGCGCCGCGCGAAGCCGGGTAACCGCTACGAGATGTGGAACATGTACATCGCAGGTGAGGACGGAGGTACAGGCGAGTCTCTCGCACGCCTTGCAATGCTCTCGAACGACGAGACAACAAGAGCACGCCTCCTCGAGGCTTCGAACTTCTTCGACAGCCCTGCATTCTACGAGCCGCTCTCGATCAATGTAGACGACATCCGCACACGCCATGCAAACCAGCATATCCCTAAGATCATCAGCGCGTTGAGGAGCTATGTGGGCAACAACAACCCATACTACTACAACATCGCTCTCAACTTCTGGAACATGGTCCAGGGCCGCTATGCATACTCTACAGGCGGTGTGGGTAACGTAGAGATGTTCCGTCAGCCTTACACTCAGATCCTCAGCATGAACACAAACGTTCAGTCTGACCGCCACGGAAACCTCTACCCTAACCCTACCCTCAACGAGACATGCTGCGTATACAACCTCGCGAAGCTCACAAAGGATCTCAACTGCTTCGATCCGGACGACGCACGCTACATGGACTACTACGAGCGAGTTCTCTACAACCAGCTCATCGGTTCGGTAGACCCTCACCACTACGGCGTGACTTACCACTATGCAGTAGGTCTTGACGCAAGCAAGCCTTTCGGCAGCGAGACTCCGCAGTCTACATGCTGCGGCGGTACAGGTTCGGAGAACCACACAAGATACCAGGAGGCTGCATACTTCGTGAACGACAACACCATCTGGGTAGCCCTCTACATGCCTACAACAGCAACATGGGACGCAAAGGGCGTACAGCTCACCCAGGACTGCCTCTGGCCTGCAGAAAAGTCTACCATCACAGTGAAGGGTTCAGCTGACTTCGCAATGAAGCTCCGCGTTCCTTACTGGGCAACAGAGGGCTTCGACGTGAAGCTCAACGGCAAGTCGATCGCCAAGTCATACCAGCCATGTTCATATGTGGAGATTCCTTCACGCACATGGAGCGAAAGCGACGTGGTTGAGGTCGTGATGCCTTTCACAAAGCACATCAACTACGGTCCTGACAAGATGACTGTCGCAGCTACAGGCATGAACGAGACAAACACAGTGTTCACTCCGATGTGGGTAGGTACACTCATGTACGGTCCTCTCGCCATGTCTACAGACGCTGTAAGAAGCTGGGATGACGCCCTCCTCAACCTTGACTCGGCCCTCGAGTGCGTACAGGTCAACACTCCTACAGCAGAGGCGGGTACTGACGGCAACATCTACACCCTCACAGTGGGCGACATGACATTCTACCCTGACTACTACCTCTGCGAGCACTCTACACGCTACCTCCGCATCAATATGGACAACGCCCTTGAGAACGCATCGGCTGCCGGCATCATCGACAAATCAGCTCTCGAGGAAGGCGTAATCCTCGCAAGATCACGCAAGGAGGCGCAGGAGGCATGGAACGCAATGGAAGTGAAGGTTCCTGATCACGCTCCATGGGCACCGCACGCATACGGCAGAATGGTCGAGCAGCTCGCTCAGGCCGAGGAGATAATGGCAGGTAAGGAGTTCACTCAGGAAGAGGTGAACAACGCTACAGCCCTCCTCAACGCAGCGATCAACACAATGCGTCCAGGTAACCTTCCTGAGCTTGAGGACCTCAACGAACTTCTCCAGCTTGTCAAGGAAGCAAAGGACAAGAACGATCCTAAGCAGAAAGAGGCCATCGACTACGCCGAAATGGTCATCAGATACGTAAGCAACGGATCAGGTACAATGGACATGATCATCAAGGGCTGCGAGCAGCTTAAGAAATAATCACAACCGACATAACAACCAAAAAAGAGGAAAACCATCATACCGGTTTTCCTCTTTTCTGTTTATTCCCCAGACTGGGCGGCGAACTCTCCCGGCTTCATGCCGAACTGCTTGTAGAAGCATTTCGAGAAGTAGGAAGGGTTGTTGAAGCCGACCATGTAGCAGATTTCGTTGATCCTGTACTTGTTTTCTCTGAGGAGCTGGGCGGCCTTCTTGAGTCTCATGAGCTGGATAAGTTCGTTCGGAGTCTTGTCAGTGAGGACCTTGATCTTGTTGTAGAGCGACGAGCGGCTTATGCCCATCTGCTCGGTCAGGAAGTCCACGGAGAGGTTCGAATCCGAGAAATGAGCCTCGATGATATCCGTCATGTTCTTCAGGAAGTTGGTGTCGGTATTGTTGTTTGCAACCGAGGTGAGCGGCATCAGAGGCGATGTCGAATACTTGTTCCTCAACATCGCGCGAAGGCTTACGAGGTTGTTGATGCATGCCTCGAGATACTGCACCGAGAATGGTTTCTCTATGTACGCATCAGCTCCGCAGTCCATTCCCACCACCTTGGAAGCATCGTCTGTCTTGGCTGTGAGAAGGATGAACGGAATATGGCTCAGATCGGTGTTTGCACGTATCTGCCTGCACAATTCGACTCCGTCCATACGCGGCATCATCCAGTCCGCCACGACAAGGGCAACATCAGGATGATCACCCAGCACCTCGAGCGCCTCGACTCCGTCCGAAGCGGAGAGAATCTGATATGTCTCCGAGAAAGTCGACATGAGGAATGTTATCATCTCATCGTTGTCATCGACAAGCAGCACACAAGGCTTGTACTCGGCCTGCATCTCGACAAGGTCCGAAGTAAGGATGTCCTCGAACGCCACATCCTCCGCCTCGGTCTTGACTCCATGAGACGGATGTCCGGCCGAGGAGTCGCTTTCGTGGAAGATCGGAAGAGTCGCCGTAAAGATCGAATATTTTCCAGGCTCGGAGCGTACGCTTATTATACCTCCATGAAGCTCCGCGATGCTCTTGACAAGGCTCAGACCGATACCTGTACCTGGCTTGTTTTCAGCTGTCTGATAGAACGGACGGAAGATCTTGGCCTGTTCCTCAGGGCTGATGCCGCATCCGTTGTCATATACGCTGATATTGAACATGGTGTCATCTGTCGGGTGGATTCCGCAGCTGAGCTTGACCGTATCCTTTGTATATTTTCCCGCATTGGTCAGGAGGTTGCTGATGAGCTTGGTCATGGCCTCGCTGTCTATGTGCGGACAGAAGTCTTCAGGCGGATATTCCACGATGAGGCGGGAACCGTTGTACGTTATCGTAGGCTCGAAGCGCTCGCAGATCTCCCTCATCAGAGGAGCCAGCGGCTGGCTGAGGAAACGCATCTTCATGGCGTCCTGCTCGACCTTTCTGAAATCGAGAAGCTGGTTGACAAGATAAAGGAGCCTCTGGCTGTTGTGGTTGATGATATTGAGGTCATTACCAATGGATTCCGGGATCTGATCGACCTTCTTCATCACCTTTTCAAGAGGTCCGATGATAAGCGATACCGGAGTCCTGATCTCATGGGCGATCATGGTAAAGAACTCGATCTTCGCCTCGAAGACCTCCTTTTCCTTCTTGGAGTTGAGTTCCTTCATCTGATTGATGTACTTTCTTTCGTTACGACGCACAAAGAGCGAGAATACCGCAATGACAGCCATCACGCCGAAGATTCCGTACATCATCTTGAAAGCAGTGGAGAGGAGGATATGCGGATGGACTATGACCTTAAGCTCCGCAGGTTCTTCATTCCATACCGAATCACTGTTGCTGGCCTTTACAAGGAACCTGTACGTGCCGGCCGGAAGATTTGTATATGTAGCCGTATTCTGGTTGCCGACATAGTTCCATTCCTTGTCGAAGCCTTCAAGCATATACGCATACAGGTTCTTGGAAGGAGCGCAATAGCTGAGGGAAGCAAAAGAGAACCTCATGCTTTTATCCCTGTACGTGAGCTCCACGCATTGCTTCGCATCTTCGCTATGGCCAAGCTCAGGAGAGGTGATCACGACCTTAGGAACAACACCGTTTGTCCTTATCTGATAAGGATAGAATGCATTGAATCCGTTGGCAGTACCGACATATACCCTTCCGTCAGAAGCCTTGAATATGGCGTTGCTTATGAACTGGTTGCTCTGCAGACCGTCACTGGTCGTGAAGACCTGCTTTACTCCAGTGGACGGATTGTATCGCATGAGTCCGTGGGTAGTGGTGATCCAGAGCACCTGCTGATCCTCCACGATACCGCATATATTTGATAATGAAGCCTCTATGTCATATGTGACAAACCCGTCAGTCTCGCGGTCATATGTACATAAGCCTTCGCTGGTTCCGACCCAGAAGACCCCGCGCGAATCCAGGAATCCGCAGTTCACATAGTCGCTTGGCAGCGATCCGGCCTCGCATGTCCTCGCATATTTCTTCCACAGTCCGGTAGATACATCATACTTCAGGAGACCATCCTCTTCGGTCGAGAACCATATGTTTCCTTCGTTATCCTGATCTATGTCCATGACAAGGGAAGGCGTAGCTATCATACGGCGGAAGCTGTCGCTGCGACGGTCATAAAGATTGATTCCTTCCATGGTGGCGACCCAGATATGTCCTTCCTTGTCCTTGAATATCGCGTATGAACTCGTTCCGTCGATCGATGTCTCGTCGCCCGGCTCAGGAAGGTATGTCTTCATCCTGCCCGTAGGTATGTCCATCACGGTCACACCTTCTGCATATGTACCGATCCAAAGCCTGTCACCGTCGACACAGAGCGCGTGGACATTGCTGGAAGGCAGGTAATTTCTGAACTTTCCGCTTTTGTCCATACATGTAAGTCCTCCGTCATCCGATGCGATCCATATGTTGTGATATGCATCCTCGCAGAACCTTCCCACAACCCTTCCCGGCATATCACCGTCATTGTCATCGACCGGATATCCGTCGAACTGACCGCTGAAGGGCGATATGTAATTGACTCCGCCATAATATGTTCCGGCCCATACACCGCCTTCGCGGTCCTTCATTACCGGATACACGAACCTGGCAGAGATATTTCTGCCTGTCTCTCCCTTGTCAAAGAAGTCAAAACCCTTCGTCTTCATATCGTAAAGGAAGAGTCCGTCGTCCGAGCCGACAAGGATCTTACCCGGCTCCAGCTCCATGAGGGAGTGGATATGGGTGATTCCTGACTTGACTGAAGACGGTGTCAGATGACGCGTCACTCGTCCGGTAAGACGGTCGATCTCAAGAAGGCCCGACATCCATGTTCCCATCCACAATCTCTGATCGCTGTCTTCGATCAGGGCAAGACCTCCGTCATTGAAAACAGTTCCACCGTACTGAAGAAGGAACGGTTCGAATACATCCGTAGCCTTGTTGAGTCTGTAGAGAGGTACAGTTCCCCAATTTGTAACGGTCCAGACCTGATTTGCCTTGTCTACATACACACCGGCGACGAGATCGCGGCTGTCGGACATGCTGAAGTAATCGAGCTTTCCCTGCTGACGGTTGTAACGGAACACACCTTGGCCGAATGTGGACACCCAAAGGTTTCCGTCCATATCCTTGGCGATCGAGCTTATCTGCTCCGAAATACGCATCCCGTCATCGGTAGAGACATCAAAGTATGAGATTTCGCCTGTAACATACGAATAGGACGAAAGGCCTTTGTCTGTACCCAGCCATATCACATCATCATCTTCACACAGAGAATACACTGAGGATCCCTTGGTTTCCTCACTCAAAGGTATGTTCTGAAAGGTCCGACCGTCATAGCGGTCCAGTCCTTGATATGTACCCATCCAGATGAACCCCATACGGTCCTGCATTATCGCCCTGACCTGGTTTGAAGACAATCCGTCCTCCTCGGTTATATGACGTGAAAGAGATTTTGCCGACTGAGCGTGCACGTGCACAGAAATCACAGTCAGAAAGGCTAGAATTAGTCTGATCCTATTCATACGAAAAAAGTTGCATCTTTGATAACAAAGATACAACTTTTTTATTTCATGGATATTATATGCCGGATTTAATATCTGACGGCATAAGGCCACTGGTCGTCAAAGACTTCCTCTCCTTCTTCCTGATCGAAGCTGAAAGGATTCATCTTGTGCTCGGTCGGAGCTCCCATGACTACGAGCCAGAGATGTGAAAGAGGAGCCTCTGGGGCCTCGAACGAGATCGTTCCCTCGGCGGCCGAGTTCATTTCACCGTATATTGACTTGCCGTCATCCTGACGTACAGCTACAAAGCCATAGCGCCATCCCGCCTTCGACGGATCTGCATTCTTATAGCCTTCCATGCCAGCGCAGCCCTTGAACTCCACATCGATCCTCTCGCCTGCAGCCGGTACAGGAAGAGCGACCGCATTGAATCCATAGTTCTCAGGACACTGCTCAGGAGCCACATATCTCCATCCGTCCTCACCCTCTATAAGGCTGGTAGTGAACTTGTTGGCATTAGGTCGGGTCTCCTCCCATGCTCTTTCATAGTCAAGGTTGATGATACGTCTTGTGGCTTCATACATCTCGTCGCAGAACTGCTCCTGGGTAAGGTTGTTCACCCTCATGTATGTCATCGCAGGATCCTCTCCCCTCTTTCCCTGACGGTAGAGTTCGGCGATATGCTTCAGGCCTCTCTTATCTCCCCAATGCTCGAGGATATACGGAGTATGGTAGATGTTGGTCATATGGAGGTAAGCCTTGTGAGCCTTGCTTGTGAAGCCGTCCCAATGGTATGCCTCGTCCTGCACCCAGAGCGGGTTCACCTGCCAGAGCATCCACTGCGAGGTCATCTCGAAGAAGCCGTGGCCTCCCCATGCCTCACCTTCACCGTCGCATGAGATCTGCGACTGGAAGGAGTGTCCGAGCTCATGAGCGATACAGTTCAGACGCTCGTCGCGAAGACGTCCCGGAGTCACCCAGAGAGCGCCGATCTCTCCGTCATAGTCTCCGCCGTATGCGGTTCCCTCGAGAGAGTAACGGAGCATCACCATCATACGGTACCTGTCACACTTCGAACCCTTCTTCGCAAAGCCGAGATCATTGTAGAAATAATCATAGAATGTCTCGAGCTTCTCCTTGAGGTTCTCAAGGTCTATGGTCATGTCATGTCCTTCAAGTTCAGGGGCGGCTGAAAGGTCGTTGCCGAAGCCCTTCTCCCAGAAGATCACGAAATTCTCTGTGAGAGCTGACCTTTCGTAGCAATATTCGCTCTCAGGATCGTTGAGATCCATTCCATGAAGGTCCTTAGGGACATATATTTCCTTCTCCTTCACCCCGCATGAAGCGAGAAGCAGCAGCATGGCTGCCATCATGAATAATCTTTTCATATCGTCAGTCGAGTTGTACGTATCGGTTGAATATAGGAGTGAGGTGGGAGACTCTGTAGGAGAGCCAGCTGTACATGTTGGCGATCTCCGTAGCAAAGTTGATTTCCTCCTGCGGCCAGTTGTCTGAAGGGAAGTAGATAGGCCATCTCTGCGAATTGCGCACCATGGCATTTTCCGCCGCATTGATGTACTTTTCAGTGTTTGCCCACACCTCGGTCATTATGAGCGGGCTGATCTCCTCCCAGCGGGCTATGAACTCTTCGCAGAACTCGTCGCTTCTGAACATGTCGGTAAAGAATTCAGGCACCCAATAGGATCCGGCATGATGAATGGGATCCGGTCCAAGCACATATTCCCTGTAATCTTCAAAGAAATGATGGCCGTCTGTCATGGTTCCCCAATCGAAGTCAAATCCGGCATCAAAATCCCAGAGAGGGCCCATTACCCATTTGCCGCCCTTGTCCTTATGCATGTACATGCTACGAGGAGCGGCAAGCTCCACATTGTACACAAGTTCCTGAATGATAAGAAAATCAATAAACGACTGAACATCAAGAAGTTCACGAACCTTATCCATTCCTGCCTTGATGGCCGCAGCATTGCCCTTGCTCTTGCGTATGCTGAGGATTGCCGACTCCAGCTGGGCGAAGTCCTTTTTGATGCCGGTTACATCTATATCCTCCGGAAACTTCACACATACAGGCATCTGATAGATCTCCGACCAGAAGTTGTCCTTGGAAGAAGAATGCTCCGGACCATCATCAACGTCAAGAGCGATGAGAACTCCCTCGACATCATCGACCGCCACGCGGTTCTTTCCCTGCTCGATCTGCTCGGTAAGCTGATACAGACCGATATATTCTCCGTTGAGAGTCACTTCCATATAACGGGAATGATTGGTATATGGCATTCCCATGACATGTCCCAGCTCGAAAACGAAGGTGTTCATCATATGGGTCGGATCACGGAAATTGGCAAGAAGGACCCAATCCTTCTCAGCGGCAAGGCCGACTATCGAAGCCTTCTCGTCAAGCTTGATGCGGTACGGCTTCTTATCATACCACTCCCATGTGGAGTTTCCTCGACCGCGGATACGTCCTGTTCCTGTATAGTCCCACTGATCGTCCGGATGATCCACGGTAATGGTGCAGTTGACATAATCCTCCTTCTCCTTTCCTTTGATCGGAGCGCCGTTTTCAGTCGTGATGTCCATTACAGCCACGGCATGGGCTGCGCTCACAACCGGCGGTTCGGGCTGAGGATCCGGCTGTGGATCAACACCGTTTGTGTCATCTCCGCAGGCCGCCATCATAAAGACGGCGGCAAGCGGCATAAAGAACTTCAATCCTTCTCTCATTATTCTGCTACATTCTGCCAGTCAAACCAGCTCTTGTGAATATTGGCCACATGCGCGTTTTTGCTCATCTTGATACGATAGTCGTACTTGTATTTGCGCACATCAGATTTTTCAAATGTGTAATGGAGATTGCAGACAACAGCAAAGACAACATCATTTGCAGGACGGTCCTTGGAAAGGTCAAGAAGATAACTTCCTGTCTTGAAAGGGTTTCCGTAGACAGTCTTGCCCTCAGCAGTACGATAGCAGAGCTGGCATGACATGTTGTCATCTGTCGATCTGTCGCCGTATGGCTGGAAAGCCACAAGAAGCTTGTCGCCCTCGACCTTGATAGGGACGATGTTGGCGCCGGTCCATCCCGGAAGGGTAAGTTCGTCCGGCTTGAGCCAGTCTGTGTCATCCCAGTCACCGATTCCAGGCTCATCCTGATTTACTGTCGGAGGAACAGGAACCCTTGTGTTGAGGACTTCTGTCTCTTCCTCGTCAAGCACAGGAGAAAGGCTTGCATATGGAGTAGCCTTCCATGGAGCCACATACTTGCCCTCTACGTCCGATCCGTATACGGCGCCCATAGCGTTTCTTGTAAGATTCAAAACGGCCTGAGAGTAACGTCCCATGTCACAAAGGGCGATACGGGCGCGATACTCCTGGATCATACGCTCCATCTGCTCCTTTCCGATCTCCTCGGCTATGCCAGAAAGCACATTGCCCGTACAGTTGTTCCAAACCCATGGAACGGAGCCCTTTCCGATGATCTCTCCAAGGAAGGTAGGGAACATCTCGCTATACTGGATACCTCCGATCGTCTGACGGAAATTCTCATTCACACCCTGTGCCTGAGGACCTCCGAACGAACCGTCGAGAAGCCATCCTGAATAACATTCGATAGGGATGAACGGAGCTATCGCGCTACCGGTAGAAAGCCATCCCATATCATTGGCTGTATAGTTTCCGTCAGGATATTCCCTGTTATACTTCATTGTAGCCTGAAGCCAGCAGTTCGCTCCTTCATGGAACCAAGCCGACTTGCGGCATCCCGGCATCGAAGCGAAGATGGCATGTATGTACTCATGGGTCACAGCCTCTGTCTGATATGTCTTGTCGCTGTATGCGCAGTCAGGATCGAAGCATGAGATAGGATAATACGACAGAAGGACCATTGGATACGTTGTTCCTCCGACATTGACAGCCGACTGCCAGCCGCCAAGATCGGTATTGCTTGCCGTATCTGTGCCGAGCTTGGATCCAAAAAGGAAAACGGCGTCACGATATCCCTTACGCACATTGGTTGTAGGAGGCCATCCCATTTCATCGCGGATATAGGCGGCATCTGCCTCAAGCTGCGCGAACATCCTCTCGATGGCAGCCTCATTGCCCTTTACGGCAGAATTCGCGTTCGGTCCCTCGTAATATGACCAGTATTTTCCGTTGTCATAGACCTTCTGAGCCTGATTCCACGGGAGATTCTTCGAAGGCATTCCCCACTTCGCATAATCATCTGACTCCTTGAAGTCATAGTGGATGGTTGGATTGTAAGCCGGCCATTCATTGAATGTGCCTGTCGCTGCTGTCGCATATGGGATATCCTGAACGATCTCAGGCTCCTCCACGCAAGATGCGGCTGAAAAAGCTGTCGCAGCGACACCGAGCCACATCATCATATTCTTGAAAGATTTCATTTTATTCATCATTGGTTATGTGAAACTCTAACGCCATTAAAGAAGTCCGAGATCATCTGTGACTTCAGACACGATCTTCAGCTTGAATGTAAGGATTGCTTCTTTTCCGTCATGGATAAGGGCTATCTTCATGTCATAACGAGAACCCACGACGTTGTTCTCGACAGCCTGTCCCAGACGGAATATCATAGGGGAATTGCGGTCCCACTCAATATATGCTCCCCACTTTTCACCCTTCCACTCGCAGACATATCCGTCCTGATTGAACCAGTATCCGGCCACATTTGCAGTATACTTGCTGTAATCGTCATATGTTCCGTCAGGCTCATATCCTCGCATTGTGGTATCATAGGCGGTGTCACTCTGCATCGCATCAAGAAGCGGCTTGATCGAATCAAGGCCGAGAGCATTCATCACAGCCTTCTCGTTGACAGGAATCTCAAGGGCGGTATAATCAGTATTGACTTCCTGATAGACGGTATAGGTAAGTCCGTCAGGATGCTGCATAGACTTTGCCCATGGAAGAGCCTCGGCGATCTTTACCGAAAGCTTCACAGGCTGCTTTGACTGCTCTGTCGCGAAGCCGAATTCAAGGACGTACGTCTTGCCCTGCTCGCATGCATCAGGAATCTGTCCTACCGCCACAGTCGGCTCCTTTACGCCGTTGACACCTGCAGGATAATACTCCACGAAGAATGTCACATCTTCGGCGCTGCGCTGGCACGCCATGCCTTCTGTGTCCATGTAGAAGCCATGCTCAGAGGTATACCAATCCTCGCCGCACCAGTCTGTCTTGTCATCATAAGGAGCATAAAAGACAGCATCGTCAGCTACGTTGATGCCCAGTTCAGACAAAGTGAGGTTCGTGGTCCTGTACTTCTGGTCTGCACGTACCTTGAGCTCCTTAGTTACCGGAGACAGGATCTCAGCACCGGCATAAGGAGACTTGGGAGCCTTGAAATCACCGTAGATATCGTCCCTTTCACACGAAACGAGAAGAGTACCGGCAACCGCAAGGCTGATGAAAAAATCAAAGATTTTCATAATGGATGTTGTTATTTTGGTTAGTGTATATCTGACTATGTATATTTATGCAAAATAACACTTTATAACTTCATTGAACGTGCAGAAATTTCCATAAAGATGCAACTATTTTCCAAGTTGTCCATAATATACGAAAAAAGCCCCGTACACTGCTGTACGAGGCTTTGAATACATATCAGACACGACTAGAACGCCATGTTGATCTGAACTGTTGTCTTGTATTCCTCACCGCCCTTGGTATAGATGAGCGTAGGCTTTACAGTATATGTCTCACCTGCCACAGAATGGCCTGGATAGTGACCGTATGTGATTGTCAGACCGTCGAACTCCACATATGTGAATGCATCAGCTCCCCAGTTTGTGAGGTCACCGTCAGCAGTACACCAGAAGCCGTTGTTTGCGGTGCTTTTATATGCATAGGAACCGTCAGTCTGCTCAAGTCCCCAGACGATCTTGCCTTCTGAAGGCTTAGCATTGACGCCCTGGATGAGACTTGAGATTGCAGATGGATTCATCACGAATGCCTGCGCAAGATTCTTGTTCGACGACAGGTCAATCGTTCCGAGAGGATATCCTCCATTCGAAGCATCGCAGTTCACATCAAAAGTGATGATAGCATCCTTAGGATCCGCTGTCTCGTCGATCTCGAAGTTGCCGAGAAGGTCAGTCTTTCCGAACTTGACCTTGTATGGCCACTGGTCGTCATCCTTCTCGTCGTCATCCCACTCGTTCTGACGATACTCGATAGGAGCTCCGAGAACTACGAAATAAAGGTATGCAGCGTCGGCTGGAACAGCAAATGAAGCCTCACCTTCCTTAGCTGAATACATGTCGCCATATACTCTTGAGCCGTCTTTCTTGAGGGCCACGAAGCCATATCTCCAGCCTTCCTTGCCATTACCTACGTTGTTATATGTAGTGGCTGTACCCTGGATAGTCTGAAGGTCACCGTTCACAAAGTTTCCGGCGTCACCCTCAGGAAGAGCTGAACCGACCTGAAGTCCCTTGAAGTCTGCAGTTACAACCGCACCTTCTTCGTCAGGAAGATTAAGAGGAACGATATTGAAACCTGCTGTCGAAGGGCAGCTTCCGTATGATACCTGATAATAACCGTCTGCCTGCTTGAAGAGGGTTGTCTTGAAGTGGTTTGCAGTCACATTGCTTCCCGCATACTCGCGTACGCCGTCGATGTCGAATGTTGCCATGCGGGCAGCATAATCATAAAGCTCTGCAGCTGTCTTGGACCAGTCTCCGCCATTGTAGATCTTGGTGTAGGTCTTGATCGCATCCTCAGGAAGCACTGACTGACGCCAGATCTCACCATAAGCCTCGACACCTCTCTTCTCAACCCAGTAGCTCTGGAGCCAGTAGCTTGCATAACGCATCCACTCATGATGGAAATGACGGTTGTACTGAGCCTTGAAGACATTCAGGTCATGTCCGAACTGCTGCTCAGGATAATCCTGGAATGACTGCCACTGAGCGCACTGCTCCCAGTATGCGCATCCGCCTTCGCCCTTAGGGCCGAATCCGTAACGGAAACCGTATGCAAGATTGTCAGGCTCGCCCTGATATACCTTGTCGCAGTATGTCTGATACTGGAATGAGTGACCGATCTCATGAGCGATTGTCGATCCTACAGGCTTACATGTAGCCGGATTCACCCAAAGAGCGCCGATCACATTGTCATAACCCGAACCTGTAGCAAGCCACTCGCTCTGATAGAGGATGTAGATCTCCATCTTGTAGTCGTCAAGATAAGACTTGCCGACACCGAGTTCAGCCATCTTGAGCTTGTTGATATTGGTATCGAAGAACTGCTCAGCCTTCATAAGGAGGTCGTCGATATCGACATACATCGAATGGCTCTTTGCAAGAGTTGAAGGAGAAGTGTTCTCAACACCCATCCTGTCACCGTAAAGACCATATTCTCCGTACTTGATGTCCCAGAACACGATGAAGTGCTCAGACTGCTTTGAACGGCAGAAAGACCACTTTGAACTACTGTTCATCATGTCGAAGTTGAATTCCTTCGGCTGATAATATCTGTCAAGATCCTCTACGTCAGCAGCGGTAAGGACAAGCGATGCCTGCTTCTGAGTTACGTTGAACTTGAGAGATGAAACGCCTGAAACGATCTCGCATTCAGCGACACGCTCTGAACCAGGATTGGCCGCTGCAGTCGCCTGAACTCCGATGAGCTTTCCAGCTTCGCCTTCAGTCTTGTCGAATGTAAGCCAGCCTGCTTCCTCTGGAACATTGATCTTCCACTTATGGTTGCATGCGAAGATAACGTCCAATACAGAGCCTTCTTCGGAATCTATCACAAGCTTGTCTTTTGCTGTAGCAAGCTTGATAGTAGCTTCAGTAAGATCAGGAGTATCGCCATTATCTGGCTGCTTCTGATCACATGCAGCCAGACCAAAGAGGGCTGCTGTTAAAAAGCAAATGCCTAGAAACCTAGGCATTTGCAATTTGATATTACTAAACATATACTATTCTATAATTAGAATGTAACTGTATAGTTAAGAGTACAAGTGTAAGACTCACCCTCTGCTGGAGTGTAAGTAACCTCCTGCTTGAAGTTGTTGAATGTCTTGCCTGCTACCTGTGCAGCTGAATCCTCACCATAGTATCCTGAGTAAGCAGCAGCCTCTGTTGCAGTAGAGATAAGCTCGATGTAGTAGCAAGCTGGAGTTGCAGCCTCGTTTACATCTGGAGTTTCAGGATTGTCCTCAGAACCTGTTCCCCAAACTGTTCTCTTACCCTCTGCGTCGAACCATACACCGCCGAATCCGCCAGCTGAAGGATCAACCTGAACACCGTCGATGAAGTTTACAGTCTTCACGAGACCAGCAACAACAGCCTCTTTGAGCTGGAACTTAGAGAGCTGGAATGACTCCTGAAGAGCGTCGAGAGCAACTGGAGTACCTACTGTAAGAGCAAGGTCAGCAGAGTGGTTCTTTCTCTTTGAAGGATCAAAGTTCTTTGCCTCCTCGTCTACGAAGTCAGTAACCTCAAGATTGAAAGTGAAGTAGCAAGTCTTCTGTGTTGACCTCTCGAAAAGGAAGTGTGTGCAAGAGTACTTGTCACCAACCTTACCGTCAACATAGTTTCCTTCGTGGAAACCTACAGTGAAGTCCCACATCTGGTCATAAGTGAATTCATCGTCAACTGGAACGTCTGAACGGAAATACCAGCACTGGCTCTCTGTAAAGAACATACCGTCAGCCCATTCACAAGGGAGACCTTCAGCAGTCATCCAGTAACCGATGTTAGATGATGTAGGAGCAGAGAAGTCATATACCCACTCGCCAGCATCCTTATATGCGTTACCGAAAACGATAGTATTGTCAGAAAAAGACTTGCCGTCAAAATCAAACTTACCCATTGCAGCGAAGAATTCCTCCTCTGTCATATCGAAGAACTTGAGGATCTTGTCACCCTCGAGAGAAGCAGTAACACCTGCATAGTTTGTCTGAACGCCAAGCTGGAACTTGAGGTCATAAGTAAGGAAGAGCTCAGTGTCGCTCGAAGCAGGAGGACACTCGCAAGGGTTCTTGCCACAATCGTCGCAAACCTCATCAGATGGGCCAGGAGTTGGACCTGGGGTTGGCTTCTCACATGCTGCAAAAGCGATCATCGCTGCAGCTGCAAATAAAAGAATTTTCTTCATTTTTTTGTTAAATTAATTGATTTGTAAATATTCTGGTTTAGTACATCTTTTCCGTTACTCTGCAGCAGCCTCGTCAGAGAAGCCGTAGTTCTGCTTGAGGTTAAGGTTAGCCTTGATGAACTCCGAGTAGATTGGGAATACATTGTTCTTGTAATCGGTTGGCTTGGTCTGTGAATCAAGCTTTGTCTTACGGCAGAACCATGTCTTTCCGTTGTAAACGTTCACGCCATTGTCAAGGGTGAAGCGGATGAGGTCCTGACGGCGATGGTGCTCACCTACGAACTCCCATGCGAGGTCATCAAGAAGACCGCCAAGCTCGATTGTTGTAGCGTCGTCACGTGAGAAATCTGTAAAGTTGCTCCTTTCAGCTGCAACAGACATCATGTCTGAAGGATCAGCATACTTGAAGTCCTCGTAAGGATTCTTGCCAGACTTGTTGTTCTCACGAACACCGTAATCATATACAGAGTCACCCTTGAGGTCAGCTACAGTACGTACAGCCTTTGAAGGATCTGTAGTAGCGAATGCACGCTGACGAACCTGTGTGATAAGGTCAGCAGCCTCCTGCTCTCTCTCACCCATGCGGAGGAGACACTCAGCCTTGATGAACATAGCGTCAGCAAGACGGAAGAAACATACGTCGTTACCATATGTACCTGAAGTACCTGCTACGACCTCCTGCTTGTGGAAACGTGCACCTTCTGCATCGAATGCACCAGGGTTGTCGATAGAGTGAACCTCAACTGTGTATACAAGCGGATCGTCACCAGCCTTGTGACCATAAGTAAGGTGGAAGCCCTCTGCTACCTCCTCCTCAGTAAGACCCTGAGTAGTAAGCTTCTGGTCAGCGAAGTAGATAGGATCCTGAGTACCGTAATAGTACTGCTGTCCGATTGCCCATGTGTCGTGGAGACGGGTATCATCAGCATCATAAGTGTGGATGAACTGAGGAACCGCGCATGAACCGTTCCAAGGTGTACCATTGTATCCGTAAGCCTTACCACCGTTACCTACGAAGCACTTGTTCACGAGGTAGTTGTGTGAAGCCTTCTTCTCATCGAGAGGAATCACGAGGATAGCCTCTGGAGTAGAGTTGAGAGTGCAACGTGAGTTGTCAAGGTAATGAGGAGCAAGTGAATAGCCACCCTCGTTGATCACGATGTCAGCATACTCAAGAGCCTTCTTGTACCACTTGTTGCCGTTCTGTGCATTTGTCTCGAACCAGCTGCTTGACTCGTTACGTGTAGTAGCGGCAACCATCTCGCCGGCATCCTTGCCGAATCCCTTGAGCCATGCATCATGGTTAAGGAAAATCTTCGAAGCAAGCATACATGCACCATACTTGTTGATACGGCCGTAGCTCTTTTCAGTAGAAAGGATAGGGATGATCTCCTCGATCTCAGCAGTCATGAAGTCCCAGATATCCTCTGGAGCTGCCTGTACAGGCTGATATGCAGGGTCGTCAGAAATCTCCTTCTCGAGCGGAATGTTTCTCCAGAGATCGAAGAGGATGTAGTAGAACATGACACGCATAGCTCTTACCTCTGCAACCATTGCCTCGTTCTTCTGAACTACAGGGTTCTCAAGAAGAGTGTTTGCCTTTGTGATGGCGTTATATCCATAGTACCACTCCTGATAAAGGTGAGGGATACCTGCGTATGGATCGTTCTTATGAAGGTTGATGTACTGCGCACCCCATCCACCGTATGTACGGTATGGAGTCATGAGACAGTCTGAGCTCTCCTCCATGATATCAAAGTAACCCTCCCATGCCCAGTAGAGGAAGCGGAACTGTACGTAGAGAGATCCTACCATTGAGAGGATTTCCTGCTCTGTACCCTCGAGGTTCGCATCTGTCAGATCTGAGTAGAGCTCCTCATCGAGGTTGGTGCAGGATGATGTCACCAGAACAAGTCCTGCGAGCAACGCTGAAATAAAACCTTTTATACTTTTCATAATTTATTGTTCTGTTTACTGTGGAACTACTTGTTTCCGAAAGTGATGTTTACACCTACAGAGAATGTGCGGAGAGTAGGATACTTCTCACGATAGTCCATACCGAATGATGAATAACCTGAATAGTTAAGCTCTGGATCAAGACCCTGATACTTTGTGAAGCAGAGAAGGTTCTCGCCTGAGAGGTAAACTCTTGCCTTGTCGAGGTACTTCACGTTCTTTGTGTTGAATGTGTAACCTACTGTGAAGTTGTCGAGCTTGAGGTAGTCACCGTCCTCGAGGTAGTAGCTTACTGCAACCGGCTGCTGGCTCTTTGCGAGAGTAGTTCCGTACACTGGCTGAGTTGCTGACTTGTAACGGTTGAGACCGATATTGAGGTTTTCATAGAACATTCTCTGGCAGTTGAAGATCTTGTATCCGAACTGACCGCTGAATGACATTGTAACGTCTACACCGTAGAAGCGGAGAGTGTTGCTCCAACCCATTGTAAGCTTAGGAAGAGCTGAACCGCAATACTGACGGAATCTAGAGTCGTAGTTACGCATACCTGATTCGAAAGGAACTGCATCCTCTACTGCCTCACCTGGGATATCCGGATCGTCGATGAGCCAGAGACCCTTCTCCGGACCTGACTGAACTACACCTACAGCCTTAAGCATATAGAAGCTTCCGATTGCGTCGCCGATGTAAGTTCTCTGGGTTACCATTGAAGTAGGCTCCTCTGTCCAACCGCCGTCGAGATAGTTTTCAGTCTCATAGAGGTCGTTAGACATGTTGATGAGCTTGTTCCTGTTGTGAGCGAGTGTGAGGGTAGTATTCCACTCGAAGTTCTTTGCCTGGATTGGCGAACCACCGATGAGAACCTCGATACCCTGGTTGCTCATGCTACCTACGTTAGCAGTAGTATAACCATAGAGGTTTGGTGGAACAGGCACTGAGTACTCCCAGAGCATGTCTGAAGTCACCTTATTATAAAGGTCGATGTTTGCATAGAGACGGTTTCCGAAGAATCCGAGGTCGAGACCGATGTTGTACTCTGTTGACTTCTCCCATCTGAGGTCAGGGTTAGCATTTGAAATAGGAGAAAGTGAAGGAGACCATACACCGTTTGCGTCTACGTAGTTTCCGTAAGATGTGTCATAGTCATATCTCAGGAGAGACATGTATGATGAACTTGGGATGACACCTGTGATACCGAATGAAGCACGGAGCTTCAAGTTGTCGAGCCAGCTTCTTGTGCCTTCCATCCACTCCTCGTTAGAGATTGTCCAACCTGCTGAGATACCAGGGAAGTTACCCCACTTGTGATCAGCACCGAACTTTGATGATCCCTCGTGACGGAGAGAGAGGAGGACGTTGTATCTGTCAGCATAACCGTAAGAGATACGTCCGAAGAAACCGATGAGTCGGCTTGAATTCTTCCATGAACCCATACCTGCCTTACCGTCCTTGAGGTAAGTACCGTTTGCGAGGTTATTATAAAGGTATGCGTTAGTAGAGAACTCTGAGTTGTTTGCACTGAAGCCTGAGCTTACAGAGTTGAGCCAGCTGTAACCTACGAGAGCAGAAATACGGTGCTCGCCGAAAGTATTCTCATACTTTGAAGTGAGCTCGAGCATGTGCTCCTCGAAGTCGCTCTGGCTCTTGCTTGCGCTACCGTTGATACCGCCCCAGCGGTTTGACTGATACTTCTCAGTGTTGTATGACTCGCCTACACCGTTGTTTGTACGGCTTGAGAGCATGAGGTTTGTCTGCCATCCCTCGATAGGCTCGAGAGTGATGTTACCTGTAAGACGTGTGCTCTCGTTTCTTGACTGTCCGAAGTGCTCGTTACCAGTGATGTATGGAAGCGGGTTGTAGTAGTAGAGAGGAGCTGACTGCTCGAAGTAGTCGCCGTCTTCAGTATATACAGGTGAGGTCGGGTTACGTGTAACCGCCTGATGATAAATGTAGTATGAAGACTGGTTATCATTCTCTGAGATAGACTTCAACATGTTGAAGTTGAGCTTGAGGATATCGTCGAAGAGATACTGCGAGATGTCCATCTGAGCACGGAGGTCGTTTGCGAAAGAGCCCTTGATCACACCCTCGTTCTGACGGTATGACACGTTAGCCGAATAAGTCATGCTCTGTGTACCACCTTCGAGAGATACGTTGTGGTTCTGAACCCAACCTGTCTGTGAAACGAGGCCGAGCCAGTCAGTATCCTCGCCGAGGTCTGCGAAAGCCGAATACTTAGGAAGGTCATCACCGAGAGCACGCATGTACTCTGCATCCATGAAGTCGGCAGTCTTTGCGAAGTTCGAGATAGAACCGTAGCCTGAATAAGAAACATTGTATCTGTCGCCACGCTTACCGGACTTGGTTGTGATGATGATCACACCGGAAGCACCACGTGTACCGTAGATAGCGGCTGCAGATGCGTCCTTGAGGACAGAGATCTCAGCGATGTTCTCAGGAGCAACAGTCTCGAGCGAACCTTCGATACCGTCAACGAGCACGAGCGGAGTGAAACCTCCCATGAGGGATGTCACACCACGGAGCATGATGGTAGAAGACTCTGAAGGGTTACCTGTACCCTTAGCGATGTTAAGACCTGCTACCTTACCCTTGATGAGCTGAGCAGCGTCACCGATGTTACCTGTAAGGAAGTCGTCAGCCTTAACGCTTGCGACAGCCGAGGTGATATCACCCTTACGCTGTGTACCGTAACCCACAACAACTGTCTCAGAAAGCATGAGCGCATCCTCTGAAAGAGTCACGTTGATTGTTGTACGGTTTCCTACAACTTCTTCAACCTCTGCAAAACCGAGAGCGTTGAATACGAGGACTGCATCTGATGGAAGTCCTGACAAGGTATAATGACCGTCAGCATCTGTGCTGGTACCGACAGTCGAATTACCCTTAAGGAAGACACCTACTCCAGGAACCGGACCGACTTCGTCCGACACAACTCCTGAAACCGTCTTACCCTGAGCGAACGCCTCATTTGGCGCTACAGCCATGCCGATAACGAGAGCCAGAAGCACTGCGAGAGTCCTCTGACCGAATGTACCAAGACAGGCTGCACATTTTTTAAAATGTTCAATCATACTGTATTAGTTTAGTTGTTTTTGGTTGATTAATTCCAACATTTTAAGGATTATGCATGCAAATGTATATAACGCACGCGTGCTCGAGGGCCACTTTTGTCTAAATTGATGCGACAATTTTCCAAAGCTCACATTTGCACTATTTTGCGACGAATTTGGACGATTCTTTCATCGGTTTGCACGTTTGAGACATCCTTTAAGTATTATTATACCGATATTTGCGTGATTTAATTTAATGACACGTGAAAAAACTGAGAATCTACATTTTAGCGCTCCTTTTCTGCTGTTTCATCAGTGCCGAAGCCGCTCCAAAAATCTACAATGTGACATCTCCTGACGGAAATATCTCTGTTGAGATACAGGCCGGAGAAGACCTTTCGTACATGGTCAGATACGAAGGGGATCTCATAGTGGACAAGTCTGAAATCGCCATGACCCTGGCTGACGGAACAGTTGTCGGAGCATCTTCGCGTATCACCTCCGCAAAGAAGAACCGCGTCGCTGAAAACATATCCGCGCCGCTCTACCGCCAGAAGGAATTCACCGCTGAAGCGAACGAGATCGTCCTGAAGATGAAGGGAGGCTTCAACGTGACATTCCGTGCATACAACGATGGCGTGGCATACAGATTCTCGACGACACTCAATGGCGAGACCGTAGTGCTCTCGGAGACCGCCGAAGTGAATTTCGGCAAGGACAACCTTGCATGGCTGCCGTACTCGACCAATGAGCAGAAGCCTATGGCCATGGCATTCCAGAACCTCTACGACAACTGCAGGCTCTCTCAGGCCAAGGACATCCTCGCCTTCCTTCCTGCCGCCGTAGACTGCGGCAACGTGAAGGTCACAGTGATGGAAAGCGACCTGGAGGCATATCCGGGCATGTTCCTTTCCGTCGACAAGGAAAAGAAAGGCCTCAAGGGCGTATTCGCCCCATATCCCAAGACATACGACCATTACCCTTGGAGAATGCAGAAGTATGTGACTGAAGCAGAAGACTTCATTGCAAAGACAACAGGTCCCCGCAACTACCCATGGCGCGTTCTCGCAATCACATCATGCGACACGCAGCTCCCGACAAACAACCTCGTCTATGCCCTCGCATCGCCAAGCCGCATCGAGGACACATCGTGGATCAAGGGCGGAAAGGTAGCATGGGACTGGTGGAACGACTGGGGACTCAGCGGAGTCGACTTCGTTGCCGGCATCAACATGGACACATACAGGCATTACATCGACTTCGCGTCGAAAAACGGCATAGAATACATAGTTCTCGACGAAGGATGGTACGATCCTAAGGGCGGAGACATGCTCACTGTAATCCCTGAGCTTGATCTTGAGGAACTTATCGCATACGGAAAGGACCGCAACGTGAACATCATCCTCTGGACCGTGTTCAATGTGCTTGACGACCAGCTCGAAGAGGCCTGCAGGAAGTACAGCAGCATGGGAGTGGTAGGATTCAAGGTCGACTTCCTTGACCGTGACGACCAGACAGCCGTAGAGATGGCATACCGCATCGCTGAAAAATGTGCGGAATACAAGATGACCCTCGACTACCACGGATTCTACAAGCCTACCGGCCTGAACCGTACATATCCGAACGTCATCAACTTCGAAGGCGTGTTCGGAATGGAGGAAGTCAAGTGGGCCGTTCCTGGCACAGACATGCCTCTGTACGACGTTACATTCCCGTTCATCAGAATGGCCAGCGGCCCTGTGGACTATACTCCGGGAGCCATGACAAATGCAGCGAAAGCAGATTTCCAGGCGATCTACAACAATCCTATGAGCATGGGAACACGCTGCCACCAGCTTGCGACATACATAGTCCATGATTCTCCTCTGACAATGCTCTGCGACGCCCCTACAAACTACAAGGGCGAGGAAGAATGCGTGGAATTCATCGTTTCGATCCCTAACGACATCGACAAGACAGTGATTCCGGCAGGAAAGATCGGCGAATACATCGTCAGCGCAAGGGAGAAGGACGGAAAGTGGTATGTCGGCGGTATGACAAACTGGGATGCACGTGATATCGAGCTCAGCTTCGACTTCCTTCCTGAAGGAAAGACATACGAGGCTACATTCTTCGTTGATGGAGTGAACGCCGACAAGCAGGGCGAGGACTACCGCGTGGAGAAGAAGACAGTAAAGAAAGGCGACGTCGTCAAGATCCATATGGCTTCAGGCGGAGGATTCGCGGCAAGACTTGACTAACTAACTGATACACAACCAATAATGAGAAAAACCCTTTTGACAATTGCAGCCTGCCTGGCCTTGACGTCAGGTTCGGCTCTCGCACAGACGATGCGCCATGACGCACCGGGTGCGGCCAATCCGGTTATTCCCGGCTATTTCGCCGACCCGACCGTAAAGAAGTTCGGGGACACATTCTACATGTATGCTACGACAGACGGCAGCGGTGCAGGATTCGGTCCTGCGCAGGTATGGGTCAGCAAGGACTTCATGAACTGGACGCTCATGCCTATGAACTGGCCTGACACCCACTGGATCTGGGCTCCGGACTGCATGCAGCACACAGACGGCAAATATTATTTCTATTACTGCCAGCCATGTACAATCCACGGCGGTGTCAGCGAGACTCCGCGCGGACCATGGACAAACCTCCTCGGCGAGAGTGACGCGGTGATGATCGAGGACCGCTTCGTATTCAATGCGATCACCCTCGACGGACAGACATTCGTGGACGATGACGGCTCCGTATACATGTATTGGGGAACATGGGGCATCTACGAAGGCTTCGGCTGCGGTTCAGGAAAGCTCAATCCGGACATGAAGTCATTCTCCGAGACCCGCCTCATTCCTAACACAGAGGTCACAGACTTCTTCGAGGCTCCTTTCGTGATCAAGAGAAACGGCACATACTACTTCATGTATTCGTCTGACAGCTGCCATGACCATACATACCATGTGCAGTATGCGACTTCAGACAAGCCGCTCGGCCCATATACATACCGCGGCACAATCCTCGAGACCAATGCAGACCGTACTGTAGACGGCCCGGGACACCACAGTATCCTTCAGGACGGCGACGACTATTATATAGTATACCACCGTCACGACAATCCGCACTCAAACCGCGGATTCCACCGTCAGCTCTGCATCGACAAGATGGAGTTTGCTGAGGACGGAAGCATCAAGAAGATCGTTCCGACCCACGAAGGCATCGGCCTCCTTGCTCCTTCTGTCGTAAAGAGCGAAAACCTCGCTTACCAGTGCAAGGTACGCGTATCTTCATACTATGACGACTTCTTCAAGCCTGAATTTGCCGTAGACGACAACAACGGAACACTCTGGAGACCACGCGGAATGGGACAGGAGTGGATCGAGCTCGACCTGGGAAAGGCTCAGAAGATCCAGACCATCTGGACACAGTTCGAATACGGAACACAGTTCTATCAGTACCTCATCGAGACTTCGAAGGACGGAAAGAACTGGGAGATCTTCGCTGACAAGCGCGACAACCGCCTTGCAGGCAGCCCTATGGTCGATTTCGGCAATGCAAAGGCACGTTATATCCGCATAACCACAACCGGCGGACAGAAGAACGGCTTCAACGGAGCGATCTGGAACATAAAGGTTTACGGCGGCATAGAGGAGGCAAATCCACAGCAGTGGCTCGGCCTTACTGCAGCCGACTGGAACGGACGCGAGTGGAAGAACAACGAAGGTATGCTCGGAGGCTCATTCAAGATCGAGAAGGGCCATGTAAGCACAGGACGCTTCGCAGGACGCGACGCCATCATCCTCGCCCCTAACACCGTCCTTTCATACGAAAACAAGCTCATTTCTCCATCCAAGGAGCACACTCTCAGCGCTATGACTTACAGAAACGGAGAGTGGACAGCATATGATCCGGCCCTTGCAGAAGGCAAGATCACAATCAGCAGCGGCGCTGAGAATCTCATCGTGACAAACCTCCGCTACTACAACTGGAAGCAGGACAAGTTCGAGACAGAATATGACCTCAGGACAGACATCGTACGCATGCCTGTGGCAGACTGGAACAAGAAGGGACTTCTCGTGGACATCGAGGCTGAGGAATTCGAGGCCGGAGACACCCTCTACTGGGGATTCGAGAACCGCGGAACCCTCGGCGGAAACTTCGAGCCAGTATCGCATCGCGGTGAGCCTGCAATCGTCAAGGAAATCGAGGGCAAGCTCGGTATCCACTTCACAGGAGAGCAGGTATTCCAGTCGGATTTCGCTATGCCGGCTACAGTACGCGACAATGCTCCATACACTCTCGAGGCATGGATCCTCAACGAGGAAATCGCTCTGAATGAGTGTGTTGCAGACTTCACAAGCAGCCACGACGAGCTCGAGAAGATCATGTTCGTGAACGGAACAGAGCCTCGCTGCGGCGTGATGAACCACTACGCATGGTATGAGGATGCAGGATGGGAGGACGTGAAGAACCTCGCAGGAAAATGGCAGCACATCTATGTATGTTTCGACGGCCGTATCGAGCAGGTATGGATCAACGACATGCTTGTAAGCGAGAAGGACATCCAGATCATGGTCAAGCCGTCACAGTTCGTGCTCCTGGGACGCAATGCAGAGCACGAATGGCCATTCACCGGCTACCTCAACTCACTCAAGTTCTGGGACGAATACATCCCGTACAGGAAATAATTTTTTACTATCATAATAACTAACACAACAGACAAATGAAAAGATTTATTGCTACATCTCTTCTTGCTGTGATCGCCGTAACTGGCTTTGCACAGGATAAGAAGCAGCAGTCACATGGTTATCCTATTGACCCTGTGCCATTTACATCAGTAAAGGTTACTGATGCATTCTGGGGCCAGCGCCTCCAGGCAAGCCGTGAGACAACAATTCCGCTCGCTTTCAGCAAGTGTGAGGAGACAGGTCGTTACGAGAACTTCGTAAAGGCAGCCAACCCAAGCGACTCTTATGAGGTAGGCGGTCTTGCATTCGACGACACTGACGTTTACAAGACTATCGAGGGTGCAAGCTACCTTCTCCAGACTTATCCGGACAAGAAGCTTGAGGCTTACATCGACAGCGTTCTCGTTATCGTGAAGGCAGCTCAGGAGCCTGACGGATACCTCTACACAAGCCGTACAATGAACCCTAAGCATCCGCACGAGTGGGCTGGTACAGAGCGTTGGGAGCTTGTAGAGGACCTCAGCCATGAGTTCTACAACCTCGGTCACATGGTAGAGGGTGCAATCGCACACTACCAGGCTACAGGAAAGCGCAACTTCCTTGACATCGCCATCGCTTACGCTGACTGCGTATGCCGCGAGATCGGTGACGGCGCAGACCAGGTAGTACGCGTACCGGGCCACCAGATCGCTGAGATGGCTCTTGCTAAGCTTTACCTTGTTACAGGAGAGAAGAAGTACCTCGACCAGGCCAAGTTCTTCCTTGACAAGCGTGGCTACACAACACGTACAGACGAGTACAGCCAGGCTCACAAGCCGGTTCTCGAGCAGGATGAGGCTGTAGGACACGCAGTACGTGCAGCTTACATGTACGCAGGTATGGCTGACGTTGCCGCTCTTACAGGAGACCAGGGCTACATCGACGCTATCGACGCCATCTGGGACAACATCGTTACAAAGAAGCTCTACATCACAGGTGGTATCGGAGCTACAAGCAACGGTGAGGCTTTCGGTGAGAACTACGAGCTTCCTAACATGTCAGCATACTGCGAGACTTGCGCAGCCATCGGAAACGTTTACGTGAACCATCGTCTCTTCCTCCTCCACGGAGAAAGCAAGTACTACGATGTTCTCGAGCGTACTCTCTACAACGGTCTTATCTCAGGTGTATCACTCGACGGTGGCGGATTCTTCTATCCTAACCCTCTCGAGAGCATCGGCCAGCACCAGCGTCAGCCTTGGTTCGGCTGCGCATGCTGCCCTTCAAACATCTGCCGCTTCATCCCTTCACTCCCAGGTTATGTATATGCTACAAAGGGTTCTGACGTTTACGTAAACCTCTTCATGTCAAATACTTCCAACCTTACTGTAAACGGAAAGAAGGTTCAGCTCTCACAGGAGACAAGATATCCATGGAACGGTGACATCGCCATCACTGTCGACAACAACAAGGCTAAAGCATGGACAATGAAGGTCCGTATCCCAGGTTGGGTACGCGGTCAGGTTGTTCCTAGCAATCTTTACGAGTACACTGACGGAAAGCGTCTCGGCTACAGCATCACCGTAAACGGCGAGAAGGTTGAGAGCGAGCTCCAGAACGGTTACTTCTGCATCAACCGCACATGGAAGAAGGGTGACGTTGTACGCGTTCACTTCGACATGGAGCCACGTACAGTGAAGGCCAACTACAAGGTAGAGGCAGACCGCGGACGCATCTCTGTAGAGCGTGGTCCTATCGTTTACTGCGCAGAGTGGCCGGACAACGACTTCGACGTTCTCTCTATCCTCATGAACCGCGAGCCTAAGTTCGAGGTTGTAGAGCGCCCAGACCTTCTTTACGGTCTCAACCAGCTCACAACAGACGCTCAGGTACTCAACTATGACGACAACGGCCGTCTCGTTGCCGAGGACGTGAAGCTAACTCTCATCCCTTACTATGCATGGTGCCACAGAGGCAGCGGTTCAATGGCAGTATGGCTTCCACAGGAGCTTACAGCTACACGCCCTACAATGCCTGCAACACTCGCATCTGTCAGCAAGCTCGACGCTTCTACAAAGACTTCATCACTCAAGTCTATCGCTGACCGCCTCGTACCGAAGGATGAGTTCGACAGATCAATGCCTTACTACCACTGGTGGCCTGCACAGGCAACAACAGAGTGGATGACATACGAGTTCCCAGAGCCTGCAACTATCAAGAGCTCAACAGTTTACTGGTTTGACGACGGCCCATGGGGCGGTTGCCGCGTTCCAAAGTGGTGGAAGATCTACTACATGGACGAAGCCGGTGAGTGGCAGGAAGTACAGAACCCTGACAAGTATGAAACCGTAAAGGGTGCTGCAAACACAGTGAACTTCGATCCTGTTACCACAAAGAAGGTGAAGCTTGAGGTTCGTCAGCCAGACGACAACTCGGCAGGTCTCTTCGAGTGGGAAGTAAGATAATTTTTTTCATAGTGTTTTTATTAAGGCAAGACTCTTACCTTTAATGATTTATAATCAAAGACAAGGTAAGGGTCTTTGATTTAGACAGATCGGAAATGTTTTCAAAAGAGACCTATAAAGACAGACGCGAGGCCTTGAAAAAAAGCGTCGGAAGCGGTGTTCTCCTCTTCCTTGGCAACGAGGAAGTCGGAATGAACTATGCCGACAACACCTACCGTTTCCGTCAGGATTCGACTTTCCTGTATTTCTTCGGCCTTGATTATGCCGGACTGGCCGCCGTGATCGACATCGACAACGACAAGGAAATCATCTTCGGCAACGAGCTCACTATCGACGACATAGTATGGATGGGAACACAGCCTACATTGAAGGAGAAAGCCTTCAGCGTCGGCATCGTGGAGACCCAGCCTTTGAACAGCCTCAAGGATTATATCGAGAAGGCCATGGCAAAGGGACAGACCATCCATCATCTTCCTGTCTACAGGGCTGAGCATACCGTGATACACTCCCTGATCGGCAAGGTGACCGAAGCCTCAATTCCATTCATCAAAGGAGTGGTGAACCTGAGGAACTACAAGACCGCGGAGGAGATCGTCGAGCTTGAGCGTGCATGTGACGTGACTGCAGACATGCATATCGCAGCCATCAAGACTGCACGCGTAGGAATGAAGGAATACGAAGTGGCAGCAGCTCTTGAAGCCGTAGCTCAGGCAAACGGATGCTTCGTTTCATTCCCTACCATCGCCACAGTCAACGGACAGACCCTCCACAACCATTACCATGGAAACACCATCAAGGAGGGAGACATGGTCCTCATAGACGCAGGTGCGGAAACCGCCATGGGATATTGCGGAGACATGTCTTCTACAATCTGTGCCGGAAAGACATTCTCTTCAAGGCAGAAGGAAATCTACGACATACAGGTTGCATCACACCTCGCGGCAGTGCAGGCCCTGAAGCCTGGAGTGCGTTTCAGCGATGTATATGACCTTTCATGCAGAGTGATCTGCGAAGGCCTGAAGGGCCTCGGAATCATGAAGGGAGACCCTGCAGAGGCCGTTGCAGCCGGAGCCCATGCGATGTTCTTCCCTTGCGGACTTGGACATATGATGGGACTTGACGTCCATGACATGGAAAACCTCGGAGAGGTATGGGTCGGATATGACGGACAGCCTAAGAGCACTCAGTTCGGACGCAAGTCGCTCCGTCTTGCACGCCCTCTGGAGCCTGGATTCGTCCTCACGATCGAGCCTGGAATCTATTTCATTCCTGAACTCATCGACCTGTGGAGATCAGAAGGCCGCTTCAAGGATTTCATCAATTACGATAAGGTCGAGACATACAAGGACTTCAGCGGTCTGAGAAACGAAGAAGACTATCTCATTACCGAAACAGGAGCCCGCAGGCTTGGAAAGAAGATTCCGTTAACGACAGAAGAAGTGGAGGCATTACGATGAAACAGACAAACAAAGCAATATTATACGCCTGCATAGCAGTGCTCAGCTGGTCGACCGTAGCGACAGCGTTCAAGAAATCGCTCGAACATATTAGCCATTTCGAACTCGTGCTGGTGTCATGTGTGACATCGCTTCTGATTTTCGCCATCCTCATGACGATTCAGAAGAAATGGAGCCTTCTCAAGGGCCTCACAGGCAAGGAATGGGGCTATTTTGCCCTTCTGGGCCTTCTGAACCCCGTAGCATACTATCTGGTCCTTTTCAAGTCATATGACCTGCTTCCGGCCCAGGTAGCCCAGCCTATCAACTATGCATGGCCTATCGTGCTTGTGGTACTGCTGGCCATATTCACGAAGCAGCCTATCCAGCCCAAGAAATATATAGGCATGGCGATCTCCCTTGGAGGTGTGGCCATGATCTCATTGGGAGGCGGCCAGGCATTGGGAGCAAAGCTTCCGCTGAGCGGACTTTTGCTTGCCGCCTTGAGCGCCTTCCTCTGGGCTTCATACTGGGTCGTGAACAACAAGAACAAGGAAAGATTTGACGCAAGCCTCGCCTTCTTCATGACCTTCCTTTTCGGAAGCATCTACATGACCATAGGCTCTTTCTTCGTCGGAGTTGACCTCAACACCGTTCCCGGCCTGCTCTGGGGATCGTATGTAGGAGCGTTTGAGATGGGTATTCCGTTCATATTCTTCGGAATGGCGATGAGAAAGACCGACAATCCGGCCCTGATCAACCAGCTCACCTATCTCTCACCGTTCATGTCGCTCTTCCTTATCTCCATCGTACTTGGAGAGAAGATCGTGCCTACGACAATGATAGGTCTCGCCCTGATCGTCTTCGGTATCGTCTTCAACGAATATTTCGTAAAAAGCAAAGCATCAAAATAATACATAAATGATTAAACTATCGAAATTTCAAGCCGTTCTCCTTACCATGGCGCTTGCCATGTGCCTGGTACCGGGAAGGGCAAATGCACAGACAGAAGTTCTGGGACTGGATATTCCCGAAGATGTCATCAATTCGGCTGTCGCAAGCGTGAAATCAGACGACTTCCTTACAGGTAACATAGGTGACGCGGCACAGCTCATCAAGGGTAAGGTTGCAGGTCTTGACATCGCAAAGGGTACAGGTAACCCTTCAGAGTATTCAACCATCATGCTCCGTGGTGTGACATCCCTCCTGGGAGGTTTCACTCCGCTTATACTTATTGATGGCGTAGAAGGCTCACTCAATACCGTATCTCCTGAGAACATCGCCGAGATCTCTGTCCTCAAGGACGCGTCTGCAGCCGCTATCTACGGTACACGTGGCGCTTCCGGTGTGATCCTCATCACAACCAAGTCCGGCAAGCGGGGCGAGAGATACAACGTTTCATACTCAGGCTACGGAGCGATCTCTGATTTCGCTAAGACCGCAGACTTCATGGATGCAGCTTACATGCGCAGCCTCGGAGAGGAGATGTCCGAATACACTGCTTTTCCTGATCTCGGCGAGGATACAGACTGGCTGGGACTTGTGTCTCGTACAGGCTGGGTTCAGAACCACAATATATCCCTTGAAGGCGGCACAGAGAGCATGACCTATTCGGCTAACGTATCATACCGTCAGAACGAGGGTGTGATCAAGGGTTCTTTCGCAAACGACCTCCGTGCTCAGATGGACATCTCGCAGTATCTCTTCAATGATATACTCAAGGTTAGGCTCAACATGCTGAAGTCGATCTCTGAGAGCGACAATCAGGAGTCGGAACACATTTACCATCAGGCGGTTACACGTAACCCAACCTCTCCTGTATATACTGAAGACGGTGACTACTTCGAGCAGTCAACTCCTCTCTACTACTACAACCCGCTTCCTTACATCACCGGCAACGAGCATTTCGGACAGAACAGGTACGAGTCGACACGTATCATCGGTAACATCACTCTCGAGCCTGTCAAGGGATGGAAGACAAACCTCATGCTCTCAAGCCGTACAAACAACGGTGTAGGCGAGTCTTACAACACCGAAAAGCACCAGTCGAACCGCTGGGGCGGCATCAACGGCAGCGCAAGCAAGAGCCAGAGAGACTTCAAGGAAAACGAACTCGAGATCACATCCAGATATGAGAACACTTTCGGCAAGCACCATGTTGCAGCTCTTGCCGGCTACAGCAGAATCAGCAACGTAAGCTCCGGCTTCAACGCAAGCAACTCTGAGTTCTCTACAAACGCATATCTCTACAACAATCTCGCAAACGGTACTTTCCTCAAGGACGGAAAGGCTGGAATGGGCTCGTGGAAGAATTCCAGACGACTCGCCGGCTTCTTCGGACATATCTCTTACGGTTATGCAGACCGCTACAACGTGATGGTCTCGTTACGACGTGACAATGATTCCATGTTCGGAGAAAATCACAAATGGGGAAATTTCCCTGGCGTATCGGCAGGCTGGACTATATCCAACGAAGAATTCATGAACGGTGCAAAGGATTGGCTGTCAAACATGAAGCTTCGTGCAGGATGGGGTATGGCCGGCATTATGCCTGATCTTTTGTCAGAAGCTTACGCGACATATGAGGCTAATCAGGATCTTCATTGGGAGACTTCTAAGGAAGTGAACATAGGCCTCGACCTCGGATTCTTCGGAAACCGTCTCTATGCAAACATCGACCTTTATGATAAGGTGACTTCGGGCATGCTCTGGGGATACTCGGTGGCAGCTTCGCCGACACTCTATAATCTTATAGCCAACGCAGGCAGCATGAGCAACCAGGGTATCGAGGTTCTCATCGGCGGTACACCAGTACAGACAAAGGACTTCGAGTGGAACTCAACTCTCACACTGGCGCACAACAGGAACAAGCTCCTCAGCATGTCAAACGACCTCTATGAGACTGAGGACTACCTCGACGGCGGCTGTACAGAGGATCCTGTTTCGATGGTTACCCAGAGGACATACCTCGGCGATGCTATCGGCAGCTTCTACATGCTCAAGTCAGTAGGTGTCGTTTCCGAGGGCTCCAGAAAGGGAACATGGCTCATAGAAGACCCGGAGACCGGAGAGGCAGTGCCATTTGATTCCGGCATGCGCAGCTATGACTCAAGATTCCGTCAGTATTGCGGTTCGGCTCTTCCTAAGCTGACAATGGGATGGAGCAACACCCTCCGCTTCTACGGCGTTGACCTTACAATGTCATTCAGCGGCCAGTTCGGACATGAGATATTCAACAGCCAGAGAATGTTCCACGAAAACCTCAACACTGGTCTGAACCTTTACAAGTCAGCTACTCAGCCAGTATACGGAACAACTCTTTCCAGAAGACAGGAAGCGGTTGCGGTAAGCTACTATCTTGAGGACGGTGACTATGTGAAGCTCGACAACCTCACATTGGGTTATACATTCAACACAAAGAACGTGAAATACCTCGAGAAGGCAAGAGTATATCTCTCAGGAGAGAACCTCCTCTGCATCACAAAGTACTCGGGACTTGATCCGGAGCTCAACTACTCTGGTTATTCTTCATTCGGTATGGACTACCGTGAGAAGTATCCTGTTCTCCGCACATTCTCAGTCGGTGTAAACATCACATTCTAACCGTATATCAAACATACGAAAAGGCCGATGTACTCAAACTGGTACATCGGCCTTTCATATTGCATGAATTGTCAGACTAGAGTCTCTCGAGCTTCACTGTGAAGTGGCGCATGAGCTCTGTCTCCCATACGATCTTCACACCGCGTGTGATCTCATGACGACGGTCGTAAACGTTCTTGAGAGCCGCTGCGATCACGTCCATGTGGTTGTTTGTATAAACACGGCGTGCGATGCAAAGACGGAGAAGGTCGAGACCTCCGAAACGGTTCTCACGAGTCACAGGATCACGGTCAGCGAGGATGTAACCGATCTCGCAGCCACGTACACCGGCCTCGATGTAGAGCTCGATGGCGAGAGTCTGTGCAGGGAACTCCTTCTTAGGGATCTGGTCAAGAACGCGGTCTGCGTCTACGAAGAGAGCGTGACCACCTACAGGACGCTGG
>JAFYME010000056.1 GCA_017556765.1 Bacteroidales bacterium
ATCAAACTCTTCATTGTATAATAATTTATATATTTCTCAGCTTGTCCTGACACTTATAATTTCCAAAGAAATTAACGCTTCTCGATAAATTGTATTTTTCTCGGTACTTGCTTCTTGTACAGTAAAACAGTCTTTTCAATGAACTTCTTAATGTCCGTTTCTCAAACGGGAGTGCAAAGGTACGACTTTTTTCATTACTTCCAAATTTATTTTTCATTAAAAAACAGCAAAATCACCCATCTTAACAGCTAAATAACTAAACATCAAGACGATACACTATTGTTACAATTTTGTTAAAATCCTAAAAGTCCGCAAAACCTTATTCTGGACGAAAAATATTAGGTCATAATTGTCATCGCGATGTCGGAGCATACCACATTTTTCGTATATTTGCATGTTTACCTATATATAATAACATGAAGAAATCATTGCTTACCCTATCAGCGTTTCTGATGCTTGCAACATCGATGTCAGCCCAGGATTCTCCTCTGTGGCTCAGAAGAAACGCGATCTCCCCTGATGGAAAAGAAATAGCCTTTACATACAAAGGAGACATTTATATTGTAGACAGTGAGGGTGGAAGAGCCCGACAGATCACGACAAACTCCGCATATGATTCCAATCCGCTTTGGACAGAAGACGGAGAAAGCATCATTTTCAGCTCTTACAGGGAAGGAAGCAAGGACATATACAGGGTAAGTGCCAAGGGAGGTACTCCGGCAAGACTTACCAGCCATACAGGAAACGAGACACCCGTGGCCGTAATGCCGGACGGCAGCGTGATCTTCAGTGCCGCGATCCAGCAGGACGTGAATTACGGAGATTTCCCCGGAGGATCGCAGCTCTACCAGGTCGGACCTGAAGGCGGAAGGCCGGAACATGTGACCTCACTCCAGATCGGAAGCATGAGCGTCAGGACAGACAACACCGTACTTTATGAAGATTATAAGGGATACGAAGATCCATGGAGAAAGCATCACACTTCTTCCGTGACACGCGACATATGGATGTATGTACCTTCTGAAGACCCGTCAGACAAGCTCAGCATAAATGCTGACGGAACATTCACCAAGCTCACATCATTCAAAGGCGAGGACAGGAATCCGGTGCTTCATGGCAACAACACACTTTATTATCTCAGCGAGCAGGACGGAACATCAAACGTATACAAGATAGAATCGCTCGTGGACAAGACCGCTCCGAAGCAGATAACATTCTATAAAGGCAATCCGGTAAGACACCTGACTGTCTCACGCAACGGAGTACTCTGCTATTCATATGACGGTGAACTTTACACACTCAAGCCTGGATCAGAGCCCGCAAAGGTGAAGATCGAGATCCTGACCGACCAGATCGAGAAGAATGTGGTCGAGCGCACGATGACATCAGGAGCTACCGACATGGCAGTATCGCCGAATGGAAAGGAAGTCGCTCTTGTACTCAGAGGCGACGTCTTCGTGACTTCTGTCGACCACAGGACTACAAAAAGAATCACAAACACACCTCAGCAGGAAAGAAGCGTATGGTTCTCGAAGGACGGAAAGACGCTCTACTATGCTGCAGAAAGAAACGGCCACTGGGGCATCTGGGAGACATCTTTGACCGACAAGGACGACAAATTCTTCACATACGCGGTCAAGATGGAAGAGAAGCTCGTGACAAAGCCTGGCGAAACATGCTTCCAGCCGCAGGTGTCGCCTGACGGAGAAAAGATCGCATACCTGAAGGACAGGACCGCGATTGCCGTTATGGACATAAAGAGCGGAAAGGAGAAGATTGTCCTCGACAAGAATGTCAATTATTCATACTCAGACGGAGACCAGAGCTTCGCGTGGAGCCCTGACAGCAGATACATCCTCTGCAACTATCAGGCAGACGGAGGCTGGAACAATGAGAATGTAGCGCTGATCGATGTCGAGAATGGCGACATCACAGACCTGACCGAAAGCGGATACAGCGACGGCGGATTCAGATGGGCCCTCGGCGGAAAGGCGATGACATGGACCTCTGACAAGGCCGGATACCGCAGCCATGGAAGCTGGGGCGCAGAGAAAGACATATATATAATGTTCTTCGACGGAAAGAGGTATACCGAATTCATGCGCGACAAGGAAGACAGAGAGATCGCAGACATGATGAAGACCGCTAGGGAGGAAAAGAAGGAGAAGAAGGACAGCGTAAAGGCAGAGAAGAAGACTGCGGAACTCGTCATTGATCTTGACAACAGGAAGGATAGGATCGTGAAGCTGACCCGATACTCAGGAAGACTCGGAGACCACTACCTCACTCAGGACGGAAAGAAGCTTTATTATATGGTACGTCTGGAAAAAGGTACCGACCTGTGTATGCTCAACCTTGAAGACAACAGCATCAAGGTCGTGTCAAAAGGCGTCAGCGGCTCGATCTACCCTACTGCAGACGATAAGTACATGTACCTTCTTTCCGGAAGCGGCATTTCAAAGATATCGACAGCCAACGGCTCGAGGGAGAACATTTCTTTCAGCGGAGAATTCGAATACAAGCCTGCAGGAGAAAGAGAATACATCTTCGACCATGTATGGAAGCAGGTGAACGAGAAGTTCTATGTATCTGACATTCACGGAATTGACTGGGCATATTATCGCGATACATACAGAAAGTTCCTGCCGCACATCAACAACAACTTCGATTTCCAGGAGATGCTCTCGGAAATGCTCGGTGAGCTGAACGGCTCGCACACCGGCGCAAGATACCAGTATCGTTCGGGCTTCAACATGGGCACTCTCGGCGCATTCTACGACAATGAATACGAGGGTGACGGTTTGAAGATAAAAGAGATAATCAAGGGAGGAACGCTCTATGTAGCCGATCCTGAGATCAAGGAAGGAGACATCATCACGGCGATCAACGGAGTCGAGATAAAGGCCGGAAGCAACTGGCATGAACTTCTCAGGATGAAGGGAGGCAAAAAGATTCTCATCAGCGTAAAGAAGGGCGGCAAAAAGCCTGTGGATATGTATGTAGAACCGGCTTTCACTGATCAGGTGAACCTTTACAAAAGATGGGTAAGACAGCGCGAGGAGATGGTAGAAAAGCTTTCCGGAGGAAGAATCGGATATGTACACGTAGAAGGTATGGATTCCGAGAGCTTCAGAACAGTATTCTCTGACATGTTAGGTAAATACCGTGCATGCGAAGCGATCATCGTCGACACACGTCACAACGGAGGAGGATGGCTCCACGATGACCTTGCGACTCTTCTTGACGGTAAGGAATACATCAGATTCGAGCCGAGAGGACAGTATATCGGCACAGAGCCATACAACAAATGGACTAAGCCTTCATGCGTGCTCATCGGCGAGGACAACTACTCCGATGCATGCGGATTCCCATATGTTTACAAGACTCTTGGCATCGGAAAGCTCATCGGAGCTCCGGTACCTGGAACAATGACGGCGGTATGGTGGGAGAATCAGATCGACCAGAGCATAGTCTTCGGTATCCCTCAGGTTGCAGCACTCGCTGTAAAGGAAGGCAGATACCTCGAAAACATGCAGATCGAGCCGGACATCCTCGTATACAACGATCCGGCTTCCGTACTCCGCGGAGAGGACAAGCAGCTTGAAGCTGCAGTAGCAGAAATGTTGAAGACCATTGATAACAAATAGCCATGGACAAAAAAATAGTAATAATTCCTACATACAACGAAAAGGAAAACATAGAGAACATCATCAGAGCGGTATTCGCTCTCGATGGAGAATTCCACATACTCGTCATCGAGGACGGTTCGCCTGACGGCACTGCAGCGATTGTCAAGAGGCTTCAGGAAGAGTTCCCTGAAAGGCTCTTCATGATCGAGCGCAAGGGAAAGCTCGGTCTGGGAACAGCGTACATAACCGGCTTCAAATGGTCTGTAGAGCAGAAATACGACTACATCTTCGAGATGGACGCTGACTTTTCACACAATCCTGAAGACCTTCCGAGACTTTATGAAGCTTGCGCGAAGGATGGTGCTGACCTTGCAATCGGCTCACGTTACTGCAACGGAATCAGCGTGATCAACTGGCCTATTGGAAGAGTCATAATGTCCTATTACGCATCAGTTTATGTGCGTACAGTACTCGGAATGAAGGTGTATGACACAACTGCCGGCTTCAAATGCTACAGGCGCAGAGTATTGGAGACCATAGATCTCGACAAGGTGAAGATGAAGGGATATGGATTCCAGATAGAGATGAAGTACTCGACATACAAGCTCGGCTTCAAGATCCAGGAGGTTCCGATCATCTTCGTGGACCGCAAGGAAGGCACATCAAAGATGAGCAGCGGCATCTTCGGAGAGGCGTTCTGGGGCGTAATGAAGCTGAAAATGAGAAAGATAAGACCTAGAAAGGCATAGATATGATCATTCTTGACAAAGCAACTATAGTTACAGCCGAGAAGGAAGCGGTTGGAACAGTCATCATCGAGAACGGACTGATTGCAGATGTACTTTGGTCCGACAGAGAAGACTATGATTTCAAAAGACACATGCTGACGCAGAAGAATCCTGATGCTGAAGTATGGAACCTTGAAGGAAAGCATCTCATGGCCGGAGGCATCGATGCGCATGTGCATTTCCGCGAGCCGGGACTGACACATAAGGCAGACATGGTGACAGAGTCGAAGGCTGCTGTAGCCGGAGGAGTCACAACCGTATTCGACATGCCGAACACAAGACCGGCGACCATAACTCCGGAGGCTCTGAAAGGAAAGATGGAGCTTGCGGAAGGTCGGGCCTTGACAAAGACCGCCTTCCATATCGGAGCCACCAATGACAACACAGACATGATCTGTACATTGGTACGCGAAGGAGATCCGGCAAACGGAATCAAGGCCGAAGACATCCCTGGTGTGAAAGTGTTCATGGGTTCGTCGACAGGAAACATGCTCGTGGATCAAGGGGCTTCTCTTGACAGGCTTTTCGCCATCAAGGAAAAACCTGTTCTGGTTCATTGCGAAGACGAAGACACCATAAAGGCGAACCTCGCTGCGGCTGTCGAAAAATATGGAGATGACATTCCGTTTACAGAACACGAGCATATCCGCAGCCGCAGGGCATGTATCAAGTCAAGCATCAAAGCTCTTGAGATGGCCATAAAGCATGGCACGAAGCTCGTCCTGTGCCACATTTCGACCAAAGAAGAGATCGAGATGGCACGTGCAGCCAAGACAAACAACCCATCGATCACAGCAGAAACATCATGCAACTACCTGTGGTTCAGCAATGAAGACTACTCCCGCATGGGAAGTCTTGTGAAATGCAATCCAGCTGTAAAGACTCCGGGAGACAGAGAAGCTCTGAGGAATGCGCTCGCCGAAGGTCTTATCGACACGATCGGATCAGACCATGCGCCTCACCTGCTGTCGGAGAAAGAAGGATCATATAAAGATGCGCCTTCAGGACTGCCGTCGATACAGCAGAGTCTTCCGGTACTGCTCACCATAGCTTATCAGGAGGAGATTCCGCTTGGCAGGATAGCGTCGGCATTCTCTGAAAAAGCCGCCGAGTTATATGGGCTTAACAGAGGAAAGGTCGAAAAAGGGTATGAAGCAGACCTTGTAGTCTTCGATTATGACAAGGAATTCACAGTAAAGGCTGAAGACCAGTACAGCAAATGCGGATGGACCCCTTATGAGGGCGTAACGCTACGCGGCGTCATTGAAACAGTATTCATTGACGGAAATGTCGTTTTGAAAGACGGCAGAATATAAGGCATCATTACAACAACAGAACAAACTAACCAACAACAAAGCAAACGATGTCACCTAAAGTTCAACCTAGCAAGATTCTGATCTATATCGCATCTACATTTGCGATCACATTATGGGGTATGTCCTATATATGGACAGATCAGCTCATAGCCCAGAATATTCCGATATTCTATTTCGTATTTGTCAGGATATTGATGGCAGGTGTCGTACTCTTCCTGTTCAATACGGCATATGCAAGGATCAAAAGGATTCAGCGACAGGACCTTCCGAAGTTCCTTCTCCTGGCATTCTTCGAGCCTTTCATATATTTCATCTGTGAGACATATGGTCTCAAGCTTACCGGCTCCCCTACCTTGAGCGCGATGGTCATTGCGACAATTCCGATATTCTCCATCGGAGCGGGCATTATCTTCTTCAGGGAGAAAATAAATCTTATAAACATCGGAGGTATACTTCTGACTCTTGTCGGCATCGTGATGGTAGCCATGGCTCACGGAACCCTCGGGGAAAACTTCATCTGGGGTGTTGTCCTGCTTCTGCTTGCAGTCATTTCAGAGGTAGGCCATGCATCCATAACAAAAAGTCTTTCAGGCAATTACTCCAGCCAGATCATCGTGATGTATCAGTTCCTGATCGGAGCCGTGTACCTTTTCCCTCTCTTCTTGTGGAAAGGTCTGGACGGCTTTGACATGGAAATTTACTTCGACGGAGACGTATGGTACCCGATCATCTGTCTTGCCATACTTTGCTCGAGCCTGGCATTCTCTCTCTGGGTCAGCACCATCAAGAACCTCGGCGTAGCGAAGTCCAGCATCTTCTCGGCCCTGATTCCGGTCGCAGCAGCGATAATCGCATGGCTCCTCGGCCACGAAATGCTCAACCAGCGCCAGTGGATCGGTATCGCCATCTCAACGGTCGGCGTCGTGCTTTCGCAGTATACGATAAAGAAGAGTCATTAAGGCATATAGCACGAAAAAAGGAGTTCGATATGAACTCCTTTTTTCGTGCTCCCCCAGGGGCTCGAACCCTGGACCCCAACATTAAGAGTGTCGTGCTCTACCAACTGAGCTAGGGAAGCAGTATTATTCCGTGATTCGCATGGGGCTCGAACCCATGACCCCAACATTAAAAGTGTTGTGCTCTACCTACTGAGCTAGCGAATCAATCCGTGGTCATTCTTGGGTCTCTAACGAGTTCCTTCCGAATTGGGATTGCAAAGGTACACTTTTTTTCTTACGATGCAAACTTTTTTGTAATATTTTCGTCAAAAACAGCATTTATTGATAATAAACCACGCTCCAGTTGCCTTCATGGTCCTCCACCAATGCGGAAAGTGTCTCTACCCAATCGCCAGAATTGAGATACCTCACTCCATTGATCATACGGTCTTCCGGGCGATGGATATGGCCGCAAATGACGCCTTGACAGCCTTTGGCGCGGGCCATGTCCGTGAGCATCTGATCGAAATCCGACGCATTGGCAACCGCCTTCTTGACCTTGTTCTTGATAGCCTGCGAGAAAGAATAGTAAGGCTTGCCGAACAAGGCACGCAGACGATTATACAAAGCGTTGAATATCAAAAGAACATTATACATGACCGAACCGAGCTTCGCTACCCACTTCATATGCGAGGTCACATTATCGAACACATCACCATGGGTCACGAAAAACTTCAATCCCCCACTCTCCAGAATCATATCCTTCAAAATGTTCAGCTTGCCCATAGCCATAGGAAGTATCTTATCGAGAAAATCGTCATGATTTCCACGCAGGAAAAACACATCTGTATTGTATTTCTCGATTTTCTTCAGAACCAGGCGGAAGAAACGGGCCTGATCTGCTCCCCAGAATTCATAATCATTCTGCTGGAGCTGCCATCCGTCTATCGTGTCTCCGTTCAGGATGAGCCTCTCGCAATCCACCGATTCTATGAAATCGCTGACCTCATGTACCTTTGAATAGCGCGAACCAAGATGGATATCCGACACGACTACCGTCTTATATTTCTTTTTCTCTGTATTTTCCATATGAAAAAACCTTTACATTCCCGCCGTTCTCCTGCGACTGCCTTCAGAAGCACGGCCGCCCGGGAATACCGGTATAGAATGTAAAGGTAGCAATAATTTATATTAGAACGCTATACCTAGCTTGAATCCGACATTATTGAGTCCTTTAATATCAACACTTTTGTTCCTATTGGTCGAATAACTGTAATAAGCCGCAACCTGGAAACCGAAGTCGGTCTTCTCAAACGGGAAGAATGTCACTCCTACCTCTGGAGAAATATAGAATCCCCAATTGTCCTGTCTGCTGACGAATGTGGACATGTACGTACTCTGAGAGGAATATTCTGTACCGATCTTAGCCTGCACATATGGCTGGACGACATCCCTCATGAACCTGATCCTGACTGTAGAGCCGAAAGGCACCTGGTACACTGACCTGTCGAGATCGGTAGTCAATGCCGACTTGTCATCAAATGTATAGGTCTGTCTTGGAACATACTCATTGTTGGTATTGAAGCTTGCAAAGCCTCCGATCGCGAACATTGGTGTAAGATAGTATCCGCCTTCGAAATAGGCTCCATAGCCCTGCGCGCTCTGTACAAAGTCGTTTCCGACTGTTCCATTAAACTGCCATCCGGCATTGATGTACTCTCTCTTGCCCATCTGGGCGCTGGCTTCACTGGCCGCAATGGCTACAGCGGCTGCCGCCAGCATTATGCATATGATTCGTTTCATATCTGTTTCATTTTTAACATGTTGTTATTTCGTAGCTTGCGGTCCCTTGAGATATGGTGACTGGACGAACGCCTGGTCTACCGCAGATGTAAGTCGCTGAATGTCGAGCTGAAGGCTTGAACTTGCAGGGCCACCGATGTATGATGTCCAGAGGACTTCGAGAGGTTTGCCCGCATCCTGCTCGCCTGTCAGGTTCACAATGTCTGCAAGAAGCGCGTTGGTCGTATAAGTATAGACCACAGGTCTTGGGTAATAGTATCCTGTCCAATTGCCCCAGTATCCCGAAGGCCAATAGCCAGGATAATCAAGCCACCAGTATGGATCGTCATAATACTTCACATATCTTTCTGTCTTGATGACATATGTAAGCTGGACACCTAGATCCGCATCCGGATTTGAAGGCGTATAGATGAAACCTGCCTTTTCCATATTGATCCTGTATGCCTGGATCAATGCCAGAGCACTTTGAGTCTGAGAATACACCGGCTTGTCTTTCTCACCGATGATAAGGAGACTGTCCGCGATATCAAAGGTCTTGTAATTCTTGAAATTGACATCCTTGCCAGGAGATGTGTATACAAGATATCCGTTGTCACCGTCCTGTGGATAAGGTTCCTTATGGCAGGCCGCCAAAAGGAGCACTGCTGCTGAGATAAATAGAATCTTCTTCATGATTTATTACATTAAATTCGTTTATAATGAGTTTCCTTCGATCACATTAGAGTTCTCGTACGGCACAATGGTACCCTGAAGCCATACGGTGTTGGAATTGAAGTTAGGATAGACGGTAGCTGTGGCCTGGCTGGAGTTCGGATACATATAGATCTCTACCTGAGCGTTGATTCCTATGCCTGTCACATTCATGGAATAGGTGATGCGGCCTTTACTGTCGGTCTTGACCTGCAGTTCTGACACATATCCGTCTACTGTTACGCCTCCAAGTCCGTTAGGGCCTGAGTAGTAGTTGCTTGGGGATATCTGCACCACCGCTCTGTTACCCTTTACCGAGATGAAGTTTGTGCTGGAATTGACAAAGACCGTATTTCCATTTCGGAACTGGACATTATCCGCTTCAAGAACGAAGTCCTGATTGCGAAGAGCGGCCCGTGCCTGCACCGATGCCAGGGAGTCTGCCAATGCATGGAGCTGACGGTCTTCTGCAGAACGTGCCCTGAACTCGGCCATGTCCTTATGCCACTGATCCATCATCCTCTGTCTCTTGGCGGATCCTGTATTGCGATTGTCTGTCTGTGCAGACGCGTCGGGGGCAATCGTCGAAAGCCCTGCGACAACGACCATAATGGTCAGCAAGATTCGTTTCATATACTTTGTAGTTTTTAATTTTTCAAAACAAGACAAAGCAAATGGCAGACCAAAGTGGAAATTCAAAGATTTTAACTAAATTTGTCGGAAACAACCCATAATCAATATGAAAGCTAGATTACTGACCATTCTTGCCGCAGCAGCGCTTACTGCATGCGCAACAGGCCCGGTAGCTCCGGAGACCACAAAATCAAAGATCGTAGAAGAAGGAGGAACAGGCCCTTACAAGGCACTCATGTTCGAAGCTCCAGACCTTGAGGCCCATACAGTCTTTGCGCCACAGGACCTCTCTGCATTCGGAAAGAAAGAGAAACTCCCGGTACTCGTTTGGGGCAACGGAGCATGTACAAACTCTCCATGGGAGCACTATAAGTTCCTCAACGAAATCGCATCACACGGCTTCCTCGTGATCGCTACAGGTTACATCCCTATGGAAGACGGTCCATACCATGGTCCAAGATCGGAGTCTGTCCAGCAGCTCGAGTCTGTAGACTGGGCGATCGCGCAGAACGCTGACAAGGAAAGTCCATACTACGGCCGCATCGATGTTGACGCGATTGCAGCAGCCGGCATGTCATGCGGCGGTCTCCAGACCCTCGACAACAGCGCCGATCCGCGCTTCAAGACCCTCATGATCATGAACAGCGGTCTCTTCGTGAACCCGGCAGGAGCAGTACCAGGCATGCCAATGCCTGAGAAGGAGAAGCTCCAGAAGATCACTGTCCCTGTTATCTACATCCTCGGTGGTGAGGAAGACATCGCTTATCTGAACGGAATGGATGACTATCGCCGCCTCACAAAGGTTCCTGCATTCGCAGCCAACTACCCTGTAGGCCATGGCGGTACATATGGCCAGCCACACGGCGGCGAGTTCACAATTCCGGCCCTCGCATGGCTCCAGTGGCAGCTCAAGGGCGACCAGGAGGCAGCCAAGATGTTCACCGGCTCCCCTTGCGGCCTCGAGCTCCGCGACGGATGGACAATCGAAAAGAACGACCTTATCGACTAAATGCAGAACAGGGTGACTCAGACGAGTCACCCTGATTTTTTATAGAATCGAACCGCTAGTCAAGCATGTCGTCAAGACGCTTGAAGATGCTTGTGCGGAGCTTGCGGAGTTCCTTGATCTTCTTGCGGTTCTTTCTGAGTCTGAAGTTGCATGTGCCGAGGAACTTCATGAAAAGCCTCATGTAGTTCCATGCAAGAAGGAACATGAACGGGAAGGCCACGAAATAGCCGAGGGCCCACCAGAAGCCGGCAAACACCCAAAGAAGGATTACCGGAACGAAAAGGCAGATCGGGATCGTCACGAGGGCACTTACCGCTACTCTGAACGTGCTGACGAACATCTGGTCCTTGATCATCTTCTTGAGGAAGATCTCAGGAACGATGAAAAGAAGCGCCGTAGGGATGATGGACACTATGAACAGAGGCAGAAGGAGAAGCAGTCCGAGTCCTCTCAGCAGCACAGCCTCGAGACCGGGATTGTGACGGAAAAGCCAGTCTCTGATATTGAGTTCCTTTATGCCTGCCATGAGCGTAGATACGTCCTTGTAGACACCTTCCATCTCCTCCGGATGCTCCTGAGACGCCTTCTGAAGGGAATTCACAAGCTTCTGGTCCGAAAGCAGACGCGACGGCAGGTAGTTCTTCTTGAATCCGTGCTCACGCGCGTACTTCTTTCCATATTCGTTTTCACGGAGCCAGTCGATCTGATCATAATGTTCCACATCATCAACGTGAAGCATCATTTCCTTGATCTCATCGTGGACGATCTTGTTGATCTCCATCATAGTAGCACGCGGCTCCTCCTTGTAACGCTCATAATATGGCTTCAGAGAAATCGGCTTGCCGAACTTGATGAGCATTTCTGTCCTCGCATGGAAATAGTTCGAGTAGTGGTTGCATGAAGGAAGAATCATCACATCCTCCTTGAAGTCCATCTTCTCGGCTGCATTGAAGGCAATCCTGAGATAGCCCAGCTTGAATGTTCCCAACCACCTCTTGTCCTGATGTCCACCTTCAGGGTAAAGCATTACGGTCTCTCCGTCCATAAGGGCCTTTCCGGCGTCCTCAAATGTCTCGGAATTCTTACGCACATGGGCAAGTCCTTCATATCCCATTCGATACGCAGGGAGAAGGCCCATGGCACGCAAAGCCTTGTTGAACACAGGGTTATTGAACACATTGGCCCTCGCAAGGAAGTTCATCCTTCGGTCTGTCAGCTGAAGGCAGACGCACAAAGGGTCATTAAGACAATTCTGATGGTTAGATACTATTACGGTCGGCGTGCCGTTCACAGGCACATTCTCCAATCCTATCACGTGCTCCTTCTTGAAATACAAGCCTGAGTTGACAAACTGGAGATATGCACGGAACGCCTTCAAGAACAAAGAATGTTCTCTAGGATTAGTCTTGGTCATATTGGTTTTTGGTTAAAGTACACATCGGGAAGCCTACTGGTCCATTCTCCACCAGTCGAGCTGGAAGAGATTCTTTTCCTGATATCTGCTTGCCTTGAAGACGAGGCAGAGATCATGAACGCCCTTCGCTCCCCTTATCTTTGTTGTGAATTCTGTGAGTTCGTTCTTTGTACATCCGATGTCGACCTTTCCTACGAGCTTGCCGTCGAAATCGTCAAGACGGATCTCTATGGTACCGCCGTAAAGAAGAGCGGATGCGCATACTGTGAATGACTTTGCACCGCTTCCGAAGTCTACACCTCTGAGCTTGATGTACTCGCCGTCATCGACATTTGTAACGAGCTGATCCCAACGGTCCTTGCCCCACTGGTTCTTAGGAATGGTCTTGAGACCGTAGCCCCATGCCATTGTCTCGGCCTGAACCTTCTTGTATGGGTTGAACCACTCAACCTGCTCGACTTTGAGGTCTACGAAATAAGGAAGCTCCTGGATTGTTCCGTCCTCATTGTAATGCATTTCTGCAAGAGCCACAGAACGACGCTCTGCATGACGGCTTTCCTCGAGACGGAAGATGTCATAGTTCTGTCCGAAGCACCAGCTCTTTCCCTTATAGTCAATGATTCCCGGGTGATTTCCGCGGTCACGGTGAGTATGGTCCATGATATGTCCCTTGTACTCCCATGGGCCTGTAGGGCTGTCGCTCATCGCGTAACCGATACCCTCAGGGCAGCATGTAGAAGCGAATGCGAGGTAATAATGGCCGTTTCTCTTATAGAACCATGGGCCTTCCTGATAGTCCTCGATATGCGGCATCTCAACGATGTCACCCGAGTACGAGATCATATCCTCATTCAGCTTCACATAGTAGAGATTAGGGTTTCCCCAGTACATGTATGCCTGGCCATCATCGTCGATCCATACTGTAGGGTCGATGTCATACCAATGCTCCTTCTGCCATACGAGCGTACCTCCGATAGGATCGACAAAAGGTCCATATGGAGAATCAGCCACGAGGACTCCGATTCCGTTTCCATGGATCGGGCAGTACATGTAGTACTTGCCGTTGCGCTCGACAACCTGCTGAGCCCATGCGCCGTTGTTGTTCCTGTACCACTTGAAGTCTCTGAGGCTGGCTACAGCTCCTCTGTCCTGCCAGTTCACCATATCTGTGGTAGTATACAGGAGCCAATCCTTCATGATGAAGTTCTCACCATGATCATCGTCGTGACTTGTATAAAGGTAGAGTGTATCGCCGATAACAATTGGCGCAGGATCGGCTGTGTACTTGGTCTGAATGATAGGCATATTCAGGTCATACATAGACTGATGCACAGACGTATCCTTTGTGCTGTTGCACGAAACGGCAGCGAGAAGCGCAAGCGCCGCCAAGCTTAAAATTCTGGTTTTCATATAGTGTTACGGTTTGGTTCAGATTTCAAAGATAGGGAATTATTCGCAAATGTCAAAAATGCCGGCCCATCCTGAAGCGGATAAGCCGGCATGTGCTCTATCAATGATTGACCAATTATTTGTTGGTGTATTCACATAGATCTTTCTTATAATTCATATTCTTCAAGAAGAGGGCAGTTCAGGTAGCCGTCGATCAGGTATTCTCCGAATGAGCATTTGACGAGGACCTTATCGAAATGGAAGACAGCAAAATCGGAGCCTTTGTCTACAAGTCTGATGGTTCCTTTGTACTCATGAGTCGTAGCGCTGATGTCGCTTGAAAGCACGAAAGAAAACATGCAACGGGTCAGATCTATTATGTCTCCGGCATCAAGAGCATCGATGCTCTCAAAATAAAGGCTCAGCCTGAAAAGCTCATGTACCATCTTTCCGTTGCTCGATGCACAGAGCCAAGACTGTCCTTCGAAACCACTCGTCCTATACACTGCAGCCTCACGGAAAAATGTCACGGATTTTTCTGCAAGATCTCCTCTTGTAGAGATTTCCACCTTAGCTGCCTCAATGGGCTTCTTGCCGAAGTCTTCTGGAGAATCATACTCCTTGCTGCACGAAATTCCCATGATGGAGAACGCCGCGATTGTGATTGCAGTAAATATACGTTTCATATTGCAAATTAATAATATTACTTTACATATATAACTTCCTTTGTGTGGGAATACTGCGTCAAAGATCAAATCTCAGTCCGGCATTCAGCGAGAAGACCAATGGATTCTCAGTACGGTAGGTCACCAGATCGGTCTTTGTGAAACTATAGGAGAAGTCCGGCTGGAAATACAGGTGCACACGCGGTCCCAGCTCATACTGAAGGCCGGCAAACGCCCCTGCAGACCATTGCAGACGGATTTCTTCACATTCCACCCGGCCAAGCGAAGCTGCGACGCACTTCTCGACCTTTCCTCCCAGACCGACATACAGATCGAGCCCGTTCCATGAGCGGAGGCGCGTATCGACACGCAGCGGAACCCCTATGAAATGAAGGTGCTGGTCAAGCTGGCCGACTACCGATTCGACATCCGAATGCATGTATGTGTATTCCAATCCGCTTTCAATTCCAAAACGCTCATTCAGGTCCATACGTGCAGAAACTCCGAATGTCACCGGCAGGTCGTGGCGATATCGGTTGGCCGATGCCGGGGTAAAATTGTTTACCAAAGGACCACGCCCCCTGGTTTCCGGAGCAGGTGGATTGACATAGTTCGCCAGATACCATGGAATTGCATTGGAATGGTTGGCCTTCTCTTCAGGAAGAGCGCCCGGGTCTACGGTATTCATGAATGTCAACGCCGCAATGTATGGCATGGATTCCAATGAAACGTCTTCGTATCGGCGGATTGTTCCGGAGCCGGCGCGGAAGCTCAATGAAAAGCGAGGCCGCGGCTCAGGAGCGTCTTCCGTAAAATCAAAGAATGCGTCAGCGATGTACTGTCCAGCTCCCGCAACGGCATCGCGTTCTGCTACCGGAGACACGGCTGTGGTGTCCATGGTTTCATATACATCAGGGGCAGCCACATCCTCTGCAGCTTCCGGAATCATGGCCAGTCCTTCATGGCCAAGAACCGCATACGAGATATTCCTCAACGGACGCGGACGCTCGAGCGGTCCATGGACAATCACCGACGGCCTGACTTTTTCAATCAGCCGCACATCGGCGACTGCAGGCACCTGATTCTGTTGATTTTGACGCCATAGCAGCAATGATGCAGCCGGCAAGAGCAAAACGAGAAGCAGCATGAGATTGCGTCTTGCCGCAGCCCTGCGCATCTTGCCGAGGATGCGTGCCCATCCCTCAGGCGACGAGCCGTCCTCCTGATCCCTCCAATATTGCCGGATCGCATCGCTTAACAGGGCACGGGCGCGAGAGAGATTGGCGGAAGAACTCTTTTCCTTGATCCTGAGAAGGTCGGCGATCTCACGATGAGAAAGTCCGTCGATGCAATAAAGCTTGAATACCGTCCTGTAACCCTCGGGCAAAGCCTCGATCATCTCCAGAAGCACATCCGGAGGCACCGAAGCAGGCTCGTCATAGGATGATTCTTCCGGAATGTCTTCCGGCAGTTTATCCACGTCTATCAGCTGCCGGGTAAGGTTCCTGCGTCTCTTTGCCGAGTCAAAGGCTTCATTGATCGCCACTCGCGCCATCCAGGAATACAATGAGCCGGGACGGGTATAGCTGAAACGGCCTATGACCTTGAAAATCTTTATGAAGGCATCCTGCATCATGTCCTCGGCATCGGCCGGATCTGCAGCATAGCGACGGCACAGCGCAAGAATGCGGGAGCCGTACTGCTGGTACAGTTCCCTTTGCGCCGCACTATCTCCTCGGGCACATCTGATTGCAAGTTCTCTCTCTTCCATCATAATCTATAACTTCAGGAAAAGTGAAATACTGCGTCATGAAAGTTATAAAAACGATTTTCCCGTTTATCTAATTTTCGATTTTCAAACGAATCTTGAGGTCCTCGATCATGCTCGCATTCAACAAGCCAAGATATCTTTTGATTTTCTTGCCGCCATTCTTAAGAGTAATAGTCAATAGAGATTTATCATTAATATCTGCCTTTTCAATATCACTGAAATAGATCTCCTTATTGAGGAAAGGGAATAAATTCTTGATTATGATACGATTATGTTCAACACAAACATAATTACTGTACCAAAGAATCATTAACACACACCCAAACATCACTATTCCCATCACAAGATAAAATGTCAAATCCACACCCATGGAAACACCCATTACCGCAATTAGAGCAATCCAAAACATCATGATTCCCACGAAAAGCGCCACTACTCCATTGCTTCTGTATACCTTATCTCCGACTCTCTTTATGACTGCATCAGAAACAGGCGCCTCCGTCACCCCATATGATTTGAGTTCATTTCGAAGTTCTTCCTGCTGCCCGGCATCCGTCAGAAGTGTACATGTGAAATTCCCGCCATCTATAAGGCCGAAATGAAGCTGGAGAATAATGTATCCTTTACCTGTTTCGCGCTTGTTCACCGTCGCATAATTGATGTCTCTGTACTTTATAGTGCGTGTACGCGAAGGAACGACAGCATTACGCATGACAATGCTGTCTTTTGTAAAGACAGGATAAAAACAGAAAGCATAGAAGAACGCGATTGCACCACCCAAAGACACAAATCCAAGAGACCAGAAGATCATCTTAAAAAGGAGCTGATCGAATTCCGGCATAAAGAAAGGATAGCAGAAGATGATGATTCCGCAAACGATCAAGAGTATTCCCGACACAATAAAGAGTTTGCTTGTAAAATACTTTTTATCCATAATCACACACATGTTAATTTCTTCAAAGTTATCGAAAAGAGCATCAATCTGCAAGAAATTTCATACCTTTAACATGTAATCAATGATATGCAGCCATGAAACGATTATTCACACTATTTTGTGCAGCCATGCTTGGCGCGTCATGCACATGTCCGGAACCGCTGACCTTACGTTACGATGCCCCGGCAGAATATTTCGAGGAGGCTCTTCCCATAGGAAACGGCCGCATCGGAGCGATGGTTTACGGAGACCCTGTCACGGACCGCATATCATTGAATGACATAACATTATGGACAGGAGAACCAGACAAGGGAGAGGAGCATCCTGATTTCTATCTCAGCGAAACGATGACCCCATGGGGCGAGGCGGCGTCATGGTTCGAGAAGGTAAGAGAGGCATTGGATAGTGAAGATTACCGCGAAGCTGACCGTCTGCAGAGACATGTACAGGGTCACTACAGCGAAAACTATCAGCCTTTGGGAAGTCTTGAGATAACCTACCCGGAAGGCGAAATAACAGAATACCGACGCCTTCTGGACATTTCCGATGCCCATGCGGAGGTCACATACAGAAAGGACGGAAAGCTTTTCAAGGCCGAGTACATCGCTTCCGCACCGGACTCTGTGATCGTCATCCGGCTTAGCAGCGAGGCGCCGATCGAAGCATCCATCACATTGGATTCGCAGCTTCCGCACCAGACTTCAGCTTCCGGAAACATGCTCATAAGCGACGGCTATGCGGCATGGCACTCATATCCGAATTACTACCACAACTTCAAGGAAAGATTCCTGTATGATCCCGACAGAGGCATCCATTACCGTACGGTCGTGAGCTGCGAAGGAGCTGCAGCGCAGGAGGGAAAGCTTGTGATATCCGGCGTGAAGGAGGCTACGATCCGTATCGTGAATTCCACCAGCTTTGCAGGTTTTGACCGTGATCCGGTAAAGGAGGGCAAAGAGTATAAAGAAGCGGCCATGAAGAATATGGCGCTGGCTATGGATAAAGACTGGAATGCCCTGCGCAAGCGCCATGAAGATGATTACAAGAGGCTTTTTGACCGTGTAAGTCTGGATCTGGGCAAGACAGACAAGGAGGTACGCGAGCTCCCTACCGATGTTCAGCTTCTCAGATATGCCGACGGAGAATCAAATCCGGAGTTGGAAGCCCTGTATTTCCAGTATGGACGTTATCTGCTCATATCTTCTTCGCGCACCGAAGGAGTTCCGGCCAATCTTCAGGGCCTTTGGAACGAAGATATGGTACCGCCATGGAGCTCGAACTATACTACAAACATCAATCTTGAAGAGAATTACTGGGCCGCCGAGTCTGCCGGTCTTCCTGAGATGCATGAGGTGCTTTTGGGCTTCATACGCAACCTGTCTGCGACCGGCAAGGCTTCCGCGAAGAACTATTACGGAATCGGGGAAGGATGGTCTCTGGCTCACAATACGGACATATGGGCCATGACATGTCCTGTCGGTCTGGGCGAAGGCGATCCGAACTGGGCGAACTGGCCATTCGGAGGTGCATGGCTCGCGACCCACATATGGGAGCATTGGCTCTTCACCCGCGACATGGAAGCGTTGAAAAGGGATTATCCGGCACTGAAGGGGGCCGCCGAATTCTGTATGGCCTACCTGATCGAGAAGGACGGCGAACTCATATCGTCTCCGTCCACATCTCCCGAAAACATATACATCACCCCTGACGGATACTATGGACGCACAGCTTATGGAACGACCTCGGACCACGCAATCATCCGTGAATGTCTTTCCAACGCCGTTTCCGCCGCTTCGCTTCTGGGAGACAGTTCCTTTGCAGAGAAAGCAGAGGACGTCCTTTCCAGACTCGGCGGATACAAGGTCGGGGCGAATGGAGCTCTTCAGGAATGGTATCATGACTGGAAGGATCAGGATCCTCAGCACCGCCACCAGTCACACCTCATAGGCGTATATCCGGGACATCAGATAAAGGCTGGAAGCGAACTTGCAGATGCCGCACTCAAGACATTGGAAATCAAGGGATATGAGACCACAGGATGGAGCTGCGGATGGCGTGTCAACCTTTATGCCCGCCTTGGTGAAGGCGAAAAAGCTTACAGGATGTACAGAAGGCTTCTTCGATATGTGAGCCCGGACAGATATGAGGGAGAGGATGCTCGCCGCGGAGGTGGTACATATCCGAACCTTTTCGACGCCCACTCCCCTTTCCAGATCGACGGAAACTTCGGAGGATGCGCCGGAGTCATCGAGATGCTAGTCCAGTCTGACCCTCAGGAGATATACGCCTTGCCGGCACTCCCGTCAGCATGGCCGTCCGGTCACATTAAAGGCGTCCGCACCCGCACCGGCCAGACCGTCGACCTCCAATGGAAAAACGGCAAGGTCAAGCGGCTGAAGGTGAGGGATTAAGCATGGAGATACAATCGCATGCAGCCTCCGGTAAGCCCGACGGTATCTCTCTACGGACTCTCTTAGGGACTATATACATTCAACCACTCTTCGGAGTGGTTTTTTCGTGGATAGAGGGTATGGCCGTTCCTTGACTGCTTGCATTTTGGCAGTCAGGGAACACCATCATTTTCTAAGACACTGAATTACAAGGCATTACAAAAGAAGCCTGTTCCTTGAGTGCGTAAAATTGTGCAGTCAAGGAACAGGGACAGATAGAAATCGAAGATTCTAGAGGGAACTTTCAGTACCCTTCGCGTCTTGTATGACACCTCGGTCGTTTTATTGACGGAATTCGTCCAAGGTGTTTGGAAAATCCTTCATTTTGAGGGTTTCCACGCACACCTTGGCCACAAACCTCTAAAAATCCGTCCAAGGTGGAAATTTAACTGTAAAATTCAATGGTAAATCAGAATTGGACAAAATCAATTCATTGCAGCGGTGTATCATCCAGAATGTCCACACCACCAGAATATCCCCCTCACCATGAAATGCCGCCAGATGCGGTCAGAACGCACCAAGGGCGATTCTTTCGAATCGCCCTTGGTAATTGTATCTGTCTGATTGTCAGATAGCTTTGCTATTAATACTCCTCTTCGTTAAAGAAGAAATCGTCCTTGGTAGGATAGTCTGGCCAGATGTCCTCGATGCTTTCGTAGATCTCGCCGTCGTCCTCGAGCTCCTCAAGGTTCTCTACAACTTCTGCCCATGCTCCTGAACGTACAGCGTAGTCGATGAGCTCTTCTTTTGTTGCTGGCCATGGTGCATCCTCAAGCTTAGATGCAAGTTCAAGTGTCCAATACATAGTCTATTAAGGTTTAAATTGTTAATTATCAATCCGTTTGCCCTTAGCCTTCATCAAAGGGGGCGCAAATATAGATAAAAAAACTTAATGGTGATGTTCTTTTTGTTATTTTTGCAGAGTTTTTAATCAAACCCTACAAAAACTCTGCAAAATGGCATACATAAAGGAAGAAAGATACGATAAGGAAACAACTGAAGCCATTGCGGCACATTACAAGGAGATCCTCCGCCTTCTTGGAGAAGACCCTGAACGTGAGGGACTTGTAAAGACCCCTGAGCGCGTTGCAAAGGCTTTGCAGTTCCTTACCCATGGTTCTCAGCAGGACGGTGCGGAAATCCTCCGCAGCGCAATGTTCAAGGAGGAATACCAGCAGATGGTCCTCGTGAAGGACATCGAGCTGTATTCGACCTGCGAGCATCATGTCATGCCATTCATCGGAAAGGCCCATGTAGCTTACATCCCTAACGGCACCATCACCGGCCTGAGCAAGATCGCCCGCGTCGTTGAGACATTCGCCCGCCGTCTCCAGGTCCAGGAGAGACTCACGACCCAGATCCGCGACTGCATCCAGGACACATTGAATCCTCTCGGCGTCGCTGTCGTCATCGAGGCTTCCCATACATGCATGACTCTCAGAGGAGTGCAGAAGGCCAATGCTGTTACAACGACATCAGCCTTCAGCGGCATCTTCCTCAAAGACGAGCGTACCCGTAACGAGTTCCTTAATCTGATCCGATAGTTCCCCGATCAAGTCGGGGATGACGGAACATTATTTCAGATAAGCATCTTCTACGACCTTGGCGCTTCTTGCAATGAAGTCGCTGAGGTCTTTTCCTTTCAGCATACCGTTGGCAAGCAGGGCAAGGTCTGTGATCTGCTTCAATATCTCATTATCACCCGCAAAAGCCTCAAGATCAGACTTATGAGCAGCTGCTGCCGTCTCCTTCGCCTCGGTCACTGTCCTCTTTACATCCTCGGATGCATCGTCAGCCGCATCAGGAATCACCTGAGCCGGAGCCACATCCGCAGCCTTCGAAGCCATGATACGCGCCACGAGAGGGTTCTGCATATTGACAGTGATATTATACATCGCAGGCATCTCTCCGTAGAAGTTCATTCCGCCTCCCATCGCCGACATCTCGCGGTAACGACGCATGAACTCGCTCTGAGTGATCAGGATAGGAGCCGCATTCTCACCAAGATTGTCAGCCTGCACATAATACTGGTTCTCCTTAGGGAGCACAGCCTGGAAGATTACAGAAAGATCCTCCTGTTCAGTCTCAGAAAGCTCCGGACGGATCTTCTCCTCCTTGGCGATGAGGTTGTCAATGCTGTCAGAGTCGACACGTGCAAAACGTGTATTCTCTACCTTCACCTCGAGGAGATTCACGAAATGGCTGTCAAGCTGGCAGTCCATCAGGAGCACATCATATCCCTTGGCCTTAGCTGCCTCGATGAACGAATACTGTCCTTCTGGATCTGTCGCATAAAGACATACGACCTTCTTGTCCTTGTCAGTCTGCTCGTCCTCAACGGCCTTCTTATAGTCCTCGATGCTGAAATACTTGCCGTCTGTATTCTTCAGGAGGCAGAACTTCATCGCCCTGTCGCAGAACTTCTCGTCTGAAAGCATTCCGTACTCTATGAAGAGCTTGAGGTTGTCCCACTTCTCCTCGAGCTGCTGACGCTCGTTCTTGAAGATCTCGTCAAGACGGTCCGCAACCTTCTTGGTAATGTATGTAGAAATCTTCTTCACATTCGAATCGCTCTGGAGGTAGCTTCTCGACACGTTCAGAGGGATGTCCGGCGAATCGATGACACCATGAAGCAATGTGAGGAAATCCGGCACGATATTGTCTACGGAATCAGTCACGAACATCTGATTGCAGTAAAGCTGGATCTTGTTTCGCGAGATCTCGACATTGTTCTTGATCTTAGGGAAATAGAGGATACCGGTAAGGTTGAACGGATAGTCCACATTCAGATGAATATGGAAAAGAGGCTCGTCCGCCATCGGATACAATGCACGGTAGAACTCATTGTAATCCTCCTCCTTAAGGTCAGCAGGCTTGCGTGCCCAAAGCGGCTCTACCTTGTTTATCTTCTCCTCTCCGAAGAGCACAGGCACAGGCATGAACTTGCAATACTTGTTCAGAAGGCCCTGGATGCGTGCCTTTTCAGCAAATTCCTTCTCGTCGTCAGCGATGTACAATGTGATCACAGTACCGCGCTCCGCCTTGTCGCACGACTCCATGTCATACTCAGGCGAGCCGTCGCATGTCCATTTCACAGCCTTCGCTCCATCCTTCCATGAAAGCGTCTCGATGGTAACCTTTTCAGCCACCATGAAAGCTGAATAGAAGCCGAGTCCGAAGTGGCCGATTATGCTGCTGAGCTGGTCCTTGTACTTCTCGAGGAACTCCCCTGCCGACGAGAATGCGATCTGGTTGATGTACTTGTCGACCTCCTCCTCTGTCATACCGATACCGTTATCGATGACCTTGAGGGTCTTTGCCGCTTCATCAAGCTCCACACGCACAGAGAGCTCTCCAAGCTCTGCATTGTATTCGCCAGATGCGGCCAGAGCCTTCATCTTCTGAGTCGCATCGACGGCATTCGCCACGAGCTCGCGAAGGAAGATCTCATGGTCAGAATAGAGAAATTTCTTGATAACCGGGAAGATATTCTCGGTAGTTACTCCAATTTTACCTGTTGTTGCCATATCTTTTAACTTTTAATTGTTCCATATCCAAGGCCCTTCGCTTCGGTAAGAATGACACCGTTATTCCCTATCGGGTCAGGAATGACACGAAAAGCAAAAGGCCGTCCCGAAGGACGACCCCATATAGTCAAATTATGTTCCAACCGGCTTTGACTGACAAAAAGTCAGTCGGACATATGGTCAACTATCTCGTAACGGACATGTTCCCCCGGCCTTAATGTCATGGTACATGTCTTGAGCAGCTTCGCCTCATCATAGAAGCAGACCTTCATATCTCCATGAAAAGCCTTGGAAGCGATCTTGCCGATATGTTCATGACGGATATCAACGGCCATCTCCTCAGACTCAAATCCGGCAGTGAATGTCGACTCTTCAGTCACGACTCCTTTCATGCTCATATTCAAAGAGATGCCTTCTTCACTCTCTTCCAGAAGAATCAGATCGAAGACTGAGCCATCTTTGACCGACATCCTCCAATGTCCCTCTCCCACTCTTGCGATCGTAACGGAATACCATCGTCCTGACTCGACATCACACACACCGTTTTCGCCAAAGAAATCCTCTCCATGAAAATCATATGGACGGTAACCATATGAATATATGCCGTTTTCAGTCGTGAGCCCGGTCCTTATGAGGTCATATTCCGGAGACACCTTGAGCTCGGCATCACCTTGGACGAAACGGGCGATATAATATGTATTATAGAAATATGTCAATGCCTCACTGACTTTCTCTTCAAAGAGACCGGCGCAGAATTCTGCAATCCTGTCGTTCGTAGTCGGGTTGGTCACATCTCCTTCCACAACCCTGCACGAAGCAGCCGCCAGCGCGACTGTCATAATGAATAAAAACCTTTTCATACCTGTCAGAATCTATAACCTACGCCTATCATACCACCCATGTACATGCTTCCGGAGCCAAATTCTGCAAATCCGACTAAGCGGCGGCCGACGCTGATGCCGAGAAGAACAGCCTGCCCGGCTAGATAGCAATCAGACACTCCATCAAATTCTCCGGCAGTGACTCCAAGTCCAAGCGACGAATAAAGCCTTACCATCTCACGGTTGACCCATGTGAACTTCGCCTGCGGCAGGACAGTGAATATGCATCCGTTAACACGTCCGGACTTATTTCCAGAAACGACATCATGTACATCCTTCCACACCCCGTTTGCCGCGACTCCGATCGAGAAAGTGAACCATCTCTTAAGGCGTATATCCATGGCTGCCATGATGTTACCTGTCATGTAAGTATCACCGTCATAATCCGAGAACATGTCCTTTATCGGAGTATTGACATAGACATAACGTGGCCATACCGTGAAATTTTCATAATCCATGGTCGGATATCCGCTCCAGCCGAGCCTGAACTCATATTTCGGCATATCAGTTTCCTGAGCCCGAGCCGTACCTGACAACAGGAATGTCATTACGGCAGCGATGATGATCATGTATCTTTTCATATCCATCCTCCTGTCAGAAATCATATCGGCTGTTTTTACGGACCACACCATCAAAACAATGCCTTACAACATCGTGATCCTTGATGTCAACGGTGACATTTCCGAGCATCATCACGTTACAGTCGCCATCATCTGAATTTTTTCTATACACCTTCCTTACAACCGGGCCGTCAGTAATCATATTGACTTCGCGTCCTTCCTCGGTAGTGTAGCGACATTCCATTTCGACCTCCCAGCTGAAGTACGCATCTTCATCTTCTACTACGCGGAATAACATCTCATATGCCTGGTAACCTTCATACTCGCAGACCAGCCTGTACGAGTTATCTGCTTCTCCTTCAGATAACAGGAAATATCCTTTCCCGATGCGATCCCCATACATAGGGACAGCTTCGATAACCCACTGTGCATCAGGCTCATCCATAGACTTGCCCATCGTATCAAGAGTCATGGAATTGAATTCCTTCATTTTATATTTGCCTTCTCCTGTCTTGATCAGATTCCTGAAGATGTAGCCCATGCCGACCTTTTCTTCCGGCGTCATGCCTTCGTAAGCATCTATCAACAATGCGGTTTCAGCCATGGCCATAGGAAAGACAAACCTGTCATCCACTTCATTGGCTACAGCCTCATCAAGAAACTTATAGTTCGAAGTCTCGGAAGAATCTATCACGCAAGCATTAAACAGCGACGCACATAATGCCAATATCATCAAACATCTTTTCATAAGCTCCTCATTTTAAAATCTGTAACCAATTCCGACGCTTCCGCCCAGATATGTAAATCCTGCTCCATATTCGGCAAAGCCATAGACCTTGCGGCCGAAAGTGATGCCGATCGGGATGATCTGGAATGTAGGGAGCGCGAAAAACTCACCATCTTCATATCCCACCATAGCGCCAAGACCTATGGATCCGTACGCGCTGAAAGCCGGCTTGCTGACATATTTATAGCGCGCTGTCGGGATCACATGCAGGCTAAGCCCGATCTCAGTTCCTGTCCTTCTGCCAGCATAGTCATTCACACGATTCCAGATACAATTCACATAGCCTCCTACGGCAAATGTAAACCTCTTGCTTCGGTTAATGCTGTATTCTGCAGAAAGGAGGCCGAGCATCCTGCGTGGGCCGCCGTAGCTCTCATAGGCATGGTCAATGTCGACATCGTAGGGTTCATGATCGTGAAAGCGGCCATGAATAAGGGCATCGATGGCCGGTAGGCCGGAAAGGCCGAAACGCCATTCATGTCTGTAGAGGGGTTCTTCTTTCTGCTGAGCCGACATGAATGTCGGAAGAAGCGTCAGCAGAGCCAAAATAAAGACTGTCCGTTTCATATATATGGTCATTAGTTTCAATCACCCATATAGATGCAAAAGAGACCGTACTTGTTGCACGGCCTCCTTCAGATAATGATGATTTTTCCGACTATTTGTACATGAATCTCTTGATACTCATCTTCGGAGTCTTCTCAAAAGGCTGATCCATGTATTCCACCAGATTGACCTTGCTGTATGCTGGCATAGACTTGTTTACCTCAGCCATGATTGTAGCCTTGTACGCTTCAAGGTCAACACCCTCTGACTTAGCCTTTTCTGCATCCATGTAAATAAGGGCTACGAGTCTTGCCCCTCTGTCAATCACAACAGACTCAACGACATACGGCTGGTTGTTCACTACCGCCTCGATCTCCTCAGGGTAGATGTTCTGACCGTTTGCAGAAAGGATCATGTTCTTGCTGCGGCCCTTGATGAAGATATTACCCTTCGCGTCGAGAAGTCCGAGGTCACCTGTACGCATCCATCCGTCCTCTGTAAATGCAGCCTTTGTAGCCTCTTCATTCTTATAGTAACCGCTCATAATGCTGTATCCCTTAGTCTGAATCTCACCAACCTTGTTGTATGGATCGTCTGAATCGATACGAACCTCAACACTGTCAACGCACTTACCGCATGACTTAGGAGCGAACTCTCTCCAGCACTCGTATGCAAGAAGAGGAGCGGCCTCAGTCATACCGTAACCTACAGTGAAAGGAAGACCGAACTTCTTGAACCACTTCTCCACATCCGGATTGAGCGCGGCACCACCCATCACGATCTCACGTACATTGCCTCCGAATGCATTGAGAAGGGTTGTACGGATCTTCTTGAAGATGATCTGATTGAGGCCAGGGATAGCAGTGATGACCTTCATGACAGGCTTGTTGATCACCGGAGCGACCTTGCTCTTGAAAATCTTCTCCATCACGAGAGGAACTGTAACCACAAGGTATGGCTTCACCTCTGCCATAGCTCCGAGAAGAAGGGCTGGAGTAGGAGTCTTTCCGAGATAGTAGATCGACGAGCCTCCGCAGAGAGGATAGATGAGCTCGAACATCATTCCGTACATATGCGCCATCGGAAGCATTGAGACGATGGTATCGCCAGGGTATGACGGAAGTCTCTTCTGGCCGAATGCTACGTTTGCAGACACACACTCATAACGGAGCATCACACCCTTAGGCGCGCTTGTGGTACCTGAGGTATAGTTGATGATCGCAAGATCCTTGTCGTTGTCTGTCGGATATGAAACATCTGCAGCTGAGAATCCCTTCGGATATTTGGCTGCGAAGAGCTGATCGAGGTTGTCGTTTGCAGCCTGAATCTTCTCATCGGCTGCATAAAGAAGCGAGAAGTCGCTTGAAGAGATGACTGCCTTGATTGTCGGCATCTTTGTGATATCAAGCTTGCTCCAGATATCTGTATCGGTAAGGAGCACGAGGCTCTCCGAATGGTCTACGAGTGAGTTTACGCTTTCCGGATGGAAGTCGGCAAGAATAGGAACGAGCACCGCTTCATATGTGTTGGCAGCGAAGAATGTCACGCCCCAGCGTGCTGAGTTCTTTGCGCAGAGCGCAACCTTATCTCCTTTCTTGAGTCCTATCGCATCAAAGAACACATGGAATTTTGCGATCTGTGTCGCAAGTTCTCCGAAGGTGAAAACCTCTCCACGGAAGTTTCCAAGCGCAGGACGCTCCCAATTTGCCTTAATGGCTTCTTCAAATCGAGTGAAATAATGCTTCATTATACTGGTATGGTTTTAGAATTTTCTGGCTGCGAAAGTAATAAAATATGCTCTCACGCATATATAATTTATTATATTTGTGGCAAAACGCACTTTTATGTGGTGAGAAACTGTAAAAATTGATACATAATTATGAGAAAGTACCCGATTGTTGCACTTATTTACGACTTCGACGGCACACTTTCGCCGGGAAACATGCAGGAGTTCGGATTCATCCAGGCCATAGGAAAGAAGCCTCAGGAGTTCTGGCAGGAGAGCGACGAGATCGCCTTGGGCCAGGATGCGAGCAACATCCTCAGCTACATGAAGCTGATGTTCGACGAAGCCCGCAAGGCAGGCATCAAGCTGCGCAGGGAGGACTTCAAGAAGTTCGGAGAGTCGGTCGAGCTGTTCAATGGCGTCAGAGAATGGTTCTCTCTTATCAATGAATACGGCAAGTCGAAGGGAGTCAAGATCGAGCATTACATCAATTCGTCAGGACTGGCGGAAATGATCGAAGGCACGGCCATAGCTCATGAATTCAAGAGGATCTTCGCATGTTCCTTCATATATAATAAGGAAGGCGAAGCGGAGTGGCCGGGTGTCGCAGTGGACTACACCGCAAAGACGCAGTTCATCTTCAAGATAAACAAGGGCATCCTGAGCGTGCGCGACAACAAGAAGGTCAACGAGAGTCAGGAGGAGGTCAACAAGAGGATACCGTTCCCTCACATGATCTACTTCGGAGACGGAGAGACTGACGTTCCGTGCATGAAGATCGTGAAGATGTTCGGAGGCAATTCCATCGCCGTTTACAATCCCGAGATCAAGAAGAAGGTCAATGTGGCGAAGAAGCTCCTGCGCCAGCAGCGAGTGAATTTCATAACTCCTGCGAATTACACCAAGGAGAGCAGGACATATGAAGTCGTCTGCGCGATCATAGACAAGATCAAGGCAGACTGGGAGCTCCTGAAACTTTCAAAGTAGCTGTTATACAAACAGGACAGGCAGTTATTCCAGCGACATGCCACCCCCGGCTAGGGGGTGCCGCGGCTCCGAA
>JAFYME010000057.1 GCA_017556765.1 Bacteroidales bacterium
AATACGGAATATTCTGGAACAGGACGGGAAAGGAGCTTCTCGGCCTGGATGATTTCGGAAAAAGAATCAAAGGACAGACCCTCAACCACATAATCAGCCACTTTGACGGAGCGTCAAAGAGCAAGGATGAAATCATCAGGGAGCTTTATGAATACGAAAGGAACATGAGCTATGATTACATCCCCGGAGCTGATGAATTCATGAAGGACCTGTATGCCAGAGGCATTCCCATGGCCATAGTGACCAGTTCCAACGACGCAAAAATGGTAAACGTACGCAAGGCTCATCCGGAACTGTGGGAGCTTACAGAGGCAGTCCTTACAAGCGAACATTTCTCGAAGTCAAAGCCTGATCCCGAATGCTTCCTCAAGGGCATGGAGGTCCTTGGAGGCCGTCCTGAGGACACATATGTATTCGAAGATTCCATCCACGGCATCAATGCAGGCCGTGCAGCCGGCGCAAAGGTCATCGGACTGGCTACCACAAACACACGTGAAGCCATCGTTCACCTGTGTGACCAGGTAATCGATGACTTCAGAGGTTTTGTGTTATAGAAGGATTATCTTACTTCGAATGAAACCTGGGTACGGATATCATCCGATGCTGAGCCCACATAAGCAGTAAACTTACCGTCTTCAAGCACCCACTCATGTTTTTCATCATCGAAATACATGAGTTTTTCAGGATCTATGCTGAATGTGACTGTCTTGGTCTCACCCGGTTCAAGCGCAATCTTGCTGAAGCCCTTGAGTTCCTTTACAGGACGTTCGAGCCTTGACTGCTCATCACCGATGTAGAGCTGCACGACCTCCTTGCCCGCAACCTTTCCGGTATTGGTCACATCAACGCTCACGCTTACATCCGCTCCGGCCTTCACAGAATTCTTGCTGACCTTTGCATCTCCATATGTAAACTCAGTATAGCTGAGACCGTGACCGAACGCGAAGAGCGGCTTGATCTGCTGCTTGTCCGCCCAACGGTAACCGACATAGATATCCTCCTTATATTCCACTGTAAGATCCTGAGGATCATATGCATTGAGGGCATGGGCACCATTGTCTTCAAGCTTCACAGGGAAGGTGAAAGGCAGCTTTCCTGAAGGGTTGACCTTGCCGAAGAGCACGTCTGCTATCGCATGTCCCATCTGTGAACCGCTGTACCATCCTTCTACAATGGCATTGACCTTATCCACCCATGGCATTGCAACGGCATTTCCTGAAATGATCACTACAGCAAGGTTCGGATTTGCCTCGGCAAGAGCCTCGATGACCTTGTCCTGAGCATATGGAAGTTCAAGGTGGTATCTGTCGGAATCCTCACAGTCCTGGTGAGATGCCTTATTGAGACCTCCGAAGAACAGAACAACATCCGCATTCTTCGCTGCAGCCACAGCATCAGCGATCAGCTGCTCCTCTGACCTGCTTTCAGAGAGATCCTGGCCGGTAGCCACTCCATTGTAATTTCCGGACACATCGCCTACATAGCCTCTTTCGTAAACGACCTCAGCCTTATCTCCTACAGCAGCCATGATTCCTTCGAGAGGTATACATTCATGCTGAGCCTTCAATGAAGACGAACCTCCACCGACAGTCATCATCTTGATGGCATTCTCTCCGATCACGGCTATCTTCTTAACCGAAGCAAGATCCACAGGAAGAACGTCATTGTCATTCTTGAGAAGGACGATACCCTCTCCTGCAATCTTTCTCGCAGCATCATAATGCTCCGGCGAGCAAAGAGAGCCTGAAGGCTTGTCGTTGTTCATGGCTGTACGGAACATCAGCCTGAGGACTCTGCGCACCTTATCGTTGAGGATGTCCTCGGATGCGCTTCCTTCACGAAGCTTCTTGAGATATGGATCTGCAAGATAATAGGCATCATATCCATTTGTCGCACCCATGGTAAGGCCATCTGTCCATGTACCGAACTCAAGGTCAAGGCCGTTTGTGATGGCCTGGTCGGTATCATGCGTTCCACCCCAGTCGGAAATGACAACTCCGTCGAAGCCCCATTCTCCCTTGAGGATATCGTTCAGAAGGTACTCGTTATGGCAGGCATGCTGTCCCTTGTAAAAATTGTAGGCACCCATGATCGACCATGCTCCACCGTCCTGCACAGCAGCCTTGAATGCCGGGAGATAAATCTCGTACAACGCTCTGTCAGAAAGGATTGCATCATACTCATGCCTCTTGGCCTCCTGGTTGTTCAGAGCATAATGCTTCACGCACACTGCGACTCCGTTCTTCTGCACTTCCTGCACATATGGAACCACCATCCTCGAAGCAAGGTACGGATCCTCACCCATGTACTCGAAATTTCTTCCATTAAGCGGCGTACGGTAAATGTTCACACCCGGGCCAAGAAGGATATCCTTCTCGCGGAAACGTGCTTCCTCTCCTATGGATTTTCCATAAAGCACGGACATGTCCTCATTCCATGTAGCGGCAAGGCATGTAAGGGCCGGGAAAGCCACACATGAGTCATTTGTCCATCCTGCCTGCTCCCACTCGTCCCAAAGAACCTCCGGACGGATACCATGCGGGCCATCTGTTGTCCAAAGTTCAGGAATACCAAGGCGAGGGACGCCTGCCGATGAGAATTTCGATTGCGCATGAATGATCTTCACCTTTTCTTCAAGGGTCATGCGTGAAAGAGCGTCTTCCACACGCGCTTCGATAGGCTGGCTGTCATCGAGATATACCGGTCCCTCCGACTTCGGTGCCTGAGAACACGAAGCCGTGAGAGCCGCAAGCGACAGCAAAACATAAAATCTGGCGGTCAGTTTCATTTTCATATCAGTTTTAGTTTTCAATTCAAACTATTCCTGCCATATAAGCGACACCAGCGCCTTTGCAGGGACATTATATTTAACTGTAAACGAATCGTTTACAAAGACCATCTGCTGAACGGCAGACTGATTGTTCAATATCAGCACACCGACCGTTCCATCCGGATTGAGGTACATCTGACATTCAAAGCCGGAAGGATAATTGAAGCCCGATGTCTCCATCATTCTTGCACCAGGCTTGACCACGGCAGAAGCATGGGCCACGTTGAACCAATGGCTGTTCTTTGTAATCGATTTGTAATCAGAAGACTTGATGGTCACTCCTCCGTAGCAGGTCTTGCATGAGCCGTCCTGAGGGCTGTAAGGACCGTTCTTTTCGTCAAGCATGAGGTTCCAAAGAGTCACGCCCTGGCCGCCACGCTTCAATGTTCCCAGGAACAGACTTGAGAAGTCGTTCATCAGGCAGTCTGCAAACTTATAGTTCCATTCTCCGATAGACGCCTCTGTGAAATAGATCGACTTCTCCGGATAGGTTGTGCTTATCTCGTCAAGCTCCGAAACATGGCCGCCATAACTGTGCCATGCAGAACCATCAGACCATCTGTATGCCTCCGGATCCGCATATACGTTGAGCGGGTAGTTGTTCTGGCCATCCTTGTCATCATAATTGAAGTTGTGGTCGAAAAGAAGGAGCTTCACATCGCCCAGACCCGCCTTTTCCATTGCAGGGCCAAGCACCTTCACGAACTCCTTCTGGTCCTGCCATGGCATCACAAGAGACATCGAGTTGCCCGGATTGAGCGGCTCGTTCTGCATTGTAAGGGCGAAGATATCGAAGCCTTCGGCTTCCATGGTCTGTACCCATTTCACAAAATATTCTGCATATTCATCGTAGCAGGAAGGCTTCAGACGGCCTCCTGTCCACGAATCATAATCCTTTTCCTCTGTAACAGGCTTATTGAATGCAGGCACATGCCAGTCGTTGCCTCCCGGCATCTGACACTTCATCCACTTCGGACAAGACCAAGGCGAAGCAATGATCTTTACATCCGGATTTATGGCATAAACCTCCTTCAAGATAGGAAACAGATAGTCGCGATCCTCCTTATGGACAGCAAAATTCTCAAGTCCGGGAGTGTCGCACCATGTGTATTCTTCACTGAGGCAGAAGTCCGAGGCACCTATGGAAACCCTTATAAGGCTGGATCCTACTCCTTCGGTCTTGGAGAACATCTCCGTGAGGAATCTGGTCCTGTCTTCCTGCGCCATGCGCATGAGGTTGTAGCATGAAGCGGTCGTCAATGCAAGGCCGAAACCGTCGACAGGCTTGCCAAGTTTTGTCTTGTCATACCTGACATTATAAGAAGGCAGCACCTGGGTGTCTGTAAATTTGATAGACGACTCCGCAAAGAGTGAAGTCGCATCGGCCTTGGTGACATACACGGTCACATCGCCTTTCTTTTCCGGTTTTTCAGGCGTACCCTGATCCACCGGCGTCTTCTCTCCGCAGTTACATGCCATCAGGCCCGCAAGAGAAGCCAGAAGTAATAATTTGTATCTCATAATAAACTATAATTTGTTCAATTCCCTGTCAAGCCACTCAAGTCTGTCTGAATAGAATCCCTTCAGATATGCGACTTCCTTTTCATATGAGCCAAGCGACGGCATCTTCACCCAGTCTACCCAATCCCATATGTTCCAGCGCTGAAAATTGCGCTTTACAGCCTTGTCAAGAGTCAGGGCCTGCTCGTCTATGAAATCGGGGATCCTCTCAAGCTCAGGCATCAGCTCATTCCAACGGTCCTGCAAGCGTATAATGAAATCAGGATCCCTCATCATCAGATTCACCCAGTTGTCGCCCGGGGTACAGTTGGAAGCGAAATCCTTGACCCAGAAATTTTCCGGTCCATTGCCCACATCCCAGCCGTAATATCCGCAGTTTCCAAGCGTAAGGTCGAAATCCCAGACATGATACATCTCGAGTTTCCTGCCCTGCTCCTTGGTCAGAAAAGAGCTTTTCCTGAAGTTTCCATCGACATTCTTGGTCAGTTCCTGTATAATATAATAATTGATGAACGAGTCAACATCGACATATTCCTCATATGCATCAGTATCAGAGCTATGCAACGCAGCCTCAAAATCGTCGAAAAGCCGTCTAGCCCGGTCAAACTGCTCAGGGGTAGGTATCTCCGGCTCGGAAAACATCATAGGCACACCCATGCTTGTCCACCATACGGTCTTCTCGTCCATACTCTCTTCTATTTCAAAATAGAAATCGTTTTTCTTGTCGATATTAACCCTGTCCTTTGAAACCTTCTTATGCTCGCATAATGTATAGACGCCCTGATATTCACCATTGAGATACACTTCCACGCTTCTCATGCGAGGTGTCCAGCTGAAACCGCATATCTCCGATATCTTCATGGCCACTATGTTACGGATAAGGGTCCTGTCTGCATAATTCGCCAGAAGAGCCCATTCCTTGTCGGCAGGCATTCCAAGCAGCGAAGCCTTCTCATCCAGCTTGACTTTCCAAGGCTTCTTCGGCCAGCTCCATGTGGAATTGCCTCTGCCTCTTATACCCATAGAAGCCGAGAACTGATCTACATCGCTGTAAAGCTTCTCCGGATCAGAGATGGTAATCCGGCCCTTCACATAGTTTTCCTTATCGTATATGCCAGCTCCGCCTGCTGTCTGAATCCTTACGACAGGGATGTTCTGTCTGCGCTCCAACTCTTCCTGCTCCTTTTTTTCTTCCTCTTCATCCCTTGATGCAACACTGTCAAAAACCAGGTGTTCACCGTTGCTTATCCACATATGAAGAGTCTTGGTATCGAAATACACGTATACCGGATACGCATCATGTCTGGAAAGCCCTGTATCGACCTTTATAGGCTTGACAAGCTCCCCGACCTTCCACCATCCTCCGGACGCAAACACTTGTTCGGGCTTTGAATCCGTACAGTCATGAATCTGTATCGAAGTGTCCGAAACCGTGATCTGAAAACCGTTCTCAAACTTCACGATGCAGCAGTAGGGCTGGTACTCGGCTGAAGAAAAGACCATCCCCAGCTCATATGCCTGAATGAGTTCAAGATATCCTCTGGGCTGCGTCCTTTCCGGCAAATCCTCCTTATCCCTGCATCCGTGAAGAAGCAGGGAAAGGAGCAAAACCACAAACATCCAGAAAGAACGCAACTTCCTCATCATCAAATAACTTCAAACGACACAGGCTCGCCGGAAGCGGAATCTCCTGCAACCCAGAGATTGAAATCGCCCTTCTCTACAACGTATTCCATATCGATGTTCCAGAAAGCAAGATCTGATACCGGAAGCTCGAATGTCACCGTCCTCGTCTCTCCCGGAGCAAGTGTCACTCTCTGGAATCCCTTGAGTTCCTTTACAGGACGCACGACAGATCCGACCTTGTCCTGAACATAAAGCTGCACAACTTCAGTACCTTCGCGCATACCTGTATTCTTCAGTTCGAAGCTTACACGGATGACATCATCCTCCGTATACTCGCCCTTGTCAAGAACCGGATTTCCATACTTGAATGAAGTATAAGAGAGGCCGTAACCGAACGGGAAGAGAGGGCCATATCCTGTGTCAAGATAGTATGACGTACATCCCAAAGATGTCTGTCCAGCCGCAATCGGAATATCGTAAAGAAGAGTCTCGGTACCGTTGTTAGGACGTCCTAAATTGTTGTGGTTGTAATAGAAAGGTGCCTGTCCCGCATCCCTGAGGAATGTCATAGGAAGTTTTCCTGAAGGATTCGCCTTGCCCTTGATAAGGTCAGCAAGCGCCGGACCTCCCATTGTTCCGGGATGGAATGAATAAAGCATGGCGTCGCAGTTGTCAAGATCACGCTCGACGGTAAGAGGGCGTCCGGCGATCACGACTACCACAACAGGCTTTCCTGCCTTTGCGACTTCAGCAATAAGCTCACTCTGAGCGCCCTGGAGATTGAGGTTAGAGAGCGAGTGAGCCTCTCCTGAAAGTATGGCCTCTTCACCTACGAACACCACCGCCGCTTCCGCTCTTGAAGCCGCATTACGCACCTTTGCAAACTCCTTTGTACTTCTGTCACGGCTGTATGCAAGGCCCGGTTCCCATATGACATCATACTCCTGACGAAGGGCAGTGAGAGGTGTCACGGTATGTTCCTGCTGGCCATCGAATGCCCATGTACCCATCTGTTCATACGGAGCATCGGCCAGAGGTCCGGTCACGAGAATGGTCTTCGCCTTGTCCAAAGGCAGTACCCCTCCTTCATTCTTGAGAAGGATAGCAGACTCTACCGCCGACTGCTTTGCAGCCTCGAGATGAGCAGGCGCATAATCAACCTTAGCGGAAGCCGTCTCGTCGACATACGGATTTTCAAAAAGTCCGAGATCGAACTTGAGCTTCAATATATTGCGTACGGCCCTATCGATTTCAGCCTCAGACACTTTGCCTTCCTTGACAAGTTCTTCAAGGTACTGAATGAAGCCATACGACATCATGTCCATGTCGACGCCTGCGTTGACTGACTGCTCCGCTGTATGCTTGAGATCATTTGAGAATCCGTGCGCGATCATCTCGCCTGCCGAATTCCAGTCGGTCACCACCATTCCGTCCCATCCCCATTCGTCGCGAAGGATGTCCTTCAGGAGCCACTTGTTTCCTGTCGAAGGGATGCCGTCGATCTCGTTGAACGAGGTCATCAGGGTTGCCGCCCCGGCATCTGCCGTCGCCTTGAACGCAGGGAAGTATGTATTGCGGAGCGAACGCTCTGAAATCATGGTCGAATTGTAATCACGGCCTCCCTCCGCAGCTCCGTAACCCACGAAATGCTTGATGCAGGCCGCCATGGATGCCGGGTTGCTCAGGTCTTCTCCCTGATATCCCCTGACCATGGCCAGACCCATCTGCACATCAAGATACGGGTCCTCTCCTGAGCCCTCTGCCACTCGTCCCCAACGAGGATCACGAGCAACGTCAAGCATAGGTGAAAAGGTCCATCGTATGCCGCTTGCCGTAGCTTCGACAGCAGCGACGCGCGCTCCCTCCTCAACGATTTCAGGATCGAATGTCGATGCCAGTCCCAATGGGATAGGGAAAATGGTCCTGAATCCATGGATCACGTCTCTCGCCACCAATATCGGAATGCCCAGACGGCTTTCCTCTACTGCAGCCCTCTGCACTGCATTGATCTCTGCGGGATCCACACAATTCAATATGGATCCGACTTCGCCTTTTGCCGCCTGATCCGCAAGCCATGCCCCGCCGGAAAGCTGGTTCATCTGACCTATTTTCTCATGCAGGGTCATCTGGCTCAAAAGTTCCTCAACCTTTCTGTCAGTCTCTGTCTGAGGAGCTGACGAGCAGCCTGCAAGTGCCAGAACGGCTACTGACAATATATTTCTTATGATTCTGTTCATATCGGTCTGTTATCAGTTCAAGTTGGTTTATTCCGCCATCTGGAAGACGCGGACATAGTCGATTTCATATGTAGCAGGGAGGCAGCTTTCGTCAACACCGTACATTCCTCCCCAGTCACCGCCCCATGCAAGATTGAGCTTCAGCTGGAAAGGTTTGTTGAACGGCCATGTATCCGCATTGCGTCCCTTCGGATAATCGTCAGGATTGTAGTAAAACAGCTGGACGCCATCCACATAAGTCTTTATGTACTCAGGAGTCCACTCGAGAGCATACACATGGAATTCATCCATCACGCTCGCGATCTTCTTCGCAGCTGTCTTCTGAGTGTTGATGGCATGGTAGTAGGCCTTGCAATGGATTGAAGATGAAACTTCGGTCGGCACGCAGCCCACATGTTCCATTATATCGATCTCACCGCCCTCAGGCCATCCTGACCAGACTGTCGGCATCATCCAGAAAGCCGGCCATGTTCCCTTTCCTTTCGGGAGCTTCAGGCGGGCCTCGAAATAGCCATATGTCCAGCCTTCATTAGTATTTACACGGGCAGAGTAGACTCTGTTCCCGTCTTTGATCGCACGGATCTTCAAGGTTCCGTCGCTCACATCCGCTGTAACGATGTCCCCCTTCTTTCCTGCGATATATGTCTGAAGTTCATTGTTCACCCAGCCAGGCTCTGCAGTCTCGTACCACCATTTCTTAGGGTCCGGAAGGCCTGTAGCCGATTCATTGAACTCTTCCTGCCATACAAGGCTGTAGCCGGCAGGAGTTGGGATTTCAGGCTCGACATATTCTGCAGTCTCAGGCTTTGAAAAGCCTGCCGGCGCCACGAAACCGGTCCATACATAGATCTTCTTCAGATCCGGATTTCCTGTCGCATTCATTGTCTCGAGCTTCATCATATTGGTTATGTCAAGCTCTGTAAGCAGATTGTCCGAGCAGTCCAGATATGTGATGTCCCTGAAGACGGTATTGAGCTCCGGCATAGCCTTGATTCCAAGTCCGGATGCTTTGATTTCCGTCACGGCGGCAGCCTCCTTCGTACTGAGGATGCCGTCCTTGTCAGCGTCGAATGCCCCTGTAAGATACTTCCTGAAGGCAGCATCAGATATAGCCACCTCCTCAACATCATAGTTCTGTCTTACAGGAAGCGTATGGTTGCCGCTCTTTGTCCTGAAGACAAGAGAAGTCTCACGAACATCGCCCGAGTTGTTTTCCGCTATCTTGACAAGGATATCCGAAGTTCCCTTGCTTCCTCCGCTCGGAGATACGCTGACCCAGGATTTATCTTCAGGAGCCACACCCCAGTCACCGTCAGCAGTCACTGTAATCACCTGCTGCGCCGCCTCAAAGGACACATCTATGCTTTCGCAGCTGAATGTAAGATTTACCTTGGCCTCGTCGGAAGGGACATCCGGGCCCGGCTTTCCGCATCCGGCAGCCAAAAGACTGATTATCAAACTTATAAATAACCTTGCCATAGTTTAAAAGTTTAAAAAGGCAGGGTCGAAGCCTTTTGAACGCACCGTCCCTGCCTGGAAAATTCATTATTATTCAGCTCTATGCTCCTGGAAAAGCACGTTGCTTACCGTTACCTCTGTACCTGCAGCGTTGCCGCCGAAGTCGAAGAAGAGGCTGATCTTATCCATGTCGATACCCGGCATGTTCTCCATTCTGTAGACATAATCTTCATAAGCTGTCAAAGGATGACGATCAGCGAAATAGTAGATATTGTCATTGTCGCCGCCACCTGAAAGCACAAGCTTGATTGTAACTCCAGGGTGATCGAGAGTTGAATTGAGAACAACCTGGAAATCATATGTCTTAGCCGCGCTTGAAGTCATGTCAGTATGGAATGCAACCTGCGCCTGCCACTGGTCTGCAGTAGCCTCCGGAAGAGTAATCACATAATTGTCACCATTGTCGGCGAAACCAGGATCAGCGATCTGCGACCAACCAGGTGCATAATAGTAAGACATTGAAAGGAGGTTCTTGTTGAGCCACTTGTTCCAAGTTGCATCAGCAGGATCCCATACTGTCTGTCTTACCTTGTCGACAGTCATGTCGAGGATACCACCGTTGTCCACGAATGTGAATGTATAATATCCTGCCTGAGTTCCGGTGATGGTATGGATGTTTCCGTCATCGCCAGGGATGTGGAAGAATCCGTTGTCAGTCACTGTGCCATACTTGTCCTTTGTCCACTCGCGGCCCCAGTCTGCCTGACCGAATACCTTCACAGAACCGCCCTCAGCCTTCATGGCAAGAGTGATCTGGTATGTATTCTCGCTGATCTGAGCGCATGGAAGCGGAGCGTCGCCTGTATTCCATCCGATAAGCTGGTCAGTCGTCGGCTTTCCACCACCGTCACCGATGATCCAGAGAGCCTTTCCGTTTTCATATGTAGCTTTCTCGCCGTTGTACATAGGCACAACCTTGATCCACTTCGCGCCTGCATCGTATGTGAACTTGTAATCACCATCTACAGCCTTGAATGTAAGCATGTTACCGTTCGCTTCGAAGAAGTCAGGGTCAACCCAGATATCATCTACGTTGATGTTGCCAAGAGCGAGGACCTCACCCTGGGATACAGAGATTTCTGCAGGGAGTTCCACATCATTGAGGGTTGGACCTGCAGGGCCCTTGATGTCACGTGCCTTGAAGATCATCTGCCAGTAGCATCCCGGATTCTCGGCAACGACTGTCATTGATGTCTCCGTAAGGGCTGTAACGTGGAATACAGGGTTCTCCCATACATAGTCAGAAGGCACGTATACCATAGGAGTGTTGGCTGCAAGAGTGATTGTCTCGCCGTCAAACTCGTATGTAGACTCTGTGAGAGGCCACTCGATGTCGATATCAGGCTCAACACCAGGGTTAGGGCCGATAGCTGTAACGCCCCAGTTGATGTACATGAGTCCGTCTGCTCCTGAGCTGTATACATACTTGCCGCCAGGGTAGAATGTGATCTCATCATCGTAGAGACCTGTTCCGGCCTTCTCTTCAGGACCGGCAGACCACCATCCTGCAGCATTTGCAGCAGACTCACCACAACCGAGGTGACCCTTGGAAGCAGAATCCATCACCCAAACCTTACCCTCTGCAGAAGTACCGGCGAGGAGCTCCTCAGGACTTGCAACATGAACTGCAGGGATGAAGTTGTAGTACCATGAAATAGTACCGTCTCCGTTAGGAGCAAGAGCGGCAGCAAGCTTGAGTTCCTTTCTCATGCTTGAAGGCTTCGAATCCATCACGAGGAAACGAGGGTCGTCATAAATGGTCTGGTTAGGAATGTATGAGAGGTTCTTCTGAGCAGGAAGCACGAGCCAGATCTCCTCGATACCGGCCTCGTTCCAGTTGTTCTCGAACGAATATGTAGTCTCATATGCAGGAATGTCCACAAGGAAGTCCGCTCCGTCAGGAGATGCTCCCAAAGCAGAGAAGCCAGCGTTTACATATACCTTTCCGTCATCACCAGGATTGAACTGATACTTTCCGTCAGCTGTGAATGTCATGCGGTCGTTATAAAGGCTCCAGTCTGCCTTCTCGTTTGCACCTGCCGCCCACCAGCCAGCAGGGCCGGCGAGATCAGGACCGCAGCCGAAATGGCCTGCAACCTCGTTGTTCCACATCCACTCTCCTGTAATAGCCTTCACGTATGAAGAAGGATCGAATGGATCACGATATGTATTCTCAATGCTGAACGAGTAGATCTTCGAACCCATCGAGATACCGTTGGCATTGTATGCCTTCACCTCTACAAAATGCTCACCTGCATCGCGGAAACGGAGGCTGATGCCGTTTGTAGTATATGCATACTTCTTATTTACATCCTTGTCGATCTTTACGTCACCGAAGATCCACATAGGCACCATGCCGGTGTTGTTCATGGTGAATGTCACGTAGTTTGTCGCCTGATCCACCGAAATGGTCACATCAAAGTCATCTGTTGAAGGAAGCTTGTCCTGATCAGGAGCAATGATCTCAGGCGTACAGCCGATTGCAAGCAGCGACATCGCCAAGGCAACGGCTATATATTTGAAAAATCTTTTCATAATCAATTCATTTAAGATTCATATAGCATTGCTGCCGTTAGTAATTGTTCTGTACAAGGTTAGGATCCTTGTCAATCTCAGGCTGCGGGATAGGCCAGTACTTGAGGTTAGGGGTCCAGTCCTTTGTTCTGTACTCGTGGTTGGCAGCAGTAAGAACTGTTGATGCCATACCTGTACGAACGAGGTCCCAGTAACGCTTACCCTCACCTACGAACTCCTTGCGGCGCTCTGCGATGATAGCTTCCTGATCGCTGCCTGCATCTGTACATCCTGCACGGTCACGCACCATCTGAAGATACTGCGAGCCATCCTTTCCCGTAAGATATGCAAGCTCGGCCGCATTCAGGAGAGTCTCCGCATAACGGTAAACCCTGAAGTTGTTGTGATGGTTGAGGTCGGCGTCAGCCTTCTGGCCATGGTTACCATTATTACGCGCGATATACTTGCGGAGGAAGTTTCCTGTATCCTGCGCACGTGGAGTGTATGTTGCGTTCGGATGCTCCTTGAGATACTCATTCCAGTTGAGAATGCTGGCATTCTTTCTCTGGTCTGCATCATCGAACATGTCATATGTATGCTGCGGGATAGGAGCGAAGCCCCAACCTGGATCAAACTCATACTCATCAGAATCAGGGAAAGCATTGATACCGATAAGCTTAGGCATCACTGTTCCACCCGCTGCAAGAGGGTTACCCCATGAGCGTACGCCGTCAACTGATGTATAGTTGATCTCCCAGATGGACTCAGGACCCCATTCGCCCTGCTCTTCCCAGATCGATGCGAAATCAGCAACGAGGCTGTATGTACCGCTGTTGATGATCTCCTCCATATACTTGAGAGCTGTAGGATAGCGTGCTTCGTCGTTCTGATACATTACGACTTCAGCATAGAGCATATAGACCATAGACTTGGTTACACGGCCTTCCTGACCGCCGGCAGCCTTCATAGGAAGAAGATCCGCTTCTATAACCTCTTCAAGTCTTGCGACGATATTCTCATACACCTCGTCAGCCTTGAGCTGAGGAGTGATGTAAGGAGCTGTAAGGTTTACATCATAATAAGGGATGTTTCCCCAGAATTTCCAAAGGAGAGTGTAGTAGAACGCCTTGAGGACAGTAGCCTCAGCCTGATAAAGGTTCTTGGTCTCTTCGCTCATGCCAGGAACGTCATTGATGTTCTCAAGAACCTGACAAGCGCGGTTGATGCCTGAATAGCATGTGGTCCACATCATGTTCGGAAGCTGTCCTTCGAGAGGTGACAGAGTGTAGAGATGGACATTCTTCAGATATACGCAGTCTGCCTCGAGAGTCTCACCTCCCTTGTACATGTCATCCGCCATGATATCGGATATCATGTTAAGCGGAGTATACTGGTTGAAATAATCAAGCCACTGCAGAGGTCCGTAGGCAGCCACCAACGCCTCGAAAGCACGGCTTTCATTTATGAAATACTCGCTGTACGGTTCCTGCGAATTGTGTGTCACCGTCACAAAGTCCTTTGTACAAGAAGCAAGAACGGCAACAAGGACACTGAGCGAAATCAATATCTTTTTCATATTCAATTCCCTTTAAGATTAAAAAGTAAGATTTACACCGACAGAGAATGTACGTGACTGAGGATATACACCACGGTCGATACCCACCTCTGTTCCATAAGAAGAGTTACCTCCTGTAACTTCAGGATCACAACCCTGATATCTGGTGAGAGTGAAGAGGTTCTCGGCCTGTGCATATACTCTGAGTCTCTGTACAAAGAACTTCTTTGTAATATTCTGAGGAAGAGTATAGCCGAGCTGTACATTACGTGCGCGGAGGAAAGATGCATCCTCAACCCATACATCAGACACTACATAATTGGTAGCATCTCCGACCTCGAACTTAGGATACTTGTTTGTTGTACCCTCGCCTGTCCAGCGGTTGAGCATGTACTTAGGAAGGTTGACCGCACCAAGGTCGATACGACGGCTCACGTTGTAAGCCTGCGCTCCGAGCTGTCCCTGAAGGAGGATGCTGAAATCAAGACCCTTCCAGTCAAAGCCGAGGTTGAGACCGAATACCCAGTCAGGAATACCCTTTCCGATGTATGTCTTATCGCCGTCACCGATGACGCCGTCACCGTCGATATCCACAAAGCGTACATCACCTGGCTCAGCATTAGGCATGATCATGTTGCCTTCTGCATTTGTATAAGCCTTCACCTCATCCATGTTCTGGAAGATTCCGTCAGACTTGAAACCATAGAAATACGGGAACGGAAGTCCTACGAGACCTCTTGTAAGCTGACCGGTCTGATGGTTCGAGCAATAAAGAGACGGTGCATCATCGCCAAGATATGTAAGGGTGTTCTTGTTGTATGTCGCATTTATCGATGCATGATAGTTGAAGTCACCTGCAGAGTTACGATATCCGAGGTCGAGCTCGATACCCTGGTTGAGCATGTCACCGAGGTTTCCTGTAGGCGCTGAGTCTCCCGAATAACCTGGAACAGGCATGCTGAGGAGCATTCCGGCTGTCTTCTTATGGTACCAGTCCGCAACGAAAGTGAGTCTGTTACCGAAGAAGGCCATATCGATACCGATGTCAGTCTGTCTTGACTCCTCCCACTTCACGTTAGGGTTTGCAAGACCTGAAGGTTTGGTTCCTCCTGTGATCTGCTCTGAAGTCGCTGGAGAACCGAATACATAGTTGTTATTCTGCGAAGTATATACAGCATATGTGAAGTCACCGATTGCATCGTTACCGTTGACACCCCATGAAGCACGAAGCTTGAGGCCTGAGATCCATGGCACATCCTGCATGAAGGACTCGTTCTTGATGTTCCAGCCCAAGCTGAATGAAGGGAATGTACCCCACTTGTTGTTGTCACCGAAACGGCTTGATGCATCACGACGGAAGGTAACCTCAGCCATATAGCGCTCATCATAGTTGTATGAAGCGCGGCCGAAATATGAGATCAATCTGTAAGGAATTGAATTCCAAGATCCCCAACCGTTTCTATCGCTGTAAAGAGCTTCATCGAATGTAGTATTTACAGAGATCTTGTTAGGATCGTAAGGATATCTGAGTCCTGAACCTGATGCACCGAGGTTCATTGAAGTGGATGACATTGCAGACTGACCGAGGATCACTGCCACCGAATGCTTGCCGAATGTCTTGTCATATGAAAGGACATTCTCCACCTGCCATGTAAATGCACGGTTCATCTCCTGTGAAGCGCCTGAGCCATAACTTGTCTCGGACTTGATGGTAGAATTTCCCTTGTCATCATATACAGGAGTGTCAGTAGTCACGTCAAGGCTCTTCTTCATGGCATTGAGGTAATACTGCTTTGTATATCCGTGGTTGCCCCAGAAAGCAAGGTCGATACCTACCATAGAGCGGAACTTGAGAGCATCCCAGATCTGGAGCTCCACATTTGCATTAGCCACGAACTTGTCTGTATTATACTTGGTTCCAGGAAGAGAGAGTTCTGCAAGAGGGTTTGCCATTTCATTGTATCCCTCATCCGCTATAGAATAAAGTCTTCCGTCTGCAGCTCTTACCAGATGCTCGTACTTGTCTGCATACTTGGTCTGATACTGCGCCACCATAGCATCGTCGGCATATATTGGAAGCACCGGAGCCATAGCCATTGCTGAACCGAGAGGAGAACCGAACTCTGAGTTGTTATTGATACCGGTAGAATTGATATGCGCATATGATGCGCTTGACTGCATTGTCATCTTGTTCAGCCATGTACGGTCATCCGAATTGTCGAACAATTTTGCATTCAAGGCCTGACGCACTGTGAATCTTTCATAATTTGATCTTCCGAAGTTTCCTCCGATAATACCTTCGCGCGAAAGATAGCCGACTGAAGTGGTATAAGTCACTTCATCGTTACCACCGCTGATGTTCACGTCATGCTTCATTACAGGAGCATTGTGGTTGAAGATAGCGTTGATCCAGTCTGTTCCTTCTCCGAATGAATAAGGGTCGTCATACTTTACAGGATTGCCGGCATTTACAGCAGCCTCATTCATCATGATGGCATACTCTGTAGCATTGAGAACCTGCGGATTTCTCCAAGGGTTCTGCAATCCATATGAAAAGTCATAATTCACAGTAGTCTTGCCCTTCTTACCCTGCTTTGTCGTAACGAGAACCACACCGTTGGCGGCACGTGCTCCGTATACAGCTCCGGAAGCGGCATCCTTGAGGACTTCGATACGCTCGATATCGTTAGGATTGAGGTAATCGATGCCACCAACAGGCATACCGTCCACAAGGTAAAGAGGATCCGAGTTACGGATAGTACCGATACCACGGATTCGGATCTGGGATCCTGCATCAGGAGCACCGGAAGTCTGGGTAACGGTAACTCCGGAAGTCATACCCTGAAGGAGATTGTCCACTCGGGTCTGTGACTGGGCCTTGAGGTCTTCTGATGTAATTGATGAAATCGCTGCTGTAACGACGCTCTTCTTCTGGACGCCGTAACCGACTACGACAGTCTCTTCGAGCATTGTTGAATCTTCTTCAAGAATGATGTCAAGACTTCCGCTAACAGGTACGCGGGCAGTCCTGTAACCGATTGAAGAAACAACGAGGACAGCGTCTGACGGGATGTTTCCGCTTAAAGCGAAGTTGCCGTCAAGATCGACAGTTGTACCATTGGATGTTCCCTCCACTATCACGGCAGCGCCGATGACAGGTTCGCCGGAAGCATCCTTCACTGTACCTTTCACTTGCTGAGCAAACGCGCTTGCGCAGCTCAGACCCATTATCGCAAAGATAAGGGCGATTCGATAAGTTAGGTGTTTCATGGGTTATTGTTTATGTGTTGATTATGTATTGAACAATTTCATGTTCACGCTTTCCAAATTTAGCAAATATATTTCTTCATTGTGCACTTCCCGGCGGAATTTGGGGAAAATTAGTGGATTCACCCGTGATAAATCATTGATTATCATTACATTTAACCCCATTAAAGAGGTAAAAAAGTGGACATTTTCAGGCGAAAGAATACAACGAACGGGGGCATAGTGGATTATTTTCATATAAAAACAAATGCCAAATCCTTAATATTCAAGGATTTGGCATTTACTTATACGTTCAAAAAAAGTGGATATTGTGACAGAATCAGCGTCTTGAACCGATCTTTTTCACAGTCTCTTCGAAGTTTTCACGGTCTTCAAGAACAGCATTCTTGACCTGCGCCCTGTAGTTGTAGATCGTATTCACCGAATACCTCAAAAGCGAGGCGATATGAGACGACTGCGTGATGCCGAGCTTGATCAGAGCAAATATCCTGAGTTCCGTATTCAGGAGCTCTCCGTCCTTCAGCACAATGCGTCCTTCTTCCTTGAGGAGAGCATTGAATTCCTCGACGAAGGTAGGATACAGCTGGAGGAAGGATGTATCAAAAGTCTTGTAGAAATTCTTCAGCTCCGCCTCGTACAGATCACGTGATATGTTTTTCTTGAGCTTGTCCAGATAACCGGAACACATCGACAGGAATAGGCCGAGGTACTCCTCCTTGGCAGCATTGGCCTCGACAAGGTCGAGATTTGTCTTCCTGAGGCTGTCTTCAACCTCGATTATCGACTGCGTATATTCTGCCAGCTGTCCGTTCTTCCTTTCGATGACCCTTGCGACCTTCCTTCCCTTCACATAAAGACTCACAGTATACACGCATATCAGAAGGAGAAGAATCGATATGATTGTGGTCAGCATAAGATAGCGGTTCCTTTCCATGTTCTGAGCCTCCTTGCCGGAAATGTATTCCGTCATGATCCACGGCATTGTCGAGGCGATCTGAACCTTGCGCAGCTTGGCATTATAATAAATGGCATCTGCGAGCGAGATCCTTATGTATCTGAAAGCACGGTCCGTCTCGTCGGGACTTGTCAGCTTTATTGCGATCGAACACAGCGAGGCATTATCCTTTATGGCGCCCCTAATGTCGCAGATGGCCGATTCGACCCACCATTTTATTGTCTCATCAGAACGATCAAGGTTTTCGCAGATGAATCCCTGCCAATATGTCTGGACAGCGTACTGATGCTCATCCTCATCAAGGCTTTTGATGAACCTGAGGTTTTCCTGATACGCCTTTTCATACTCCCTGCCTTCTATCATACGCAGGATCCGTATATGACGGTTCAGATATGAATCTTCTGGAGTGATCTCAAGTATCCTGTCCTGATATTCGGTGATTTTGTCCACATCCGAAACCGTAAAGCTTGAAGTCTTCACATACTCGTGATAATCATGAAGATACTTCTGACGGGCATTATACCATGACACCATCTGGCGTGTGTCGAAAGTCGTCGTATCAAGCTTTTCGAACACGAATTCAGCTTCATGGAAGAATCCGGCCATGGTCAGCATCATTGCCTTTTCAAGAAGCGCATCGTTCTTCAATTCCAGGCTGTTCATGTCTTCTGCAAGCCTTTCCTGATGCTCCAGCATCTGTTTCGCCTTGTCAAACTGGAACGGAAGGTACTCGGCATATAACCTTCCATATATCTGATATTGCTGAAACGGAGTCACGCCACGGGAATGAAGCATATTTTCTATAGAGCTGATTCTCTGCTCTTTAGAATTCACATATTCATCCGCTCTGGCAATTGTCTCATCCAAACGGTCGAGATATGAAGTATAAGGGCGTGTGACTTCTGTACTGCATGATACACAAAGCAGTATAACGGATAACGATATGACGGACAGTCTTTTCATGATAGGTGAAATGTCTACTGCAAATTTAACAAAATTTATTATATTTGTGAGATTTGATACAAGCATCATTTATATGAGGAAATCATGGATATCTGTACTCCTGATGGCATTGGCCGTTACGACGGCATGCCAGGAGAACCCCTATGGTCCGACAAATCATACTCCGGAGGTTGACAAGCCGGAGGAGATTGTCAAAGGCAGCTATGCCGAAGGAGCGGACATCAGCTGGGTGACTGAGATGGAAAATGACGGGGTGAAGTTCTACAACGCCTCCGGCTCCGAAACGGAATGTACCGCCCTGATGAAGGAGATCGGCTTCGACGCGATCCGCCTGAGGGTATGGGTTGACCCTGAAGAAGGATGGTGCGGAAAAGAAGACGTCATAGTAAAGGCAAAGCGTGCTCAGGCACTGGGCATGAGGCTGATGATCGACTTCCATTACAGCGACTATTGGGCGGATCCGGGCAAGCAGAACCCTCCTGCGGCATGGAAGAACCACGACCTCACCCAGCTTACTGCAGCTGTCGGAGAACACACCAAAGACATACTCAAGACATTGAAAGACAACGGAGTAAACGTCGAATGGGTGCAGATAGGCAACGAAGTGAACAACGGAATGCTCTGGCCTGCGGGCAAAGTCGAGGTTAAGAGTGCTGACAATTTCATCAGCCTCGTCAACACCGGCTACAATATGGTCAAGGAGGTATATACTTCAGCAAAAGTCATAGTCCACGTGAGCAACGGCCACGACGCAGGCCTGTTCGACTGGTTCTTCGGACTCATGAAGAATGGAAATGCAAAATATGACATCATCGGCATGTCGCTCTACCCGATGTGGTGGGAAAACGGCGGATGGAACGACTGGAAGTCAACCATTGACAAATGCATAGCGAACATTAAGGCCGTGACAGCGAAATTCGGCAAGCCGGTCATGCTCTGCGAGATCGGAATGCCGGTAAGCGAACCTGAGACCGCCAAGACTGCGTTCGGATACATCCTCGAGCAGACGAAGAAGATAGAGGATTGCCACGGCGTATTCTGCTGGGAGCCGCAGACCGACGGAGTTTGGAAACCGTCCAGCTACGACGCTCTCGGATGGGGTGCATACAATATGGGAGCGTTCAAGAACGGAAGACCGACCGCTGCGTTGGATCCTTTTAAAGATTGAAAAGAAGATTCTTCACTTCGTTCAGAATGACATGATTTCGTTCAGAATGACATGATTTCGTTCAGAATGACATGATTTCGTTCAGAATAACATGATAACATAACATTTATGAGAAAAATATTGACAATACTGGCTGTACTGACAACAGCCGCAACAGCTCTGGCACAGAGTCAGCGCTCTGAGACTCTCCTGAAGGAATGGGAATTCCGAAAAGGTCATGAAATCGAGGCCACAGATGGCTGGGAGGCCGTTTCCGTCCCTCACGACTGGGCGATTTACGGCCCATTCGACAAAGCCAACGACCTTCAGACCGTGGCTGTGGAGCAGAACGGAGAGACCGTAGCGACAGAAAAGACAGGCCGCACCGGAGGACTTCCGTACATGGGCAAAGGAGCATACAGACGTACCCTTGAAATCAGCGCGGAAGAGCTCGACGGACGCAGACACATCCTTTACTTCGACGGTGCGATGAGCGAGGCGCAGGTATTTGTAAACGGAGAGAAGGTCTGCTTCTGGCCATACGGATACAATTCGTTCCATTGCGACGTGACCGGACAGCTCAAGGCTGGAACAAATGAGGTGGCCGTACTCTTGGAGAACCGTCCGCAGTCCTCACGCTGGTATCCCGGAGCGGGACTTTACAGAAAGGTCCGTCATATCACCCTGCCTGAGATCCATGTACCGGTATGGGGCACATATGTAACGACTCCGTACGTAGGCAAGGACTACGCTGACGTGCGCATCAGGACAAAGGTAAATGGAGTCGCAGACGACACCCCGGTGACTCTCAAGACAAGGATCATCGACGCAGAAGGCAATGTAGTGGCAGAGAGAACTGATACAAGACCGATCCACAACGGAGAGTTCGAACAGAACATCATCGTGGACAATCCGTCATTATGGTCTCCGAAAAGCCCCGTCCTCTATCATGCTGAAACTGAAGTATATACAGGAGGTTCAATCGATGCCGACTGGGATCTGGCAAGACCGATATTCAGCATCAGACATGGCGAAGATTTCCAGGACAAGGTCAGCACACGCTTCGGATTCAGAACCATAGAGATACGCCCCGACAAGGGCTTCTTCCTCAACGGAGAGGCACGCAAGTTCCGCGGAGTATGCCTCCACCACGACCTCGGTCCTCTCGGAGCCGCGATCAGCAAGGCAGCCATCCGCCGTCAGCTCACCATCCTCAAGGACATGGGCTGCGACGCGATCAGAACGTCCCATAACATGCCTGCCGAGGAGCTCATCGAGCTCTGCGATGAAATGGGCTTTATGGTGATGTGCGAAAATTTCGATGAATGGGACATCGCGAAATGTGAGAACGGATACCACAGATTTTTCAACGTTGACAGCGGAGACAGCCGCATATGGGCTGAAAGGGACATGATCAACATGCTCCATCATTTCCGCAACAACGCTTCGGTAGTGATGTGGAGCATCGGAAACGAAGTTCCGTCACAGTGGAAGCCGGAGGGACGCGTCGTAGCCGCATGGCTTCAGGGAATATGCCACACAGAGGATCCGACAAGACCGGTCACATGCGGAATGGACCAGTATAATTCGGTCGTTATCAACGGATTCGCAGAGCAGCTCGACATTGTCGGATTCAACTATAAGGTCGACAGATACCTCCCTGCATACGATCTTCTCCCGCAGCGCATCATCCTTGGAAGCGAGACCGCATCGACAGTCAGCTCACGCGGAGTCTACCACTTCCCTGCCCAGCTTGGAGCTGCGATCATGCACGATGACCATCAGTCATCCTCATACGACACCGAGTACTGCTGGTGGTCGAACATCCCTGACAACGATTTTGCCGCTGACGAGGATTACCCATGGTGCATAGGACAGTTTGTATGGACAGGATTCGACTATCTCGGAGAGCCTTCTCCGTACGACACTGACGCATGGCCGAACCACTCTTCGGTCTTCGGAATCGTCGACCTCGCATACATACCGAAAGACCGCTTCTACCTCTACAGAAGCCAGTGGAACAAGACCGACGAGACCCTGCATGTGCTTCCGCATTGGAACTGGAAGGGCCGCGAAGGAGAAGTCACCCCTGTATTCGTATACACATCATACCCATCTGCAGAGCTTTTTGTGAACGGAGTTTCGCAGGGAATACGTACATTTGCGGAATCTGACGGCAGGAAGCCATGCCTGGGAGAAGACGCGATGAAGCGTTTCCGCCTCATGTGGAACGACGTCGTGTACCAGCCGGGAGAGCTGCGGGTTGTAGCGTATAACGCTGACGGAAAGGCAGTTGCAGAAAAGACCATACGCACCTCAGGTAAGGCTGCAGCCATAAAGCTGACTCCAGACAGGACAGTGCTGAAGGCTGACGGAGAAGACCTCTGCTTCGTAAATGTAAGCCTTACAGACAAGGACGGCAATCCGGTACCTGTCGACAACAGGCTAGTGAAGGTAAAGGTCAGCGGAGCAGGAAGCTTCAAGGCTATAGCGAACGGAGATCCGACATGCCTCCAGTCGTTCCAGGAGCCACAGATGAACCTTTTCAGCGGTCAGTTGACCGTCCTCGTGCAGAGCGGCGCAACACCTGGCGAAATCACTGTCGAGGTGAGCGGAAAGGGTGTTAGAAAAGCAACTATGAAAATAAAAACCGAATAAGACATGAAACGAACCATCACGGCCCTCATGGCGACAGCCATGGCCCTGGCCGCATGTACAAAGGATTTCCAAGAGAATGCTCCTCTCCAGCAGGAGACTCTCGCAGAGAAGCTCGTAGGAGGGGCGGCAGGAGAAATCGTGCCGGGATCTCTGCTTGTAAAGCTTGACGAGAACTCGACAAGAAAGATCATGGAAGGAGGTTTCAACGAGATCTCCGGAGAGCTTCTGGACGGATTGCAGGCGACATCATTCACTCCTGCTATCCCTGTAACACCGAAGAATGAGGAAGTTGCAAGGAAATACGGGCTGCACCAGTGGTTCAACATAGGATTCGACGAACAGATCAAGCCTGAAGCAGTTGCAGCCAAAGTCGCAAAATCTGCCATGGTACGCTCAGTGCAGTACAACAGGCTCATCCAGCCTATCAGAACAGGAGATGTACAGCCATTCGTGCCACAGCCTAGGACCAGAGCTGAGGGAGACTCGGGATTCCCGTTCAACGATCCTTTTACGGAACATCAGTGGAATCTATACAATGACGGTTCCATCAAAGGCTCTGTCGCAGGAGCTGACGTCGGCGTAAAGGATGCATGGAGGCTCACAGGAGGCGATCCAAGCGTAGTTGTTGCGGTATTCGACTGCGCCGTTGCCTATAGGCATGAGGATCTTGCTGACGCCGTATGGAAGAACCAGGGGGAGATGGACGGCGAGTCAGGAGTCGACGATGACGGCAACGGATTCATCGACGACAAATACGGATTCAATTTCGTGAACTGCTTCGCCATCAACAGCGACTATGTAAACGGCAAGCTGGACGGCAATGCACAGACAGCCGTCAAAGGTCAGCCGCTGAACAGCAACAAAGGTACCGGCCACGGAACACATGTAGCCGGAATCATCGGAGCGACAAACGGAAACGGCAAGGGCGTGAGCTCTATCGCGGGCGGTACCGGAAACGGTGACGGTGTTCGCCTGATGACCTGCCAGATATATGAAGGATCATCGTATTGCGTTGATGCTCAGGCAGCTGCCGCATTCATCTACGCGGCCGACAACGGAGCATGCATCGCACAGTGTTCATATGGAAACTACAAGATCATCACAAGCGACTTCGATTATATAAACGGAACAGAGGATATTGACGGCTCACCGCTTGAAAATGCAGCATTGAGATACTTCCTCGACCCGGCAAACAGCAATCATGAGTCACTCGAGGGCAATATCGCAGTATTCGCTTCCGGCAACCACAGCAACCCATATTCGTCATATCCTGGAGCTCTTCCGTATGTACTTTCGGTAACCGCATTCGGAAACAACTACCTTCCCGGAGGTTATACCAACTATGGCCCTGGCTGCAAGATCGCTGCCCCTGGCGGAGAGTATGGAAACATCAAGGGAGACTATTCGGGCATGATCCTTTCGACCGGCGTTTCCGCAGCTGCATCTCCATCGCCTGGAGTCGTGACTGAAAAGGGAGAGAACAAGAATTATGTATACATGCAGGGAACATCGATGGCATGTCCTCATGTATCCGGAGTAGTGGCCCTCGGTATTTCATACGCAAAGAAACTTGGAAAGAAGTTCACCAGAGAGGAGATGACCTCACTTCTTCTGAGTTCTGTCAATGATCTCGACAGCTTCAACAAAGGCGGCACCAAAGAGTTCATCAAATCGAACGTAGACGGCACGAAAGAGACCGTCCAGATCGACATGAACAGATACAAGGGCCAGATGGGAACCGGCGCTGTAGACGCATGGAAGTTCCTCATGGCCATTGAGGGCACTCCTTCTGTGATGGCCGCAGTCGGCGAGAAAGTCAGGATAGACCTGAGTGATTACTGCAACCCATCCCTCAAGTATGAGATTTCAGTCGACGAGGCCTCAAGCGCATCGCTCGGACTCTCTTCAGATCCTGTCATCAAGGAAGGATTCCTTGAGATCGAATGTTCGAAGATCGGAGCAGGAAAGATCGTGCTCAGCTCTGCTGTCGGCAAGGATCCGGAGCGTGAAGACGGAATCGGCAACATGGATTACTCACGCGAAATCTCCATTGTATCAAGACCTTATGTAGCAAAGAACGGAGGATGGCTCTAAAAACTGAATGATTATGAAAAAGATACTCTATATATTGATGGCACTCATGTGCATCTCATGTGGTGAGAAACCGACTCCTCCTAACCCTGGTCCTGATCCGGAACCGCCAGGACCGGGACCAGAGCCTGTGGAAACTCTGGCTTCGAAGATAATTACCGAATGGCACTGCGTCGTATCCGACATTGACGCTGACATCTACCTTCAGTTCGGCAATTTCTTTGATTTCGAGCTGTATCAGAAGATAGGGGAAGGAGCACACCGCCTGTATAAAGGCACATGGGAACTTGACGAAGACACAGCCATGCTTACTGGAAAATACAACGACGGAGCTGCATGGGGAAGCGGATATGCCGTGAGTGTAAGCGAGGACGGAAATTCCATGACGCTGACTCCTTCCGAAGGATCAGAAGCTCAGGTCTACAGAAAGGAAAGCATTCCTTCTGAAGTCAAGGAGAAAGCCGTTGTGATCGTAAGGTCTGATGCGGGCTGCGAGATCCCAGTCCTTTAGACATCCTTGCGCATGCTGAATTCGCATCCGCAGTAAAGCTGATTATAGAAATCATATTCCTTGATGATCTGCAGGCGTCTTTCCTGCAGACCACCTTTACGCCAGTTACGATCCCACCAGATGACGCAGTCATATGGTGGGACCATTTGGTTATTATTCATCTCGAATGCCTCCTGGACCTGCCTGCAAGCCCAGAGACCGGCCTCATTTATCTGGTCGAGGGACTTCCATCTGGATGATGCAAGAGTAGTAGTGATGACTTTTATTCCTCTGCCGGCCGCATACTCTGCCGTACGAAGAAGCCTGAGCTTGAAGCATTTCAGGCATCGCCCTCCCCTTTCAGGCTCGTCCTCCATGCCCCTTATGGCCTCGAGCCAGTTGTCATGGTCATAATCTGCGTCCACAATCTCCAGTCCGAGCGACTGCGCATACCTCGTACACTCGTTCTTTCTGATTTCGTATTCCTCTTGCGGGTAGATGTTCGGATTGCAGTAATAGATCACCGGGGTGATGCCGTTCTTCATCATGGCCTCGATGATGGCGCTTGAACATGGAGCGCAGCATGTGTGGAGAAGAACCGTAGTTTCCCCCATCGGTGCCTGTATGACCTCTTTTACCTTTTTCATCACTGCAAAGATAATCTGATTTTATGTATCTTTGCACCTTCATAAACGAATTCGACATGGGCATTATTCCGGACAGATATCTGAAAGAACTTTTCAAGGGAACGAAACATACAGGAGATCAGGCAAAGCCGATGAGCGGCTGGATGGCACTCAGCCCTCTGGTGGTATTCCTATGCGTATATCTTCTGTCTTCAATCATAGCCCAGGACTTTTATAAGATCCCTATTTCAGCGGCTTTCCTCATTGCTTCCGTATATGCGATTGCAATATGCCGCGGCAAGACCATGGAGGAAAGAATCGCGACATTCTCCGAGGGAGCCGGCAACAAGAATGTGCTGCTGATGATATGGATATTCGTGCTGGCGGGGGCATTTGCCGCGACTGCCAAGGAGATCGGAGCGATCGACGCGACGGTAAACCTCGCCCTCAGGATACTTCCGGGCAAGCTTCTGTATGCAGGCCTTTTCCTTGCCGCATGTTTCATTTCCATGTCCATCGGAACCAGCGTCGGCACCATAGTAGCCCTCGTGCCCGTAGCAGCCGGAATCGCCGAAGAACTGGCTTTGGGTGGAGCATCAGGATCATTCGTAAGCACTCCTTTCATCACGGCTATCATCGTCGGAGGAGCCTTCTTCGGTGACAATCTTTCGTTCATTTCCGACACGACAATCGCTGCCACAAGGACCCAGGAGTGCTCTATGGCGGACAAATTCAAGGTAAACATCAGGATCGTCGCTCCGGCAGCGCTGATAGTAGCAATCCTCTACGTATTCCTCGGTTCTTCTGTCACAGTCATGCCTGAAGCCGGCCCGATCGAATGGGTGAAGCTCATTCCATACGTACTTGTGATCGCTCTTGCAATATCCGGAATGGAAGTGACAGCCGTGCTCACGATAGGCCTTGCCGTCAATGCATTGATAGGATTCTGCGGAGGAGATATGGGATGGACAAGCTTCCTGGAGTCTATCGGAAGCGGAATCAGCGGCATGGGTGACCTTATCATTGTGACCATGCTGGCGGGAGGAATGTTGGAGCTGATCAAGACAAACGGCGGCCTCGACTTCATCGTTAACGGCCTGACACGACGCATCCATGGCAAAAGAGGAGCGGAACTCAGCATAGCTGCTCTGGTATCGCTTGCCAACCTATGTACGGCAAACAATACGATCGCTATCATCACGACAGGCCGCATCGCCAAAGACATCACAAACCAGTTCGGCCTCGACCCACGCAAGACAGCCAGCATCCTGGACACATTCTCATGCCTGATCCAGGGTCTCATTCCGTACGGAGCCCAGCTTCTCATGGCCGCAGGACTTGCCGGCATATCGACGATCTCGATAATCAACCACCTCTACTACCCATTCATGATGGGTATCCTCGCCCTCGGCGCAATCCTTTTCCGCCTTCCACGAAAATATTCATAGGCCCGGCATACACCCGATCATATAGCACTGATATTCAACACATTAGATAACATCCCGTGCCAGACCCCTGCTTTAAAGTATGGGTCTGGCTCGCACGCCTTAGATATATATTGATAATCAAGCGCTTACAAACATGCGCGTGTCAGACCCAAATGATAATTGCAATTCTCAAATAATATATCAATCTTTGCATCAGTCATTTCCTGATTCTCATGTATGTCAGAGAGAGGGAGATAGAGGAGAAGGATAAAGTTAAAAATGATATATTATGAGAAAGCGTGGGTTCTATCACCTGTTCTCTGACGGATTCCGTACAGATGTTCTTTTTGAGGACAAACAGGCATTCATAGCAGGCATGAATATAATTGCATTATGTTTCCTGAAATGCAACATTGCCATACCGGCATTCATCCTTATGGACAATCATGTACACTTCATTCTTTATTGTACATATGAGGAGTGCTGCAGATTCAGAGACAAGTTCATTCATCGTTACGGATTATGGCATTCCAACAGGTACTCCCGCAAACCCCTTGAAACGATTGACTTCGATATCAAGCTTATGGAGGAAGAGAGATACATCCTCAACTCAATAGCTTATGCCCTCCGAAACAGCATAGCTGCCGGATACTGTTTCTGCGCAGATGATTATCCGTGGTCCTCAGGAGGATTGTACTTCCGTATGCCTGACAAGATGGCTGCGTCAACTGCGGGATGGAATAAAATTTCCGATCTGACAGCACGGGAAATCCGTTGCTTATTCCACACACATGAAAACTTACCCAAAGACTGGGTAATCACTCCGGAAGGATTTATCTGGCCAGGAAACTACGTAGACTTTCATCTGGCCGAAAGCCTGTACCGAACTCCTAAAAGCTTCGCATTCTTCATGGGCCAAAGCAAAGAGGAAGAAATCAATAAAAGCTTGGGAATATGTGAATCCGTCGCCCTCCCTGACATGGAAATCCGAGAGAAAGCAGTCATGAATTGCATGAGAATATTCGGCATCGGGAATCTCAGAAGGCTGGACGTTCCCCAACGCATACGGCTTGGGAAAGTTCTTCGACGAGAATACCGATGCTCCGCCAAACAGATTGCACGCACAATCCACCTTGACCCGAAATATATAAAGGAGCTGATTTAGGCCCGGCACACGTCACGTCATACATCACTGATTATCAATCAATTAAGTTAGAGCGACGTGTCAGGCCCCTGCTTTAAAGTATGGGCCTGACACGGGCAAAACGCCTAAATAATTTATAATCAAATCGTTATGATCAGAGGAGTGTCAAACCTACCACATCATAAGAATAATGAAGCCAGGCGGAAGGTGATGAAAGCTGCGATCCAGGCAAGGAAGATTGTGTAGACGGCCGTGATGATGGCCCATTTCCAGCCTCCGCCTTCGTTCTTGATGGCGACAAATGTGGCTATGCATGGGAAGTAGAGCAGGATGAAGACCATGTATGCCAGGGCAGCGGCAGGGGTCACCGAGCGGACAAGGGCACGCTGGAGGCGGGTTTCGCCTGACGGAGCCGACGGAGATTCCTCGACCTCACCAGACATGGCAGAGGAGCCTGACGCTACCGGTGTCTCATCCACATACATCACTCCCAATGTGCTGACTACCAATTCCTTTGCACCTACTCCCGCAACGATGCCGACTCCCATACGCCAGTCAAAACCAAGCGGCTCAAGAACCGGCTCCATGGCCTTTCCGACATATCCGATGAATGAATGTTCCTGCTGTTCCTTTACGGAATCATATGCATCATGGTTCGGGAAATAACCGAGGAACCATATGGCCATAGAGCAGACAAGGATGATTCCGCTCATCTTCTGGAGATACTGACGGCCCTTTTCCCATGTATGTCTGAAAACTGATTTTGCGGTAGGGACACGGTATGGAGGCAGCTCCATCACGAAAGGAAGGTCGTCCTCCTTGAAGAAGAAGCTCATGACCTTTGCAGCGATCACCGCCAGGATGATGCCCAATGCATAGAGTCCCAGTACTACAAGGCCGGCATTGCGAGGGAAGAAAGCTCCGGCGATAAGCACGTATACCGGCATTCGTCCCGCGCATGACATCAATGGGATGATCAGCATCGTAATGAGCCTGCTCTTCCTGTTCTCTATCGTTCTGGTCGCCATTATAGCAGGTACATTACAGCCGAATCCCATGACCATAGGGATGAAAGACTTGCCATGAAGACCTATCTTATGCATGAGTTTGTCCATGATGAAGGCTGCGCGAGCCATGTATCCGGAATCTTCCAGAAGCGATATGAACAGATAGAGTATCAATATGTTAGGCAGAAAGACCAGCACGCTTCCGACACCGCCTATGATACCGTCGACAACCAGATCCTTCAGCCAGCCGTCATTCATTGTCGAAGCCACGAATGCTCCGACCTGCTCCACGAGCCACTCGATCCACTGCATCGGATACTCTCCGAAAAGGAAGGTCGACTGGAATACCACATACAGAAGGAAGAAAAAGATCGGGAATGCCAGCCACTTGTTGGTTATCACAGCATCCAGCTTGTCAGTCAATGTATTCCTGCGTTTCTTTCCCTTGTATGGTTCATATGTCTCAGCCAATGCGCCCTGCACAAAGGCGTACTTTGCGTCCACCAGAGCTGATTCCAGACCGGACTTCAGAAGACTTTCTATCCTTTTGTGCTCTTCAAAGCGGGCCGCTATGATCTCGTCTCTGTTCGGCAGTGCCTCCACGACCTTGTCGATCTCCTTATCGTTTTCAAGATACTTGATCGCAAGATAACGTGTAGAATACTTATATCTGATGTCCGTATTCTTCTGAAGAAGAGTCTTTATGCGGTCGATGCTATGCTCCAGCTCTGCACCATGATTTATATGTATGTGTCGGGCCAGATGCGGGTCACTCTTCTCATAGATCTGCACCACAGTATCGAAAAGTTCGTCAATTCCCTTGCCCGTACGACTGACAGTAGGCACTACCGGCATACCGAGAAGGTAGCCTAACTGCTTGATGTCCAGCCTGTCACCTTTAGCCTGAAGCTCATCATACATATTCAGAGCCATCACGACACGAAGGTTCATGTCGATCAGCTGAGTCGTAAGATACAGGTTTCTCTGAAGGTTTGATGCGTCAACGACATTGACCACAACATCCGGCATATCTTCGACGAGATTCTTCCTGACGTAAAGTTCCTCAGGGCTGTATGCCGACAATGAATATGTACCCGGAAGATCCACAAGAAGGAACTTATAGCCTCCATGTTCGAATGTGCCTTCCTTCGCATCCACTGTCACACCGCTGTAGTTGCCCACATGTTCATGGCTGCCGGAGGCTATGTTGAAAAGAGATGTCTTTCCGCAGTTCGGATTACCGACCAAGGCTACCTTGATGACCTTTCTCCTGGCTTCCGCCAATGTAGTCATCTCTCTCTCGAGGTACGCCTCGCCCTTGGCGTCCAAAGCCGGCAGGGCCTCCCTTTCGGAAAGCATCTGCTTCGCCTCGGTCTCACTGATGACCTCGATCTTTGAGGCTTCCTCGCGACGCAGCGATATCTTATATCCTATTATTTCATATTCAATAGGGTCTCTGAGAGGGGCGTTAAGGATCACCTTGACCTTGTTGCCCTTCACAAATCCCATCTCTATTATTCTTTTACGAAAGCTTCCGTGGCCGTTGACCTTGACGATCACGGCACGTTCCCCCGTCTTCAATTCCGACAGTTTCATGACGCATAATTTGCACTATACGCAAATATATCGTTTTTCTGCAATACTTGAGCCTCCGCACGGGATTAAATTCATATATTTGCAGATTATAGACGCTGAACACATGAAGAAAATCATCACAATATTGTTTATGGCAGCGGCATTGCTTACCGCATGTCAGGAAGAGTCTCTGCTTAATCCGGCCGCTTCTCTTTTCACTTCTACCCCGGAGCTCACCGACACCACAGCCATATTCAGGCTGGCTGTCGCCAACATAAAGGCCGGCGACAAGGCGATAACATTCCCTGTAAGATTTGAAGGAACTGCCGAGCGCGGAGTTGATTATTCGGTATCGGCTGATGCATTCGTATTCGGCGGCGAGGCACCTGTAGACTCCATAGTGGTAACCACATTGAACCTCGGCACTGACAAGACATTGAGCCTGACAGTATCGCTTCCGGAAGGATTTGAAGCAGGAAAGTACCTCACATCAGAATACAGATTGCACGACAAATTCGCATACGTCTCTTTTTCAAGAGGTTATGCAATGACAGCGGATTCGACAGACCTGGGCTTCCAGTTGACCGGCAAGAACGGCAAAGTCAAGACATTCAGCAAGCCGGTGAAGATCCACATGATCGTGGACAAGGAAAAGTCGACTGCAGAAGAAGGAGTTGACTTCGAATTCTCCGACAGCAGCTACTTCACCATCCGCGAAGGCCAAACAAGCGGAACGCTGGAAATAAAATCATTGAAATCAGTTGTGGAGCCAGGCAGAGACAAGATCGTGATGAACCTCAGCTTCAAGGACGATTTCGGGGCCGGACAGATTCATGAGATGGAGATCGACCTTCTTGACGGAATCTGGTCTGACCTTGACGGTACATGGATGGCCCACGCCATGGTTACGGACTCTCTTTACATGGAAGAATACTGGAAGGAAACAGCAAGCGGCTACAGATTGATTCCGGAATTCGACAGCGATGACACCTTCACCGTTGACATGACAAACAGCATCCTTGACCCTCGTTTCTCGTCTTCATTCAGATATTATTTCATAGGCCAATCACTGATGAGGAAAGGCAGCATCGTCGATCTGGAGCTTCCTGACGGGGCCACGGTTCCAATGCAGACATTCCTAATTGACAATACAAACAGATTCTTCTCAAATGAAGAGAAAAGCGACGACAAGGAATCTTACATAGGCCTGAGGCTCATTTCAGGAGAAACGGAAGACAAACCGCTCCTTGACATGTATGTCCTCGACCATACTTCCAAGTCATTCATGCCGGAGCTTGAAGCTGCCGGAAAATATAGCCCGGAAAAGCCTGTTGCAGCCTCTCCGGGACTCTATCTCAACCTTGTTTTCAGCAAGGAATAATTTCAGCTAGGCGATCTCAATCGTATACACGCTTGAAAATCTTTCACCGGGAGCAAGACGGTTGACCCAGTCCTTGTCTCGGTAGTCTCCCTCGTATCCGGCCCTGTCGCAGCGGCCATACCATGGCTCCAGGCATATGAACGGAGCGTTCTTTGTCGGCGGTGACCATATTCCTACCACGGGAGCATTGAAGCTCAGGCTCAGCCAAGGAGTCTTGTCGGCCCTATGCAGGGCCACACGGCCGATCTGCCCGTTCTGAAGCATTATGGTATCTATTGCATCAAAAGTGTCCGCAGCAAGCGGGAAAAGGCCGTTTTCGGGGATTTCAAGAGGATATTTCGTCTCAGCGTCGACACAACCCTTCTCCTTTATCCTTATGCACTGGAGTCCTTCCGATCTATCAAAGGAAAGGAAGCCTCTTTCTGACGTCTGCGGATCATAGTCCGGATAATAGAATGCCGGATGAGCTCCGATCTGGAAATACATATCTTCGTCACCGGGATTCTCGACCTCCCATATCACGTCAAGCTTGTTTTCATGAAGCCTATAGGCAATCTCCAGCACGAACGGCCATGGATATTTAGTCATTGTCTCAGACGAAGATTCCAGACGATAACGGACCTCTGTGTCATTTCCACTGACAAGAGTGAAGTCCATATCTCGCGCAAATCCATGCTGTCCGAGTTCGAACTCCTTTCCTGCGACGCGGTATTTCTTTTCCCAAACACTTCCGACTATCGGAAACAGCACAGGCGAATGCCTTCCCCAGAACGCAGGATCAGCCTGCCATAGATATTCGACTGAGCCCTTTCTGATGCTGGCGAGCTCCGCTCCATGCTCCTTCACCTGGACGGCAAGGATATCATTTTTCAATACATGCATATCTTTCAGGTCATTAGTTTGCGTAAAATTACAAAATTAAATGACATCAGAAGAACATATAAACAAAAAAAGAGACCAGCTTTTGCTGATCTCCTTTGTGCGGTGGGCGAGACTCGAACTCGCACAGGATTACTCCCACTACCCCCTCAAAGTAGCGTGTCTACCATTTCACCACCACCGCTTTGTTTGTTTTGGGATTGCAAAGGTACGCACTTTTTTTAAACTTCCAAACTTTTCTGCAATTTTTTTGCAAAAATTTTCACTTTTTTTGTTCGGACATGTTTTTGAATATGCACAAAGCATTCATTTTCAACGAAATCATTGTATTCTCATTTTTATTTACTATCTTTGCACGCTTTTCCTCGGGTAGGAAAGCATGGTATTATTTTATTAACATTATTAAAACAGATTCACAATGGCTGTTAAAATTCGTCTCCAGCGCCACGGTAAGAAGAATTTCGCATTCTTCCACATTGTAGTGGCTGATTCACGCGCACCACGCGATGGTCGTTACATCGAGCAGCTCGGCTCTTACAACCCTAACACAAACCCTGCAACTATCGTTCTCAACCACGAGCGCGCGCTTGCATGGCTTAACGTAGGTGCACAGCCTACCCTTACTGCTAACAAGATCCTCTCTTACGAGGG
>JAFYME010000058.1 GCA_017556765.1 Bacteroidales bacterium
ACCATGAGGAGCTGCTTGAATGTCTGAGGAGACTGAGGAAGAGCATAGAACTGACCTGGGTTCATTCTTGAAGGAACCACGAAGTCACGGGCTCCCTCCGGAGTCGACTTGATAAGGTATGGGGTCTCGATCTCGAGGAAGTTCTGAGCATCGAGGTAGTTGCGTACTTCATGAGCGATCTGGTGACGGATCTTGAGAGCTCTCTGGAGAGGTCCTCTACGAAGGTCGAGGTAACGGTACTTAGCCCTGAGCTCCTCGCCGCCGTCGCTCTCCTCCTCGATTGTGAACGGAGGAGTGTTTGCCTTGTTGAGCACCTTGATCTCGCTGAGGCTGATCTCGATGTCACCTGTAGGCATCTTAGGGTTCTTGCTCTGACGCTCGATCACCTCACCGGTCACCTGGATTACCCACTCACGGCCAAGGCTTGAAGCTGTCTCGACAAGCTCTTCAGCAGCATGTGCATCAACCACGAGCTGTGTGATGCCGTAACGGTCTCTGAGGTCAACGAATGTCATTCCGCCAAGCTTTCTTGACTTCTGCACCCATCCGGCCAGTGTAACTGTCTGGCCTGCATTTTCAATGCGGAGTTCTCCGCAGGTATGTGTTCTGTACATATATGTGTTTGTTTATATTTCCCGCTTATGGTCCTTTCTCTCAGTCATTCTTCCCTGTCTTCCAGACGCGGTCGAAGCCCTTGGTGAGATTCCGGACTAAAATCTGACAAAAATAATCAATTTAAATGACATACAGCACCAATCTACTTACAATTAAATTATCATTCTGCTGTCGGTCTGGCTGGCGAGTGGCGTGTAACCTGATGGTTACCAGTCATTTATGCATCCATCGGTGGGATATTTTCCCCACCCACAACACCATAATCAGCTGAGCATCAGGAAGTTTTGCTCCACACGCAAAATTCACCCCTGACCGCGACACACCATTTTCGGAGCAAAAGTCTGTATCGCTGCTGAGAATCGGTGCAAATGGCCCTGTCCCGTGCAGCGACACAGGTTTTTTCATTGAAAAGTGTGTGTCGCGGAAAAAAGCGCCACTCTGAAACAGGAAAGTCGCAGCGACACAGACAAAACAGACCAAAAGTGTGTATCGCGACGGAATACATGGTGAATGGGGAGACTTTCTGTCCGCGACACAAGGGAATTGCCCCGGAAGTGTGTATCGCGATATGTTTGGAATGAGACGGAAAGAAGTTATATTTGTACAAATTTTGACATTCATATGGAAGTTAGAGCAAAGAAGGCCCTGGGCCAGCACTTTTTGACAGACCTGTCTATCGCGCAGAGGATCGCCGACGCGCTTATCGTACCATGTCCCGGTCTGGAGACCGTCCATGATGCGCAGAACCCTATGCCGGCTCTGGAGGTCGGACCGGGTATGGGAGTACTGACACAGTATGTGCTCCAGAGGCCGGAGGTCGACTTGAGGATGGTCGAAATCGACACGGAATCAGTCGATTATCTGCTTGTCCATTTCCCTCAGGTAAACGGCAAACTAATTGAAGCTGACTTCCTTAAGCTGAAGCTGGAGACATTCTTCCCTGGCCAGTTCTGCGTAATCGGAAACTTCCCGTACAATATCTCGTCACAGATTTTTTTCAAGGTTCTGGACTATAAGGAGCAGGTGCCGCAGGTCGTCTGCATGATCCAGAAGGAGGTGGCGGAGCGTATCGCCGAGAAGCCGGGCACAAAGACATACGGCATCCTTTCGGTACTTCTCCAGGCATGGTATGACATCGAATACCTTTTCACTGTCGGAGAAGGCGCATTCAACCCGCCGCCGAAAGTGAAGTCCGCCGTAATCAGGCTCGTCCGCAACCAGAGGACCGAACTCGGATGTGACGAAGCCCTCTTCAAGACTGTCGTCAAGACCGGATTCAACCAGCGCCGCAAGACCCTGCGCAACTCGCTCAAGCCGCTGATCCGCGCAAAGGCTGACCGCGAAGGATGGTCAGAGGAACAGCTTGCTGAGTTCGTGGCAGATCCGGTGTTCGAGCTCCGTCCGGAGCGCCTGAGCGTCGAGGATTTCATCGCTCTGACACATAAGCTGGCATAAATAATGCTTTAAAGAGGCGGTTATGAAAAGATTATGTATAATATTCATGACACTCATATGCCTCACCTTGTGTCATGACATCCATGCTTCTGAGCCTGAGAAAGACAGCACCCCTGCAATAAAGGCCCTTCAGTCCGGAAAGAAGACCCGCAGACTGGAAGGCGCCACCATGAGACTCGCACGCCCAATCTTGAAAAAGACACCTATGTCTGCCGTCATGAACGACATCGAAATGATGATGTTCTGCCCGGTGGAAAAGAACAATTCGAAGGACGGAGAGTTCGCGGGAAGGGTGAAAAATGCACTGAAGGGCTACATGCTTGCGCACGAGATTGACGACGAGCTTTCACACATGCTCATCTACGTTGACGAGGTCAAGGGCAACAGATTCACCGAGCTCATACTGTACATCACAAGTCCGGACCAGACTATCCTCTACTTCAGAGGAGACTTCACAGTCGAAGCTCTGATGAAAGTAGGAGAGCTGTCGGAGCAGGACAGGAAGAAACGCATCAAGACCAGAAGAGAGGGCGGTCAGGACGACTCCTATCTCCAATATGTCAGGTAGATTTCCTAACCTGAAGGATTCCCTTACAGGGAGACTCTTCTTTCGGGGGTTCCAGAAAATGGTCCCATGAGAATTTGCTTCGGAAATTTGGCATATCGCCATCGTGTCACTATATTTGTTACCTGTCATCCTGAAACAATGCGGCTTGTCATCCTGAGCGCCAGCGAAGGATCTTCATGTTAAAGATGCTTCACTTCGTTCAGCATGACAATTGAGGGAGCATCCACGCCCCGAGGGAAGGGATTTAGGGATGGGGTAACGCGGACATATTTTCATATGCATGCACGCCACCGAAGGAAGTTATGGGATAAATGGTCCGAACAGTAAGGCCAGTCTTGGAGCGAAGCGATGGCAAGTCCCTTCCCCGAGGGAAGGGATTTAGGAATGGGGTAACGTGGACATATTTTCATATGCATGCACGTCATCGAAAGAAGTAATGAGTTAAGAATTGTTAAATAAAGTTATAAGGTAGAAAATATGAAAGTATTATTGGTAAACGGCAGTCCCCATAAGGAGGGATGCACATATACGGCCCTCACAGAGGTTGAGAAGGAACTGAATGCGGCTGGAGTCGAGACTGAGATCATATGGCTCGGAGTGAAGCCGATCTGCGGCTGTCTGGGATGCGCTCAGTGCATCAAGAGAGGCCCTAACGGCGAGCCGGCATCGTTGAGATGCTTCATGAACGACCCTGTCAACGAGTTCCTCGACAAGGCGGAGCAGGCAGACGGATTCGTGTTCGGAAGTCCCGTACATTACGCAGCCCTTTCGGGAGCGCTCACATCATTCATGGACCGTGCATTCTACGGCAAGGGCAAGGTCTTCCGCTACAAGCCGGCTGCGGGCATTGTAAGCTGCCGTCGCGGCGGATCAACAGCAGCATTCGACCAGATCAACAAATACTTCACGATCTCGTCAATGCCGGTAGTCTCATCTAAATACTGGAACATGGTACACGGCAACACCCCAGATCAGGTACGCCAGGACGAGGAAGGAATGCAGGTGATGAGAGAGCTCGGCCGCAACATGGCATGGCTCCTCAAATGTATCGAAGCAGGCCGCGCCGCCGGCATCCCTGACCCCGTCAAGGAAAAACCTGTAATGACCAACTTCATCAGATAATTTCCAGCAAACATACACCTCGGTCAAAAAATGCCCTTAAAACGGCCAAGGTGTAACGCAAATTGCCCATTTTTCAAGAAAAACAGAACACCTTGGACGATATTCCGCTAAGAAACGTCCAAGGTGTTATTACATTGACTTCGTTGAAGTATTGGAATTACTCCTTCACGCAACGGACTGAATAGCCATAACAACGATAACTACTGCTACCCGACACTGAATATTTAGAAATACTCTGCATATTGGCTGCCCCGTTATTATACGGCTTAGAAGACCAATAATATCCATCAGAACCACGATCATCAGGCTTACCTGCCTTCCATGATGCTCCACTGATCAGGCCCGCCGCCGGCATGAAGAATGTCTGTGACGGATCGTTAGAATCCGTGAACCAATAGCCATTCTGTCCTTCGTCATTTGTAGTCCATGAAGACTTTCGAGATTGTATTGACTTCAATTCATTATATGTCGGCACGCGCCATCCGTCAGGACATGGGTCATTTTCAGTCTTTACCGGAGCGTCCTCAGTTCCGGAGTTCCAAAGTTTATCATCAGACTCGCCTAACCAATCGTTTCCGGCACCTTTAAAGTATGTATTCGCATTATCCGGATCCTGACCCTCTGCAAGAGTGACTCCACCTTCTGCAATGACTGGCGCTATAGCATCTGAGCCGTCATATCCCTGGCCATATTTCCTTCCCCACTGATAAAGCTTTCCATACTTATAGTCGGTTGCATGATAGCCGCAGTTTACCGGAGCCCAGACTATATCACCATAAGAATAGGTGGATATAAGTATACCTGGGCCATGATCTATGCCATACTCATCAACATAATGGAGTTCAGCAGGGAATACTGTGACAACACACGTCGCGGACATGTCGCCACATTCAGCAGTAATGACTGTATTTCCCTGAGAAACGGCAGTCACATTACCCTCTTGATCAACTGACGCGACATCAGAATCATCAGAACGCCAGACAACAGTCTTATCTGTCGCATTTGCCGGTTCGACAGTAACTGTCAAAGAAACGACTTCGCCTTGCGTCAGTTCCAATGAAGATAGATTGATCTTAACCGATGAGACAGGAATATATGGTTTAGAAACGACAACAGTACATGTTCCGGAAACATCTCCGGAAGCCGCTGTGATCACAGCTGTTCCTTCTGACATTGCCGTGATACGACCACCATCTGAAACCTCAACGATTTCAGGAGCATCTGAACTCCAGACTACAGTCTTGTCTGTTGCATCAGATGGCTGTATCCTCACCATAAGAGCTTTAGAATCACCTTCTGTCAACTCCACATATTCCGGAATAACCGTCACTGAAGTCACAGGTATTATACGTTTAGAAACGACAACAGTACATGTTCCGGAAACATCTCCGGAAGTCGCTGTGATCACAGCTGTTCCTTCTGATACTGCCGTGATACGACCACCATCTGAAACCTCAACGATTTCAGGAGCATCTGAACTCCAGACTACAGTCTTGTCTGTTGCATCAGATGGCTGTATCC
>JAFYME010000059.1 GCA_017556765.1 Bacteroidales bacterium
CCCTGATGATTTCATCCTTGCTCTTTGACGCTCCGTCAAAGTGGCTGATTATGTGGTTGAGGGTCTGTCCTTTGATTCTTTTTCCGAAATCATCCAGGCCGAGAAGCTCCTTTCCCGTCCTGTTCCAGAATATTCCGTATTGGGTTTCGGTGTCCATGATGACACCGTCAAGGTCGAATAGTACAATCATGGTCTGTTAGAATGGAAGTGGGGAAGCCAACGCCTTCTTGAGCTGTTCGTCATAGCGGAGACGGACCTTCACGCCTGCCTCCTGGAACCAGTAGCGGGTTGCAAGCTCCTCCTCGATGAACGGAATGATCTCATCCTTCTTGAGACGGATGAAACGCTCCTTGTCCATCTCCAGCGCTTTTTCAAGGGCCTTGAGCTCGTCGCTCATCGCTTCTGCAAGTCCGTCTTTTTCAAGCTCTTTCTTCATCTGGTCGTAAAGAGTCTTGGCGCTGCTTCTATAGTCGAATTCCTGAGTCTTTGCAAATCTGATGAAATCCTCGAAGTCCTTGTCGGAGAAATGGAAATCGTCGACTGCTGGGATGCTGTCATGTCTGCGGCAGTAGTCGATCACATACTGGTCGATGACTCCTCCCAGAACGAGAGCGTATACGAGGCGGCTGTAATCCTGGGCGTCGATGTCTATGTCAGGGGTGATTCCGCCTCCGTCGCGTACTGTCCTTCCTGACTTGGTCTTGAACTCGCGTGTGAGCGAATCAGGAATATGGCCCACGCTTCCGTCGTCGTTTCTGTTTGCATAGTCAATCGCCTGGACGCAGCGGCCGCTAGGAGTGTAATACTTGGCCGTTGTGACCTTCATCTGGCCGTTGTAAGGCATAGGCCTTATCGACTGCACGAGGCCCTTTCCGTAGCTTCTCTTGCCCATTATCACGGCTCTGTCCAGATCCTGGAGGGCTCCGGATACGATTTCAGAAGAAGAGGCCGAACCAGAGTCGATCATCACGATGATAGGGATTTCTGTGTCCACAGGCTCTGTTGTGGTCTTGTACTCTCTGAGCGAATCCTCGGTGTTTCCTTTTGATGAAACCACAAGAGAACCCTTCGGAACAAAGAGGGAAACGATGTTTATCGCTTCGTTCATGAGTCCGCCTCCGTTTCCGCGAAGGTCGAGGACAAGACGCTTCATTCCCTGCTTCTTCAGCTCCTGGAACTTTGTGCGGAGCTCTCCTGAAACGTTTTCGGTGAATCCTGTCTGGAGGATGTATCCTGTCGTGTCGTCAAGCATTCCTGCATATTCGATGTCAGGGAAGTGGATGCGCTCGCGTATGATCGGAATGTCGAGGGTGTCGCCTGTGCGTACCTTCTTGACCGTGAATGTCACAGTCGTACCGGGCTTTCCTTTCATCCTGTCGCTGCTTTCCTTGCTTTCCAGCCCCTTTGTCGGCTTTCCGTCGATAGCTATGATCTCGTCACCGCACTGGAGGCCGTATTTTTCAGCAGGAGAACCTGCGTATGGCTCGTTGATTATGACGTTGTCTTCCTTCTTCTTGTGGATGATCGCTCCGATGCCTCCGTATGTCTTGGAAAGCATCATCTGCAGGTCTTCGTTTTCCTCCTCAGGGATGTAGATTGTATATGGGTCGAGCTCTTCGAGCATGGCGTCGACACTGGCCCTCATGATCCTGTCGATAGGGAGTGAATCTACGTATGAACGGTTGAGTTCCTTGAGCACTGCGTTGTGGATCTCTGCCCACTGGCCGAGCTTGAAGCTCTGTGACTGTGCTGAAACGGCGTAAGAAGCCGCGAGGCTCATGGCGGCTGCCATGAAAAGAGTTATGATGTTTTTCTTCATTTTCGGTTTGAAATTTTGGACGTTCAGGTTCCCGCATATATGGTGCCACAAAAATACGAAATTATTTATACCTTTGCAGAGGTTTTAGTAGTAATGAACATATGAAATTAGTATTTGCAACGGGCAATATCGGAAAATTACGTGAGGCGTCTGAGATTTTGGGAGAGGGCTTCGAGCTTGTTTCCCTTGAGCAGGTAGGTATTACAGAGGATATTCCCGAGACAGGAAAGACATTGGTGGCCAATTCATTGCAGAAGGCCATGTATTTATATGACAAGCTCGGCAGCGATTGCTTTGCTGACGATACGGGACTCGAGGTTGACGCTTTAGGTGGCGCTCCGGGAGTCTATACTGCGAGATATGCCGGAGACGATAAGGACTTCAACAAGAACATGGACAAGGTGCTTCATGAACTGGAAGTTCTTGAAGGCGAGGCACATATGGCTGCAGATCTGGGAGTCAAGACCAAGCCGGTGAGCAGAAGGGCACGTTTCAAGAGCGTAGTTACATTGATCGTGAACGGCGAGAAGAAGATCTTCGAAGGAACTCTCGAGGGCGTGATCGCTCGTGAGAAGTCAGGAAACGGAGGTTTCGGTTACGACCCGATCTTCATAGCAGACGAGTATCCGGGACTTACTCTTGCAGACATCACCGAGGAACAGAAAAACGACATCTCCCACAGAGGAAAGGCCCTCCGCGCGATGGCCGCATGGCTGAAGGCCCAGGCCTGATTTCCATGTCCCCCAGATTTCCATGTCCCCCAGATTTCCTTGTCAGGCCGGAATTCCCTGTCAGGTCGGAATTCCCTGTCAGGTCGGATTTCCCTGTCAAGCCGGATTTCCCTGTCAAGCCAGATTCCCCTGTCAAGCCTGATTTTTCCCACTGTCATCCTGAGCGTAGCGAAGGATCTTTAAACAGATAACGTATGACCCAAAACACCGAACTCATAGTTCTTCATACCACCAAGTTCGGTGAGAATTCGCTCGTCGTCCATACCCTGAGCAAGGATTATGGGCGGCGAAGCTTTCTTGTAAAGGGAGCCGGAAAGAAGTCCATGATGTCCCTTTTCCTGCCTCTGAATGTGCTGGAGGCCGATATCCTCGAAACGAACAAGTCTACATTGTTCACTGCCCGCAACCTTACCGCCAAGCACCCGCTTCTGGGCATAAGGAACAACATGTTCAAGAACTCCATGACCATGTTCATGAGCGAGGTTCTGTACCGTGTCGTCAAGGACGGCGCTTATGAGCAGGGGCTATTCGAATGGTGTGAAAAGGACATTTTGCTCCTCGACGCAATCCAGACCGACTTCAGCAACTTCCATATCCGTTTCCTCCTCGAACTGACTGTCGCCCTGGGATTCAGCCCTGAGTCTCAGGATGTTATGCCTTTTGTCGGCGAACATTATCCTGTAGTGGAAAAATTCATGACTCTTCCTTTTGCAGACTCCATGCTCATACCTCTGAACGGAGCCGCCAGAAACGAAATAGCAGAGGAAATCCTCCGCTACATCGAATATCACACCGAATCCTCGGTAAACGTCAACTCCCTCAAGGTCCTCCGCGAACTCTTCGCCTAGACCTCCGGCATCCGTAATATTGGCTGTTTTACGGATGGCCTTCTCAAATTTAAGTAATGATCTATCTGCTTATACCCTACAAATTCAATGAAGTGGAGAACCGGAATGGACATCCCCAAGCCGATGAGCACAGTAAAATAGATTTCAGTGTTGTAGAATAAAGATAGGCATGCTCAACATCCTCTTATTGTCGACCGATAGGCACCCTATATGGCTTCCTATGTGATATAATGTGCATTCATGTGCTCATTGGCTTGGATTCTGGTGCATCATTCCTCTGTACAAAGGCGTAAACAGGTATATCGTTCCCCAAATCGATCCCCTTTGTCCGTAAATCCGCCCGTTTTACGGATGATCATCATGAAAGCAAATGCCCCGTCCGTAAAACTGACATTTTCACGGACGGGACATGTTATTCTCTATGTAAGATCAGGAAGGCCTAGACTTCCGGCCATATGTAGACCTTGTCGCTGCGGCGGAGGCGGGTCTCCTCGATGGCGCGGCATGCCTGTTCGTTGCAGCCGTCTCCGCAGAGGCTGAGGGCTTCCTCGCGCGCTCCAGGAACGACCTTGCTCCAGTCGATCGGGATCGAGCAGTATACTCCCTTGCCGGCCTCCTGGACTGGCTTGAGGTCAACTCTGATCTCCGGCACAGTATATTCCACGCATCCTGATGTCGGACCGATGATCAGGATCTTGTCTCCGACCTTCAAAGAATAAGACTCGACGAGTACTTCCGCCACTCCGAGCTTTCCGAACCAGTTTGTAATCTTGCCGCAGTATGCCTTCTTACGGGTCGCTGTGCTTCCGTATACGTCGCACCACTCTCCCATCTTCGCGCCCTGATAGTATCCGTCCCAGAATCCTCTGTTGAATACCTCCTCGAGCTCTCCCTTGAAAGAAGCTCCGAGCTCAGGGGTGTAGGTTCCGTCGCACACGGCGTCTGCAGCACGGCGGTAGCATGAAGCCACACGCTTTACATATTCTGCAGAGCGGGCACGTCCCTCGATCTTGAATACTGTAACTCCCGCGTCGATGATCTTGTCCATGAACTCGATGGTACACAGGTCTTTAGGTGACATGATGTACTTGTTGTCGATCTCAAGCTGCATTCCTGTTTCCCTGTCCTCGACCTTGTAGGCACGACGGCAGAGCTGGTAGCATGAACCACGGTTTGCTGACGCTCCGTACTCATGGAGACTGAGGTAGCATTTGCCGGAAATGGCCATGCAGAGGGCTCCGTGGGCGAACATCTCGATCTCCACGATACGGCCTGAAGGACCGCAGATCTGCTCCTCGTCAATGATTCTCTTGATTTCCTTCACCTGGCCGAGATTGAGTTCTCGTGCAAGTACGATTACATCAGCGAACTGTGCGTAGAATCTGAGCGAGTCGATGTTGGAGATGCTGAGCTGTGTGGAGATATGTACTTCCAGACCGATCTGGCGTGCATATAGGATAGCTGCCATATCTGCTGCAATCACTGCAGTGACGCCAGCTTCCTTTGCTGCCTCGAGTGTAAGCTTCATATCCCTGATATCCTCGTTGAATACTGTAATATTGAGGGTGAGATATGTCTTTACGTTATGTTCTGAGCAAAGGCGGACGATCTCCTTGATGTCCTTCATCTTGAAGTTGTTTGCAGAGTGTGAGCGCATGTTGAGTCTCTCCACTCCGAAATATACTGAGTCGGCACCACCCTGGAGAGCTGCCATCAGACACTCGAAATTGCCGGCAGGCGCCATGATTTCGAGACGTTTTCTATTTGTTTCCATATTATTTGTTTCTTCCAATAAGTGCTGAGGCGTAATTGTGGAGGATCGCCTCTGCCTCCGGTGCAAGATTGAGCTGGGATACATATCCGAGTGCCTGCGCATGCAGTCTCGCAATCTCCTGCTGAGCCTCGCTGCCGATCTCAAGGGCGTCATAGATGCCCTTTACGGCTTCGATCTTTGCAGCCTTGTGTTCGTCAGTTGTTACAGGAATATCCATTGCCGCGAGAAGGTCAGCGCGAAGGTCGCCGGCCTTTTCGAATGCCCGTGTGAGCAGCCATGTCTTCTTGTTGTTGAGGATATCTCCTCCGATGGCCTTTCCGAATACCTTCACGTCTCCGTAAGTGTCGAGCCAGTCGTCTGCTATCTGGAATGCTAGTCCGAGATCGTATCCGAATTTGTAGAGCAGTTCGCAGTGCTCAGCCGAAGCGCCTGCAATGAGTGCTCCCATCTTTGCGGAACATGCGATGAGGACTGCTGTCTTGAGACCGATCATCTTCAGATAATCCTCCATTGGAACGCTTTCCATGTTCTCGAAATCCATGTCGTACTGCTGGCCTTCGCAGACTTCTGCTGCTGTCTTAGAGAAAAGTCCCAATGCTTCAGGAAGCGCCTGAACCGGTGCTTTTGCGATGAGCTTGTAGCTTTCGATGGACATCACGTCGCCGGAAAGAATGGCAGTGTTCTCGTCCCATTTCTTGTATACTGTAGGAACTCCACGTCTGACCGGAGCCTTGTCCATGATGTCGTCGTGGATGAGTGTGAAGCTGTGGAAAACCTCCAGAGCTGCTGCAGGGGAGAGGATTTCATCGGAGAATGAATCCTTATACAACGAATATGTCGACAGACAGAGACGTGGTCTGATTCTTTTTCCTCCGATTTCCATCATGTATCTCAACGGGTCGTAAAGTCCGGCCGGTTCTGCGGTGAACTTCAGGTTGCCGAAAAGCTCCTTGATGGTGCTCTCAATATGTTTTTCCTGTATCATGTTTGCGCAATTTGGACAAAGATAACTCTTTTAATTCATTTTATATATCTTTGCAATATGATAATAAAAGGACAAGCTACAGTTGTTAAGCATACGGGAAGCCATTATATGCTGTCCCGTCTTCCGCAGTGGGAACTGTTTCCTGCGGTGTTGAGAGGTAAAATCCGTCTGAAGGGAAGCAACGCCACCAATCCGGTAGCGGTAGGTGACGTCGTTGACTTCGAGGCGGAGGTCGCAGAAGAGGGGATGACTCCGGAGAGTCTCACTCTCGAGAACCCTGCGGCGATTACAGCTGTACGTCCACGCAAGAACTATATCATCAGAAAATCCACTAACCTGTCACGCCAGTCGCACATCATCGCTGCGAACCTCGACAGGGCTTTCCTGGTGGTGACATTGGATTTCCCGCAGGTGAAACTGCCGTTCCTGGACAGACTTCTGGTTACCTGCGAAGTATATAACGTTCCGGCTACAATCGTTCTGAACAAATGCGATCTTTATGGCCCTGAATATGACGAGATGAGGGCTGCTTTTCATGAAATATATGAAGGTGCCGGTTATCCTGTAATCGAGGTCTCAGCGCATACAGGTCAGGGTGTCGATCAGCTTCGCGAGATGATCGCAGACTCGGTTTCGCTGTTC
>JAFYME010000060.1 GCA_017556765.1 Bacteroidales bacterium
ATATATTCATAAACCTCAGCTTTATCGGCAACATTGAATGCTATAATGTATTCGTCTTCGCAAGGCGTCAAAAACACTTTATTTGAGCCATCATAAAAGTAACTGTCGTGAAGGAGATACTCATCGGTTACCGGTCCAGGTCGCTCTTTGTCTGGATTGTCTGGCTGAACTTGGGCACAGCCAACAACCGACAGTAACAGCAGGTAAAAAATAAGTCTGTTCATAATTCATAAGGTTAAAATGTGAATAAGGAAGAATATCCTGCCCCATGTCGAGTCTGCCAGCCTTGTCGCGCCTGATGCAATCACATGGCCACAAGGTCATAGGGAAGAAGCTGATTGCCGTTTTGGCAAATATAACAAAAAAACGAGAAGATAATCTCCTCGTTTTCATTTAATTCAGCCTCTCGATCTTCAAGTGCTGGATCTTGTATGTCTTGTCGTTGTAGCCGACGAATATCGTGACCATGAACATCTCGCCTCCGGCGTTCAATGTGCCTAACGCATATTTCATGTTGGAGCGGCCGGCCCTGTGGGTTATCTCGAACGAGCGCGGGGTGTAAGAGCGGAAGAAGGACTTCATGATCTGGCAGGCCTGGTTGCGGCTCGAGTCGTTCGAATCGGAGAAGATCGTTACCTCGAGGTTGTCGGAAAACCATGCAGACAACTTGTCCGCGTCTCCCATAGCCAGATATTTGGAGATAGGATTGAATACGTCATATCCGGTATCCTGCGCCGATGCCTTCACACACGAAAGCAAAGCGACCGTCGTCGCCAGCACACTCAATATGTATCTTTTCATCTGCAAAACCTTGTGTTTGAACGGGCAAAGATACTACAAATTCCAAGCCGTGCAATCTTTTTCATACAAATATCACTTGGCGGGATATTTGCAGAGATTTATTATATTTGTCGTTGTATATACAATTGACCTGATGAAGATAACACTGCTTACCGTAGGAAAGACTGATAGAGATTGGGTAAGACAGGGGCTGGACATCTATGTGTCCCGCCTCAAGCACTATATCCCGTTCTCCATAATAGAGATTCCTGAACTCAAGAACGTATCGGCCCTGACCAAAGATCAGATAAAGACAAGAGAGGGAGAGCTGATACTCAAGAACATACGTCCCACAGACGACGTCATTCTCCTCGACGAAAGAGGTAAGGAATACTCGTCTGTAGAACTGGCCAAAGTGATTCAGGACAAGATCTCCTACGAAGGAAAGGACATAGTGTACGTTATCGGCGGAGCATATGGTTTTTCGGATCCGGTCTATAAAAGAGCCAATTCAAAGCTCTCGCTCTCGAGGATGACCTTCTCCCACCAGATGGTCAGGGCGATCTTCGCAGAACAGATATACAGGGCATTCACGATAATGAAAGGAGAACCATACCACCACGAATAAAGGTATTGCCTATGAACACCAAGGAATGGCTGCACAGAAGGCTGCCCCTGCTTGCGCTGCTGCTTTCTCTCGTCCTTTTCGTACTGTCGATGGCCAGCGGAAACTCCGATGGCAACACAGAGACGGTAGCGAAGAAGACGGCGTCGAGGATCGGTAAAAGAATCGAGATTCTTGACAGGCACATAGACCAGGCAAGGGTCGTCGAAGACGATGAATACATGATGTCCGGAAAGCTCCCGGAAGACATGGTCATATACCGTTATGTCAACGACACCCTGCAGTCATGGAACAACCAGTTCTCGATCATCAATGACGACATCGCCTCAAGGATGGTCTTCCAGACGCTCACAGACAGAAGGAGCCGCATAGTATCATATCTCACCGACTCAAAGGAACACTTCTCCTACATGAACCTCGGCCCGAAATGGTACCTCGTAAAGAGCGTACAGGCTGAGAACAACGTCAGGCTCATAGCCGGAATCGAAATCAAGAACACCCTGATAGAGGATGTCCGCAGAAATGCCAACGGTGTCAATCCCAAACTGAAACTTTCCGGCAAATACTCCGTCCTGCCACTTCAGTACAGCGGAGGAGTTGCTGTCGAAATAGACGGAAATCCGCTTTTCAAGATCATCTACGACAGTACCAAAGCGACTCCTTTCTTCGATAACTCGATGCTCAGATGGGTCGCAATCATCCTTCTGGCCGTCGCCATCGTCATGTTCCTGGCCGGGCACAGAACCCTCAAGGTATACTCGGTCGCAATAGTTTCCCTGGCCGCTCTTTTCCTTATGTCGTTCATATGGGGAATGCAGCTGAACGGAGTCACGGAGCTCTTCTCCCCTACCGTATACGCAGACGGAGCGCTGTTCTTTTCGCTTGGTTCCCTCGTGCTGGTGAACATGTTCATCACCCTCTTCGTCATATGTACCTTCCTTGTAAGGAACAGGCTCACGGCCCTGATGAGGCACGACAGGAAGCATACGGACAGAAACATGGCCCTATACGGGCTTGTAACCCTGACGGCAAGCATTGCCCTGGCATGTTACACCCATATGACTCTGAAGAGCCTTCTGCTGAACTCCAACATATCCATGGAGCTTTACAGGTGGAATATGGATGTGCCGTACACGATTCTGGTCTACGTCTCGTACACCGGCCTGCTTTTCTGTCTTCTTCTCCAGCTTCAGATCATGAGGCCGGTAGTGAAGAGATTCTTCGGCTTCAAGTACGACATGTTCTCGATCAAGACCCTCGTACTCTTCGCGATCCTGTGCTCAGCTTACTTCACGTTCACATCAAGCCAGCTGGGCTTCCGCAAAGAGCAGGACAGGGTCAGCGTATGGGCCAACAGGCTTTCCGTAGACAGAGACCTCAGCCTCGAGATCCAGCTCAGATCCGTCGAGGAAAGCATAGCATACGACCAGCTGATCTCTGCATTGGGAGTACTTGACAATACCGGAGGAATGATCCAGAACAGGATCATGGACTTCTACCTCAGCCGCATCAGGCAGGAATACAACCTTGACGTGATGATCATCAGGGAGGACAACAGAACAGGCATAACATACTTCAACAGCATCCTCCGCTCCGGCACACCAATCGCTACAGGTTCAAGATTCCGCTTCATGACCGACGCAAACGGCCATAGCAGCTATGCAGGAACATTCATATTCTATCGTCCTGACGGTCAGATAATAAGGATGCTTCTGAGGATCGAATCCAACTCGAACAGAGAAGACCGCGGATACTACAGCATCCTGGGCAGATTCTCCAAGCCGGGAGATATCAACATTCCGCTGCAGTATTCGTATGCCAAGTACAAGGACGGACGTCTTATGTCATACAAGGGCAATTATCCTTATCCGACAAACTACGACCATGAGTACAAGGGATATCTTACCGACCGCACCAGAGATGTGTCTAAGCAGAGAGGCTACATACATTTCATGAACCTTGTAAGCGAGGAGGAGATGATCGTGATCTCCCGTCCTAAACGTGGCGGACTCGTGTACTTCACATCATTCTCGTACCTCTGCCTTGCGCTCAGCGGCATCATGAGCCTTTTCTCACGTTCACGCGCGAAGAAGAAGGTGTTCAAGAGCAACTACTTCAAGACCAGGATCAACACCATCCTCCTGATCTCCTCTACGCTCATCCTTGCCAGCATGACGGTTATCAGCATCCTCTTCGTATACAAGAGGAACGAAGAGAACATGTACAATCTCATGTCATCGAGGATCACGACCGTACAGGCTCTTCTTGAGAGACATACCAAACAGACTGCAAACTGGCAGAACCTGAATACGGCCGAATTCACAGCCGCCCTCGAGAACATCGGCAACACCACCAAATCAGACATCACCCTCTACACCCCTTCGGGAAAGGTATTCCTTTCGACCACCCCTGAAGTGTTCGAGAAGATGATCATGGGAAGCCGCCTCAACGAAGACGCATTCTACAACATCCACGACAGGTTCCAGAGATATTTTACACACAGGGAAAAGGTCGCCGACTATGAATATTGGGCCCTCTACGCCCCTGTATTCAACGACAACGGCCAGATCGTGGCCATTGCGGGAGTGCCGTATACCGACAGGAACTTCGACTTCAGAAGAGAAGCATTCTTCCACGCGGCCCTCATCATCAACCTCTTCCTGCTCCTGCTCATAGCGTCTCTGCTCTTCAGCACCAGAGAGGTGAACTCCCTGTTCTCCCCTCTCATCGAGATGGGTAAGAAGATGAATGTGGCAGACATCCACGACCTCGAATTCATCACATACAAACGTGAGGACGAGATATCGTCGCTTGTGGACGCTTACAACCGAATGGTCATGGACCTTTCAGAATCCACAAGACAGCTGGCTCAGGCTGAGCGAGACAAGGCATGGAGCCAGATGGCCCGTCAGGTGGCGCATGAGATCAAGAATCCTCTGACACCGATCAAGCTCCAGATACAGAGGCTCATAAGGCTCAAGCAGAACAACAATCCGGCTTGGGAGGAAAGATTTGATGAAGTATCGGCTGTAGTTCTGGAACATATCGACATCCTTACCGAGACCGCAAACGAATTCTCTACATTCGCGAAGCTTTACAGCGAGGAGCCTGTGCTGCTCGACCTTGACAAGACGATCAAGGATCAGCTGCTCATCTTCGACAACAAGGACAATGTGAAGATTTCGTATCTCGGTCTGGAGGAAGCATATGTAATGGCCCCTAAGCCTCAGCTGATACGCGTGTTCGTAAACCTCATAACAAATGCGATCCAGGCTGTCGAGATAAGCCAGAAGGAGGCGGCAGAGCGAGGAGACGAGCCGATGAAGGGACGCGTGATGATCAGTCTGCACAACAGTACCAAGGACGGATGTTACGACATCGTGTTCGACGACAACGGTCCTGGAGTCAAGGACGAGAACCTCGACAAGCTCTTCACTCCGAACTTCACAACAAAAAGTTCCGGCACCGGCCTTGGACTGGCCATCTGCCGAAACATAATCGAAAAGTGCGAAGGAGAGATCCGCTACCAGCGCTCGTTCGTCCTCGGAGGAGCCTCCTTTATAGTAACGATCCCCAAGCATAACGCTTAGGGACCGGTCTTTCTAAAGTACATATGATTTCACATCCTCTGCCGTGATCCGGCTTCCTGAAAGTATCAGAAGCCTTTCTACCACATTGCGGAGCTCTCTGATATTTCCTGTCCAAGATTTTTCGACGAGAAGCTTCATAGCCTCCGGATCGACCTCGCGCGGCGGCATTCCTGTCTCCGAGCAGATCTGACCTATGAAATGATCCACCAGAAGCGGGATGTCTGTCTTGCGGTCATCCAGAGTCGGCACATTGATGACGATCACGCTGAGACGGTGATAAAGGTCTTCTCTGAATGTTCCCTTCTCGATCTCGGCCTTGAGGTTCTTGTTTGTAGCCGCGAGGACTCTCACATCGACGATGATGTCCTTGTCGCTTCCTACTCGTGAAAGTTTCTTCTCCTGAAGGACTCTGAGAACCTTCGCCTGGGCTGCAAGCGACATGTCTCCTATCTCGTCGAGGAAAAGAGTACCTCCGTCGGCCTGCTCGAACTTGCCCTTGTGCTGTTTTATGGCCGAGGTAAACGCTCCCTTCTCATGTCCGAAAAGTTCGCTCTCGATGAGCTCAGACGGGATTGCAGCGCAGTTCACTTCTACATAAGGAGCTGTAGAACGTGAGCTTTTCTGGTGGAGATTTCGCGCGACAAGTTCCTTTCCCGTTCCGTTCGATCCGATGATCAGAACTCTGGCGTCTGTGGGAGCTACCTTCTCGATCATGTCCTTGACCTTCAGAATTTCCCCTGACTCACCGATCATCTCCTGACCGTACACCTTCTTCTTCAATATCTTGGTCTCCTTGACAAGAGATACCTTCTCTGTAGCGTTCTTGATCGTGATCAGGATACGGTTAAGGTCGAGCGGCTTCTGGATGAAGTCGAAAGCGCCTTTCTTTATGCATTCCACCGCCGTCTGGATGTCTCCATGGCCGGAAATCATGACCACAGCGGCCTCCACGCCCATAGCTGCAAGTCTGTCAAGCACTTCCATACCGTCCATCTCCGGCATCTTTATGTCACAGAAGATGACGCTGTACTTCTCCTTATCCACCATCTCACAGCCCTGCGCACCGTTTTCAGCGACATCAACATCATAGCCTTCGTCTACCAGAATCTCCTTCAGGGAGTTTCTTATGGACCTCTCGTCGTCAATAATAAGAATCTTCATATTTCACCTTTTATAGTTGTTTACAAATATCGACATTTTTGGGAGTTTACGCAATATTTTATAATTTTGCTTGTTATTAAAGATCAACATGCAGATACCAGACATCATAATAGCCATTGACGGCTATTCTTCAACCGGCAAAAGCTCCTTTGCAAAAATCATAGCAAACGAGTTTTCTTTCCTGTATCTTGACTCAGGAGCACTGTACAGATGCGTAACTTTGTTCGCTATCGAGAACGGATTCATCGATGATGACTGCAATATCGATGTTCCCGGACTTGAAAAAGCGATTGAAGACCTCGACATCCATTTCGGCGAAGGCGGTACATACATCGGCGACAGATGCGTGGAAAAGGAGATCAGATCGTTAGCTGTAGCCGGAAAGGTAAGCCCTATCGCGACAGTGCCTGAAGTCCGCAGTTTCGTGGACAGGAAGCTCAGAGAGTTCGGAAAGAACAAGCGCATCGTGATGGACGGCAGAGATATAGGAACGACTGTATTCCCGAATGCCGAGCTCAAGCTGTTCATGACTGCCGAGCCGATGATCCGTGCGGAGAGAAGAGCTGCAGAGATGCGTGCAAAAGGCCAGGACGTAGACATCAACGATGTCCTCAAGAACCTCCAGGAGAGAGATTACATCGATTCTCATCGCGAGACTTCTCCTCTTACACAGGCCGCAGACGCCATAGTGCTTGACAATTCATACATGACCATGGAAGACCAGATGGTCTGGCTCAAGAAAATCATAGCCGAGCGTTTCGGCTGCTAAAATCCGGATCTTATGCTTACCGTAGACATCGACAGCAATTCAGGATTCTGCGCGGGAGTGATCAGAGCCATAGGTAAGGCGGAAGAATTCCTCCAGGCAGGCAAGGAAGCTTCTGAAGAAGGCAAGCGTCTCTATTCGCTCGGCGCAATAGTCCACAACGACGCCGAGCTTGGAAGACTTGTAAATCAGGGACTCGTCACCATCGACAAGGAAGACCTTGAAGAAATGGTGGCTGCCCCGGGAGAAGTGCTGCTGATCAGGGCGCATGGAGAGCCTCCTCAGACATACGAGAAGGCTGAAAGCTTGGGATTCAGCATCATAGACTGCACATGCCCGGTGGTGCTGAAGCTTCAGAAAAGGATAAAGGAGGCATACCAGGCCCATCAGGAAGCAGGAAAGGGACAGATCATCATCTTCGGCAAGATAGGCCATGCAGAGGTGCTTGGCCTTATCGGTCAGACAGACGGCACAGCGATCGTGGTGGAGAACAACATGATGCTCGAGGAGTTTGTCAAAGACGGAACGATCAAGCTTGACGTTCCTACAGAGGTGTTCAGCCAGACGACCAAGAGCCCGGCAGAATACTCCAGACTATGCGCAAGACTTGAAGAGATGATGGCATCATACAATGAGCTTTCGATCGAAAGGTTCAAGGGAAGAGGCCTTCTGAATGTTCACGACACGATTTGCTCCCAGGTTGCGACTCGTCATGAAAGGCTTTCGAAGTTCGCTCTCGAACATGACGTGATAATCTTCGTATCGGGAAAGGCCAGCTCAAACGGAAAGGTTCTCTGTGAACTTTGCAAATCACTGAATATCAGAACATACCATATCGACTCTCCTGCCGAGATAAAGAGGGAGTGGTTCCGTGCCGACGACAGGATCGGAGTATGCGGAGCGACATCGACTCCAAAATGGCTTCTTGAAGAGACAGCCGAGCATATCCTCGAGCTGAACAAGTATGTACCGGCATGGGAAGAGAAATTCGCGGAAGGCGAAAACACTGATAATCAGTAAAAATTTGGTAGGTAACGGACTATTTTATATTTTTGCAGCCGATTTTCGACAGCCCCAGATTGTCATGCCGAGCGCAGTCGAGACATCTCATTGATTTATAATTATTTAACAATTTATATTTTTATGGCAACAACAGCTGATTTCAAGAACGGACTTTACCTCAACTTTAACGGCAAGCCATGCCAGATCGTATGGTTCCAGCACGTTAAGCCAGGAAAGGGTCCAGCTTTCGTAAAGAGCAAACTCAGAAACCTCGAGAACGGACGTATCCTCGAGAACACATTCACAGCAGGTGCAAAGATCGAGACTATCAATGTTGAGAGAAGACCTTACCAGTTCCTTTACAAGGATGAGGACGGATTCAACTTCATGCACGAGGAGACTTATGAGCAGATCCACCTCGACGCTGCTCTCGTAGATAACGCAGACCTCATGAAGGAGGGTCAGCACGTTGAGATGATGTTCCTCGCTGACGAGGAGCGCTGCCTCACTTGCGAGCTTCCTACATATGTAGAGCTTGAGGTTACTTATACAGAGCCTGCAGTAAAGGGCGATACAGCTTCAACAAACGCTCAGAAGGAGATCACTCTCGAGACTGGCGCCATCATCATGGCTCCTCTCTTCATCAACATCGGCGAGAGAATCCGCGTAAACACAACTGACCGTTCATACGGCGAGCGTGTGAAGTAATCGCGACCAGCAATATCTTACAAGAACAGCCACTCGTTTGAGTGGCTGTTCTTTTGTTATTCCTCTTCCTTCAGAGCTGCGGCTGCTTCGTGCTCTTCCTTGGTGTTGATTCGCTGCGGACCGCCGGCCTCTGCACGGAGGAAGGCGTCGGAGCGCTTGAGGGTGAAGTTCGATCCCAGATACTTTGTACGTACCTCATCGTCGGCTGCAAGCTCTTCCGGAGTACCCTGCTGGAGAATGGATCCCTCATAGAGAAGGTATGCTCGGTCGATGATCGCGAGGGTCTCACCTACGTTATGGTCTGTGATGATGACTCCGATATTCTTGTACTTGAGCTTGGCGATGATGTACTGGATATCCTCGACGGCGATAGGGTCGACTCCGGCGAAAGGCTCATCAAGAAGGATGAACTTAGGGTCGATGGCGAGGGCACGCGCGATCTCGCAACGGCGACGCTCACCTCCGGAAAGCTGGATACCCTTGCTCTTGCGGACCTTGTGGAGGTTGAACTCGTCAAGAAGGTCCTCCAGACGCTGCTTTCTCTCAGCCTTTGTGAACTGCTTGGACATCTCCATCACGGACATGATGTTGTCCTCGACGCTCATATGACGGAAGACAGAGGCCTCCTGCGCGAGGTAGCCCACTCCCATCTGCGCTCTCTTGAACATAGGCAGATCGGTGATCTCCTCATCATCAAGGAATATCCTGCCGGCATTCGGCACGATGAGTCCTGTGATCATGTAGAAGCTTGTGGTCTTACCGGCACCGTTCGGTCCGAGGAAGCCCACGATCTCTCCCTGCTTCACCTCCATGGAAACACCCTTCACGACCGTTCTCGGTCCGTATTTCTTAACAAGATTTTCGCAACGTAATTTCATAAAATCCTCATTCTAAACCTCTGGGAGGCTATTTTATATCAAGTTCAAGATCCTTTACAAGGTTCTTTACCTCTTCATTATTCTTCATCAGTTCGGTAGCCTGCTCGCTCGGCATGTAGATCTTCTTCTGCTCGGGAGCATCGTCCGGAGTGACGGTAACCCGAAGGTACACCTTGAGCGATCCGACGATCTTTCTGTAGTTTCCTTCAAGCTCGTGGAGAAGCTTCGACTCCACCCAATCCTTCTGGGCGTCATTCACGACCCTGAACGTCACGGTCTTGGAATCCTCTGACTCAGAAATCTTTATAGTCGTGCTGGTAAGCATGCTTGCAAGTCTCGGCTTGTCGCTGTAGAACTTGGCAAGTTCCGGCCACTTGCTCTTGAGGGTCTCGTCGTCAGGGATCGGAGCCTCAGCCGCCGCAACTGCCTCTGTTGCAGGAGCGTCTTCCATCATGGACTTCATCGAAAGCGATGCGCCGCCGCGAGCTGCTCGTGAGCGACGTTCGCGTGGCTGCTGTTCCGGAGCCGGCTCAGCTGAACTTGGGGCTACAGGAGCAGCTGGAGCTGGTGTCGGCGCTGACGTGCTTGGAGCAACCGATGCGCTTGGAGCGGGAGCAACAGGAGCTGGTGCGGGAGCCGGCTGTGTGACTGGAGCCGACGGCTGAACCGGAGCTGCAGATGGCTGTGCAACAGGTGAAGGAACCGGAGCTGCCGATACGGTCGGAGCTGCTGCAGGCTGCGGAGCGTTGAGCTTGCCGCAGATGAAGCTCAGGCGCATGAGCGCGAACTCGATATGCAGACGAGGATTCACGCTGGCCCTGTAGCCTGACTCACACTGTGTCGTGATGCCAAGAGCATCGTAAAGGAACTGAAGCGGACATCTTTCAGCCTGTTCCCTGTATCTCTTCTTCAAAGAATCCGGAAGCTCCAGGAGGGCCTCAAGTCCACCGCTCTTGCTGACGATAAGGTCGCGAAGATGCGACGAGAGCGCCGCCACGAAATGGAGGGCGTTGAATCCTTTGGTCAATATCTCGTCAAATGTAACCAATGCTGTCGGATAGTCCCCTTTCAGGAATGCATCGACAAGAGAGAAACTGTACTCATAATCAAGCACATTCAGGTTGCGGAGCACATCCTGATACTTCACATTGGTACCGCAGAACGCAACCGTCTGGTCGAAGATCGTAAGGGCATCACGCATCGCTCCGTCAGCCTTGTGAGCGACCACATGAAGCGACTCATCGTCAATGGTCACACCCTCGCTGGAAGCCACCATACGGAGGTTCTTCACGATATTGTCGACAGTGATCCTGTTGAAATCATAAGTCTGACAACGCGACAGGATGGTCGGAAGGATCTTATGTTTCTCAGTCGTAGCCAGGATGAAGATCGCATGTGCAGGCGGTTCCTCGAGAGTCTTGAGGAAGGCGTTGAAAGCGGCCTGCGAGAGCATATGGACCTCATCGATGATGTATACGCTGTACTTTCCTACCTGAGGCGGTATGCGCACCTGGTCCATGAGTGTCTTGATGTCCTCGACTCCGTTGTTTGAAGCCGCATCGAGCTCATGGATGCAGTACGAACGGCCCTCGGCGAACGACTGGCATGATTCGCATGCTCCGCATGGCTCCATGTCTGCCGAAGGATTCGAGCAGTTGATCATCTTCGCGAAGATACGCGCTGTCGTGGTCTTGCCGACTCCACGCGGTCCGCAGAAGAGGTATGCATGCGCAAGCTGACCTCTCAGAATCGAGTTCTTGAGGGTCTGGGCTATATTGTCCTGGCCTATGAGCGTCCCAAAGGAGTCAGGCCTGTACTTTCTGGCTGAAACTATATACTGTGACATATCCGTTCTTTGGTCAACTTACAAATATAGCACTATTTTTGTTAACTTTGCACCCGATTTCAGATATACATCAGATACGACATGAAAAAACTCATAATACTCATTACAGCTTTGATCATGCCGCTCATGGCAGGCGCACAGGCGCAGATAACCACGAAAAAAGTCAAGATAGAAGATTTCACGCAGAAAGTCACAAAGGTCGTCCTCAACGGAAACCCATTCTATGACACATCATTCAAGGATGAAGTCGCTGCAAGATGGAGGATCTCCCCATACGAATTCTGCACGCTCGAAGAGTTTGAAGGACTCAAAGGAAACGACTCATATTACTTCCTGATCCTGACCCAGGGACAGTTCCGAAAGGAAACCGCTCCGGGACTTCAGTTCATCTCGCTGGTCAAAGGAGGCCAGGGAGCAGACAAGGGCATCGGGGACATGCTGGAGGTCGTTTCCCTGCCGTTCGCATCGGCTGAATATCCTTCCGGAAGAGAGCTCATCTTCCTCCCGGCATTCCTTGACATAATCCAGAACCATACGCTTGAGGCCATGGAAAATGACTTCAATGCATATGGAGGACTTTCCAACACGGCGCAGAAGCTCGGCAAGGCCGGCAACATGGACATTGTAATCTCTGAAGATGACCTCAACAGTCTGGTTTCCAAGGAAATGACAGACAGCGAAGGCATGGTCATAACCGACGAGGATGATGCTGACAGCTATATGCTTGACGAGGTACCGGGAACGCTTGTCAGCTATGTGGTTGCGCCTTCCGAACCGGTCAAAGGCTCATTCTGCTACAAGATGCTCATCGACGCGCAGACCCATGAGCTATACTATTACCGCAAGCATAAGATCTCCCCTAAGGCAGGAGCCGGATTCCTCCCTGAGGACATTGAAAGGATAAACAAAGCGAGGAAGTAGGGAATGATAAGCGGAAAGGCAGATTGCGGGCTGCAGTATGCAGTCAGACGAAGCGGCTCAGCGGTAGGTTACTGCGCACTGAGCATAAAGTGCGGAACGAGGGACGAGGCTGGCTATCATGCCGGCATCGCTCATTTTGTCGAGCACACCATATTCAAGGGCACAGAGCACAGAAGCGCGTCTGTGATAAACAGTTACCTCGACCGACTCGGCGGAGAGCTCAATGCATTCACGACCAAGGAGGAGATAGTTTTCCACGCTACGGTACTGAAGGAAGACCTCAACAAAGCGGCGTCCCTGCTGCTCGAACTTGCGACATGTCCGACTTTCCCGGAAAACGAGATCCAGACTGAAAAAGGAGTCGTGATCGACGAGATACATTCATACAAGGACACACCTTCTGAAGACATCTACGACAAGTTCGAGGAGATGATCTTCGCCGGACACCCCCTCAGCGGAAACATCCTGGGCACGACAATGTCAGTGAAGAAGATCACCCGCGAGGAGCTTCTGAAGTTCGTGAAAGAGAAGTTCCAGCCATGCAGGATGGCCTTTACAGTCGTGGCGGACATAGATGAGGCCCGTATGGAAAAAGCTGTGCTGAAGCTAGCAGAGAAGTATTTCGGGACTGAACCATCTGCTCCCCTCTCGTGCGGCAACTACAGCACTCCTTCGGCAGAGCCGTTCGACAAGACCCTCAACAAGAGGAACCATCAGGCAAACTGCGTCATCGGAGCCCTTGCACCGTCGCTTTATCAGGAAAGGGAAAGGCTGGCGACAGTCTTGCTCTGCAACATCCTCGGAGGTCCGGCCTCGAATTCGATCCTGAATTCCGTGCTTCGTGAAAAGAACGGATGGGTATACGGAGTTGAGTGCGGATACACGCAATTCGCTGATACTGGCCTTGTTGCGATCACTTTAGGATGTGATAAAGCAAATCTTGAAAAGTGTCTGAAGGCCATAGACAAGGAGATAGAAAAGCTTCAGGCAGAGCCTCTTTCCGACCGTAAGCTCAAGGCTGCAAAGAAACAGCTTCTGGGCCAGCTCGCCATAAGCAGCGACAACGGAGAGACACAGTGCCTGTCGATGGGAAAGGGCCTTCTGGCTTACGGCAAGGTCAGCTCGGGCAAGGAGAACAGATCGCTTGTAGAGGGCATCACAGCCGAAGATGTCCGCGACATGGCTGTCAGGATATTTGACAAAGAGAAAATTTCAAAACTGATTTACATTTAGCCTTTATGGCAGTGTGATGTAATTGACATGCCACCCCCGGCTAGGGGGTGCCGCAGCTCCGAAGGAGTAGCGGCGGGGGTCAATGGAATCACACTGCCATAAAGACAAAGAGATTAAATAATGGAGAAGATTTACAAATACATCGAGGATCATGTGACTCCTCAGGGAGAGGCTCTTGACTGGGTCGAGAAGCAGACACACATCAGGACAAACCATGCCCGCATGCTTTCAGGAAAGCCGCAGGGCGAACTCCTGCGCATAATCGTGCAGACCACCGGAGCAAAACGCATCCTCGAGCTGGGCACATTCACAGGCTACTCGGCGATCTGCCTGGCCTCCACCCTTCCCTCTGACGGCCATCTCGACACTCTCGAGCTCAACGACGAGCTCGAAGACCTCATCCTCGAAGGATTCGAACGTGCCGGCCTTGACGAGAAGATCCAGCTCCATATCGGCGACTGCAAGGAAACCCTCAACAGATTCAGGTCAGAAATGGGCCTCAGCGAGGGTCAGGAGGCTGATCCGGCAAAGATGTATGACATCGTATACATGGACGCGAACAAACGCGAATACTGCGAATATTATGACCTTGTATTCGACATGATCCGCCCTGGAGGCCTCATCCTCGCCGACAACGTCCTCTGGGACGGCAAGGTCTGCATGGATCCCCTCCCCCAGGACAAGCAGACCCTCGGGATCGCCCGCTTCAACGACATGGTCTCAGCCGACCCACGCGTCGAATCCGTAATCCTTCCCCTGCGCGACGGCCTCAACATCATCCGCAAGAAATAACACTGCCCAATAAAATACTACAGTTCAACGAGTTACAGAAACCGCGTGCTGCACTATGGCGGCACGCGGTTTCTGTAACTTATTGATCATCAGAAGCTTTGCGGGCAGAGAAAAATGGGCTACTGGCGGGAAATGCGGGCACCGAGGGCGTTAAGGCGGACGTCGATCTCCTCGTAGCCGCGGTCGATCTGCTCGATGTTGCTGATGACGCTTGTACCCTTTGCGGACATTGCCGCGATGAGCATTGCGATACCGGCACGGATGTCCGGAGATGTCATGTTGCCGGCACGGAGCTGATAACGATGGTCATGTCCCACGACCACAGCCCTGTGCGGGTCACAGAGAATGATCTGAGCACCCATGTCGATAAGCTTGTCGACAAAGAAGAGACGGCTCTCGAACATCTTCTGATGGATCAGGACGCTGCCTCGGCACTGGGTCGCCATCACGAGGATGACGCTGATGAGGTCCGGAGAAAGGCCCGGCCATGGAGCATCTGCCACATGCAGGATCGAACCATCCAGGAAGGAATCAATCACATAGCTCTCCTGCTCCGGAATATAGATGTCGTCGCCACGACGCTCCAGATTCACACCGAGACGGCGGAAAGCCTCCGGAATCATTCCCAGTTCGTCATAAGCCACATCCTTGATGGTAAGCGAACTGCGGTTCATGGCCGCCAGAGCGATGAACGAACCGATCTCGATCATGTCCGGAAGGATCTGATGCTCAGCCGCCCCGAGAGACTCCACACCATTGATCTTCAAAAGATTGGAACCTATACCATCGATCTTTGCACCCATCTTCACAAGCATCCTGCAAAGCTGCTGCAGGTATGGCTCGCAGGCAGCATTATAGATAGTGGTCTCACCTTTCGCAAGACATGCAGCCATGACGATATTGGCTGTACCAGTCACCGACGCCTCATCCAGAAGCATGTACTTTCCCTCCAATGTCTTGCCTTCAGGCACATGGAGATAGAACGCCTTCTTGTCGAAGTCATACTCCTGCGACGCACCGAGATTCATGAAACCCATGATATGGGTATCAACCCTGCGGCGACCGATCTGATCTCCGCCCGGCTTAGGGAAAAACGCACGTCCGAAACGGGCCAGAAGCGGTCCAACGACCATAACGGAACCACGCAGCTTCGCACACTTGCCCACGAAGTCCGCACTAGCGATATAATCAGTATCGATCTCGTCGGCCTGGAAGGTATAGACGCCTTTTTCATGTCTTGTGACCTTCACGCCCATGCCCTCAAGAAGCAGGATCAGATTACGCACGTCCAGGATCTCCGGAACATTCGAAATCTTCACCTTCTCCTTTGTCAGGAGCACTGCACTGATCACCTGCAGGGCCTCATTCTTCGCGCCCTGCGGCCTTATGGTACCACTAAGCTTGTGGCCGCCTTCTATAACGAATGAACTCATATTTCTATAAATTCTTTATCCTATATATGTTCAACCTCAGGATGGAGTTCGACACCGAACTTCGCCTTCACCGAAGCGATTATACGCTTTTCCAGCCCGACAATCTCCTCTGGATATGCCTCGCCGGTATAATTCACGATCACCAGCGGCTGCTTCTCCCATACCGCCGCGCCGCCGCTCCTGCGTCCCTTCCATCCGCACTGCTCGATCATCCAAGCCGAAGGGATCTTGATAAGCTGCTCTGGCGAAGATCCTTCACTTCGTTCAGAATGACAGGAAGATGGTTCAGGATGACATGAAGATGGTTCCGTTTCAATGATATAATGCGGAACCTTATAGTCATGACCGAACTCGGCCTTCGCCGCCGCCTCGATACGCTCGAAATGCTCACGGCTGATGACCGGATTCTTGAAGAAACTACCCGCACTGCCCACAACCGACGGCTCCGGCAACTTCTCCTTCCTGATCCTTATTATAACCTTACGAACCATCATAGGAGTCAGCCTGGAAGCAGTTTCTGCATTGCTTTCAGGCGACATGCCACCCCCGGCTAGGGGGTGCGTAAGAACCGAAGGTTCGATGCGGGGGTCGCCAGAAAGTGATGCAGAAACTGCCTCTTTAAGATGACCATACTCCAGCCTCGGTCTAGGCTCACGACTCAAAGCAAACACCACATGAGTCACAATGTACCGTCCCTTGACCTCTGGATCCTTGAACACCGAATCACGATAACCATACTCACACTCCTCAACACCGAAGCTCACAAACTCCTCCTCAACGGTATCATAACAATACACCCTGCGGATCACATCCTTCACCTCGACTCCGTACGCACAGATGTTCTGCACAGCCGAAGCACCGACCTCACCAGGAATGTATGACAGATTCTCCACCCCCCACAGGCCCTCCTTCGCCGCCCATGCGCAAAAATCATCAAAGACGACTCCAGCACCGACCGACACCAATACCGGAGGGAAAGATTCTTCGCTTCGCTCAGAATGACATGAGTGGTCCTGAGAGCATATGGATCGTTCTGTGCCACCTTGACCTTCGTCCAGGATTTCTATAAAGTCTATCTTCGAATGAAGGACAGTACCCTTGAAATCATCAGTGAACAGGAGATTGCTTCCACCACCGATATGAAGAACCGGCCTTGCAAGCTCCTCAAACTCAATGTCCACAAGATCAGCCACCGAATCATACTCTATGAAACAGCGTGCCTTCACCTTCATCCCGAAGGTATTCATCTTCGTCAGATCCTTATAATACTCCGTCTTTACCATACCTCATTCAGCCTATAGTGTAGCCGCAGGAGACTTTCACTATTCAATACGAGTTGATTGTGTCAATAAAGCATTTGAGGAATGCTTGTATTTTCAAGACATGCCACCCCCGGCTAGGGGGTGCGTAAGAACCGAAGGTTCGATGCGGGGGTCTTGAAAAACAAGCTTCCGAAAATGCACTAGCCTATCTCAGCACCATTGCAGAGAGTCTCCGCAGGCGTAACGAAACGCATCTTGCCGTCATTCTGCCTTGCCATGAGGATCATACCCTTAGACTCGATGCCACGGATCTTGCGCGGAGCAAGGTTTGCAAGAATACAGATCTGCTTGCCGACCATCTCCTCTGGAGAATACTGCTCGGCGATACCCGAAACGATCACTCTCTTGTCGATGCCTGTATCGATTGTAAGCTTGAGAAGCTTGTCAGTCTTCGGAACACGCTCAGCCTCAAGCACTGTAGCTGTACGGATGTCCATCTTCTGGAAATCATCAAATGTACACTCCTCCTTCTGCGGAGTCACTACAGCTGCCTCGGCAGCCTTTGCAGCAGCCTCACGCTCGGCACGGATTGCCTCAAGACGAGCGATCTGAGCATCCACAACCTCATCCTCGATCTTAGCGAAGAGGAGTGTCGCAGGGTTCAGCTGATGGCCTGCAGGAAGGAGCGATGGGTTTCCGAGAGCGCTCCATGAAAGCGTGATGGTCTCGTCAAGAGCAGCGGTCACAGGTGTTCCTGCAGTAGCAGAAGATGTATGGAGAGCCGCACCCTCGCCTGCTGTATAGATGTTCTCGCTTACAGAACCCTCCTCGCCTGCACGATGGTCAAAACCAGCTGCGATGCCTACGTTGAGGATGCCGCGGAGCTTCTCTGACGAGAATGGGAGGAACGGCTCGAACGCGATTGCGAGTGAAGCGCAGATCTGGAGAGACACGTTCAGGATTGAAGCCGTTCTGTCCATATCTGTCTTAGCGACCTTCCATGGCTCTGTATCAGTAAGGTACTTGTTTCCGAGACGTGCGATGTTCATAGCCTCCTTGAGAGCCTCGCGGAACTTGTATCCGTCAAGGTAACGCTGCATCTCCTCCTTGAGAGGCTGGATCTGTGCAAGTGTCTCTGCATCAATTGCCTCAGGCTTGAGATCGGCAGGAACCTTACCCTCGAAATACTTATGTGTGAGGACCACAGCACGGTTCACGAAGTTGCCGAGGATAGCCACGAGCTCGCTGTTGTTGCGTGCCTGGAAGTCCTTCCATGAGAAGTCATTGTCCTTTGTCTCAGGAGCATTTGCTGTAAGCACATAGCGGAGAACATCCTCCTGTCCAGGGAACTGCTCGAGGTACTCATGGAGCCATACAGCCCATCCTCTTGAAGTCGAGATCTTGTCGCCCTCGAGGTTAAGGAACTCGTTTGCAGGGACATTGTCAGGAAGGATGTAGCTTCCGTCAGCCTTGAGCATTGAAGGGAACACGATGCAATGGAACACGATGTTGTCCTTTCCGATGAAATGGACGAGCTTTGTATCCTCGCTCTTCCACCATGTCTCCCAGCTCTGCGGGAGAAGCTCCTGAGTATTTGAGATGTATCCGATAGGAGCATCAAACCATACATAGAGAACCTTTCCGTCAGAGCCCTCTACAGGAACAGGAACACCCCAGTTCAAGTCGCGGCTCACGGCACGTGGCTGAAGACCGCCGTCGATCCAGCTCTTGCACTGTCCGTACACATTGCTTCTCCACTCCTTGTGTCCGTCGAGGATCCACTCAGAGAGCCACTTCTCGTACTGGTCGAGAGGGAGATACCAGTGCTTGGTCTCCTTCTTCACGAGCTCGCCGCCGCTGAGAGCTGACTTAGGGTTGATGAGTTCATCAGGGCTGAGAGTGGCGCCGCACTTCTCGCACTGGTCGCCGTATGCGCCTTCTGCACCGCAGCGTGGGCATGTACCTGTGATGTAACGGTCTGCAAGGAAGGTCTTGCTTTCCTCGTCATAGTACTGCTCGCTCACCTTCTCGATGAACTTGCCCTCATCGTAGAGCTTGCGGAAATAGTCCGCAGCGTTCTTGTGATGGGTCTTTGAAGAAGTTCTCGAATATATGTCGAAATTGATTCCGAGTCCTGTGAATGAGTCCTTGATGATCCTGTGGTATCTGTCCACGATGTCCTGCGGAGTGCATCCTTCCTTCTGGGCCTTGATGGTGATAGGCACACCGTGCTCATCCGATCCGCAGACATAGAGGACATCCTCCCCCTTCATTCTGAGATATCTCACATAGATATCTGCAGGGACATACACACCGGCGAGGTGGCCGATATGGACAGGACCGTTTGCGTATGGAAGCGCGCAGGTCACAAGCGTTCTGTTGAATTTCTTTTCCATTATATTGTTGTTTTTACATATTTTCGTTTTAAACGCGGCCCAGCTCATTGTTGAGCTTCGTACGGGCACGGTTGTAGTCGCTTATCTTCGCCAGGATATCGATCTGTCGGTCCGGATCCTGCTCCGTCGTAAGCTCCGCGGTCAGGCCTTTGAGGATCAGCTCAATCTTCTTGCAGTGGTAAGCAAGCAAGGCCTTAGGTATGAACTGCACCAGTATCGTCGATGTCGCCGTAAGCGACTGTTCGTAGTTCTTCACAGTGATCTGATACTTCTCGATAAGAAGTTCCTTCGCCACAGCCGCTATCTCCGGATCCATGCTGTTCAGAAGCCTCGACTGCATCTGCTGCTGGGTCAGCCCCTCATCATACATCCTGAAATATTCATCATAAACCTTTCTGTATGACTGGTTAACAAAATCCTCCTCATCATCCGCCAATGTTCCGTCAATGAACTCCGCCACATTGATCGTCTCCCCTTCGACATAATATTTCGAATCCACATCAAACTGCAGCTCCGTACATCCTTCCTCAAGGATGAATCCCAGAAGTTCCTTCTCGCATGGCGCAAGATACGGCTCGTTTATCACGACCGGACCCTCCGGAATCATCACCGGCGGCATTTCCACTGGCACATCCATGGCAGGGGCGCCATAATCTTCCGGATAATATCCATCCGGCATAGGAGGAGGCACATCCATCCCGGCCATATCCTGAGGCATCGGCGGCATCTCCGAGGCAGGACGCTCCTGTCGTCTCGGCTGATATCCGCCCGCGACAGCCCTCTGTCTCTCGCGCTCCTTCTGCTTCTCGTCCGCCACGATCATGTCCGTCCTGGTCTTGCTGACCCTGTCCGCCATGATCCTTTCCTCGATCTCGAACCTGTCTGCACATGTACGTACATACACCGCTCTGACGACCGCATCAGGTATCAATGCTATCGTATCGGCTATGTCGTTTATGAGATTAGCCTTCTTGATAGGGTCGTTTCCGGCTTCGTCCAGAAGCAGGTCCGTCTTGAAATTGATAAAGTCCTGCTCGTTCTGAGCAATATGGTCCTGCACCTCCTCAAGCGTATGTCTCCTGGCGAAATCGTCGGGGTCCTGACCGTCCGGAAGAAGCACGACCTTGACGTTCATTCCCTCCTTCAGCACGAGCCCTATGCCCCTGAGGGCAGCCTTTATACCCGCGCTGTCACCGTCGTAGATGATGGTTATGTTGTTTGTGAACTTCCTTATGAGGCGGATCTGCTCCACTGTCAGAGATGTTCCGCTGGAAGCCACGACGTTCTTTATTCCAAGCTGATGCATGGACAGGACATCAAGGTATCCCTCGACAAGGATACATCTGTCCTGCTTGGAGATATCATTCTTCGCGAAGTAGATTCCGTACAGCGACCTGCTCTTGACATAGATCTCTGTCTCCGGAGAATTCACATACTTCGCCACAGACTTATCCGTCTTCAGAGTACGTCCTCCAAACGCGATCACACGGCCGCTCACCGAATGGATCGGGAATATCACTCGGTCGTAGAAACGGTCCACAAGGCGACCGTCGTCATACTTTATGCTCAAGCCTGTCTCGATAAGGAATTCCTCCTTGTAACCGGCAGCTCGCGCGGCCTCCGAAAGAGACTTACGGTTCAGAGGGGCCCATCCGAGTCCGTAATTCCTTATGGTTTCATCCTCAAGGCCACGGCTTCTGAAATACTGATAGGCAATGTTCTGACCCTCAGGAGTATTCATGCTTTCCTGGAAGAATTTCCCTGCATATTCCGACACAAGCATGAGGCTTTCATGCTTCTGCCTCTGGGCTATCTCCTCTGCAGTCTCTTCCTTCTCGACGACCTCGATATGGTATTTCTTTGCAAGGTACTTCAGCGCCTCGGTATAGGACATGTTCTCATGTTCCATCACGAAGCCCACGGCCGTACCTGACTTGCCGCAGCCGAAGCACTTGTAGATGCCTTTCGACGCAGAAACGGAGAATGAAGGAGTCTTCTCGTTATGGAACGGACAGCACGCGATATGGTTGGCGCCTCGCTTCTTCAAAGTCACGAAGTCCCCTACCACATCCACGATCTGGGCCGAATCGAGAATCCTGTTTACCGTTTCCTGAGGTATCATCCTACTGCTCGTCTACCTTTTCGTACTCCACATCCTTGACGTTCTCGAGCGGATTCTCCTGCTGCACAGGCTGCTCCTGAGCCGGCGCCTGATGGATTTCATACTCGTCGATAGCCTTCTTCATCTTCCATGAAGACAGGAGCTCCGAAGCTCCATAAACGATTATCGCAGCTCCGGCGATCATGACCATCACAGACTCTGCAAACGGGTTGAAAATGAGGAATCCACCGACAAGGGTGACTACTGTCGGAAGGATGAACGCACCCAATCCGAGCCCCATCACACGCTTTGCGCTGAAGAGGGCGAGGATCTGCATGATTCCGAAACCGAGAAGAACGAATCCGATCAGGTATATGATGAATTTAGCCACAAATCCAGGGGCAGAGAAAAGCACGATGCCGATGATGATATCGACAAGCGCATTGAATGACATGAGCGGAAGAGAACCGTTCTTCTTCTCCTTCAGTCCGACGATCAAAGACACGACTCCGGACGCGAGAATGAAGGCTGCAATCACCTTGACCACAGTCGTAAGGGCGTTATCAGGTCTGAGGACCATCATGATACCGATTGCAAGGGCGATCAGAGCCCTGAGGGGACCGCTGATCCTGCTGCCATATCCAAATGTAAACATTTTCATATCAATACGTTATATATACTGTTCATACTATTTTCGCAGGGCATTGTCCTGACACCAGGACACACCACCGCACATAAAATGCAAAAATAGGAATTTTTTAGTATTTTTGCCCCCGTTTTTTCAGGTTAATCACAATGGTTTTGTTCGACAATCACAATCACAGCCAGTTTTCATTCGACGGAGGCAGGACCAGCGTCGAGGCAAGCGCCCGTGCGGCGGTTGCGGCCGGCCTCAGAGGCATATGCTTCTCAGACCATTGCGACCATTATGTGCCGCCTATGAAGGCTTCATTCGAGAACCTCGTTCCTGAGTATTTCGACGTAGCTGAGCAGCAGGCGGAAATATCTCGTGTCCAATCACTTATAGGCGACAGACTGCACATACTGAAAGGCATCGAAATAGGCATGTACGAAGAGTGCCATGAGCAGATCAGAAAGGTTCTGGAAGAGAACAGTTTCGACCAGGTTCTGGCTTCGGTCCACTATATCGAACAGACCGATCCATACTACGGCGGATACTATGAAGGCAAGGAATGGAGGCAAGCGTATGGAGGCTACCTCGAGACCATATATCGCGAGATGACATGGCTCCGCGACTTCGACATCATGGGCCACTACGACTACATCGTCAGGTATGCATCCTACCCGGTCACATCGATCCGCTACCGCGACTTCAGCGACATATTCGACGAGATGTTCCGCTTCCTGATCCACGAAGGCAAAGCCCTGGAAATCAACACCAAAAGCTACGAAGGTCACAGGGGACGCCTTGTTGAGCTTGACCATGATGTTCTTCTGAGATACCGTGAGATGGGAGGCGAGATCATCAGCCTCGGCTCCGATTCCCATGAGCCGTCCCGCGTCGGCGCCGGCTTCGCCCGTCACGCCGCCCTCCTGAAGTCCCTCGGCTTCCGCTGGACCGCCCACTACGAATCCCGCAAGCTCGTTCAGCTGCCGCTGTAGATTGTGCAGCAGCCATTTACAGATCACTATATAACAGCAAAGCCGTCCGCAATATTGCGAACGGCTTTATAGTCTAATATCTCAAGAAGTGAGAATGTCTGTCTTTTAGAACGGCAGGTCGTCGTCCTCGAGGGGCGAGCTCATGTCGTCAGCTGACGGCATCGGAGCCGCTGCTGGCGCCGGGTACGAGTCCGTTGCCGGAGCGCTGTTGTAGCCTGGAGTCTGAGTCTGAGCCGGAGCTGCAGCCCCTGCAGGTTCGATCCTCCATGCTCTCACGTCAGTGTACCAGCGTCCGTTGTACTCACGGCTGCTGAGGTTGAAGGAGATCTTCACCTTGTCACCGACCTGATACTTGTCCAGCTCCCTCACCTTGTCGTCTCCCCACACATTGAGGCAGACCTGAGTCGGGAAGTTTCCCTCCTGATACTCAAGGATGAATTCCTGCTTTGACCATGTTCCTCTTGCCGAGGTACCGGTCTGGACATTGAGTTTACGGGCAATCCTGCCCTCAAGTTCAAGAGCCATTATTACTCCTCTACTGCGTACTTGCCTACCTTGAGTACCTCAACGTCGAAGATGAGTACTGAGTTAGGAGCGATAGCGCGGTTTCCTCTCTCACCGTAAGCAAGGTCAGATGGGATGTAAAGAGTTGCCTTTCCACCCTCACCGAGAAGGCTGAGACCCTCAGTCCATCCTCTGATCACGCGGTTTGCAACGAACATTGTAGAGTCGTTCTCATCGAATACAGTACCATCGATAAGGGTACCCTTGTAATTTACCCATACAGTATCCTGCGGAGCGATCTTGTAGTCTGCACCCTCAGCCTCGATAGTGTACTGGAGACCTGAAGCTGTTGTGTCTACATCTGCCTTGAGAGCGTTCTTAGCAAGGAAAGCCTTACCCTCTGCAAGGTTTACAGCTGCCTGATATGTCTGCTTCTTAGTAAGGAAGTTGCTAAGGATTGTCTGCATCTCATTAGGATCGATATCGAACTGAGCGCCGAAATCTGCGTCATATGGAGAACCTTCTGCCTCGAGGAAGTCGATGACACCCTTCTTGAACTCAGCCATGTTGAGCTCGCTGATGTCCTCTGCAAAACCGTTACCCTTGAAGAATGAACCGATGTTCACACCGAGGAGGTAGCTTACTGAATCAACCTCAGCAGCTGAAGGAAGCTCTGCCTCTACAGCAACCTTGCTTGAGTTTGAGTTGCATGAAACAGCGAGAAGAGCTGCACATGCTGCGATTGCGAAAAATTTGATAGTCTTCATTGTTTGATAATATTTTATTTGTTTAAAATTGTCAAAACATCTTGCAAAGATAGATATTTTTTGGATACACATACCTTTTTTGACAGTCAATTATACCTATTTATATAAGCCGAGGGGCAAAATCATTCCCGAACAAAGCTTTCATCTCAAAAAATTTTGAGGATTCAGAAAATATTGTTTAATTTTATATTCAAATTTTTCGGCTTATGTCACCAGATTCTGCAACGCTGCATGCCAAATTGAAGGAGTTTTTCGGATTTGACTCGTTCAAGGCTGATCAGGAACGTATAATCAAGCATCTCGTGGACGGCAACAACGCATTCGTGCTCATGCCTACGGGAGGAGGAAAGTCCATGTGCTATCAGCTGCCTGCTCTCGTGATGGAGGGCACGGCGATAGTCATATCCCCGCTGATCGCCCTCATGAAGAATCAGGTAGACGCCATAAGGGGCTTCGTAGCCGGAAACGACGGCATAGCCCACTTCCTGAACTCGTCACTCAACAAGGCACAGATCGCAGAAGTCAAGAACGACCTCATGTCAGGAGCGACCAAGCTCCTTTATGTAGCTCCGGAATCCCTTACCAAGGCCGAGAACGTCGCCATGCTGAAGGAGATAAAGATCTCTTTCTATGCGGTCGATGAGGCTCATTGCATCTCCGAGTGGGGCCATGACTTCCGTCCTGAATACAGGCGCATACGCAACATAATCGAAGAGATCAGTGTTGCGCCTATCATAGCGCTTACAGCGACCGCAACCCCTAAGGTCCAGAGCGACATATTGAAGAATCTCGGAATGCCCGATGCTACAGTCTTCAAATCGTCGTTCAACCGCGCGAACCTCTACTACGAAATAAGGGACAAGTCAGACCCTAAGAGAGACATAATCAAGTACATAAAGCAGAATCCCGGCAAGTCCGGCATCATCTACTGTCTCAGCCGCAAGAAGGTCGAAGAGCTCGCAGAGCTTCTGAACATAAACGGCATCAAGGCAGCTCCATACCATGCCGGTCTGGACGCCAAGACCAGAGCCGACAACCAGGACAGATTCCTGATGGAAGACATCGACGTCATCGTTGCCACGATAGCATTCGGAATGGGTATAGACAAGCCTGACGTGCGATTCGTCATACATTATGACATCCCGAAGAGCATCGAGGGATACTATCAGGAGACCGGAAGAGCAGGACGCGACGGACGCGAAGGCCAGTGCATAACATTCTACAGCTACAAGGACATCCAGAAGCTGGAGAAATTCATGCAGGGCAAGCCTGTTGCAGAGCAGGAGATAGGAAAGCAGCTCCTGATGGAGACTGTTGCATATGCAGAATCAAACTCATGCCGCAGGAAGTTGCTGCTCAACTACTTCGGTGAAGGATATGAGATCGAGAACTGCGGTGCATGCGACAACTGTCTGCACCCGAAGAAGCAGTTCGACGGACGCGAGGAGATGGCAATGGTCATGGAACTCATCCAGACCCTGCCGGAGCGATTCAAGATGGAGCATCTCGCCAACATCCTTGCCGGAGAGATGAACTCGATAATAAAGTCCTACAACCACGACAAGCTCGAGCTTTTCGGCGCAGGAAAGGATCATTCAGTACGCTTCTGGAGCGCAGTGATCCACCAGGGAATGGTACTCCACCTTCTCCACAAGGACATCGAGTCATATGGACTCATATCTGTGACAGCCGAGGGCAAAAAGTTCTTCGAGGAACCGTACGAGCTCATGCTCACCGAAGACAGAGTCTTCTCGGAAGGCGAAGACGACGAGGAAGACATCGCCGCTGCAGCAGCCGCCAAGGGTGGCGGGGGTGGAGATGCACAGCTTCTTTCTATGCTCAAGGACCTCCGCAAGGATGTCGCGAAGAAGAAGAGGCTCCAGCCATGGGTGATCTTCGGAGATCCGTCTCTGGAAGACATGTCGATCATGTACCCGATGACTTATGACGAGCTCAAGAACTGCCAGGGAGTCGGAGAAGGAAAGGCCCGCAAGTTCGGAAAGGAGTTCATCGAGCTCATAGCCAAGTATGTGGAAGAGAATGAGATAGAGCGTCCTGATGACTTCGTGATGAAGTCCATTGTCAATAAGTCGGTAAACAAGGTATTCATCATCCAGAGCGTGGACAGGAAGCTGCCTCTGGAAGACATCGCCGACGCAAAGAACATGGACATGGAAGAGCTCATGGACGAAATCGAAGCGATTGTATTCTCTGGCACAAAGCTGAATCTGGATTATTATATCGAGCAGACCCTTGACGACGACATAGTGGACGAAATCTATGATTATTTCAAGGAAGAGGCCCAGTCAGACTCACTCGCCGACGCGATGAATGACCTCAAGGATGATTATGATGAGATGGAGGTACGCCTTGTCCGCATCAAATTCCTCTGCGAAGTAGCTAACTGACGCCTGGTCATCATCCCCGGCAAAACCGGGGACCTACAGCTCCATCCAACGGATTTCCTTATCCCTGCCCCAGTATGAAAGCTGTCGCTTGGCATAGCGACGGGTATTGCGTTGTATCAGCTCCACAGCTCGGTCCAATGACGTAACAGGACCGTCACCAGTGGTAGTCGGACCGAAGCCATCAGCAGAAACCAGTCCGGCCTCATAGTCGAACCAGTCGAAGATTTCCTTGTATCCCACAGTCTTCAGGGCGGCAAGGTCACGATACTGCACCAATGAACGCACTTCTTCGACAAGACCATCGTCCACCATCTGCAGGACCCTGCGGTTTATACGGTCATAAAGCACGTCACGAGGCCTTGTGAGGCCGATTTTCTCTACCTCGAAATCGCGTGACTTGCGTGAGGAGGTCTTGAATGACGAGAACGGCTTTCCGGTCATAAGACATACCTCCAATGCACGCACCACCCTCTGGCCGTTGGCTATATCTATAGAGGCATAACTCTCAGGATCAAGAGTCTTGAGCTCCATGCGCAAGGCCTCCACACCCTCGGTTTCAAGACGCGAGGTAAGCTCGGAACGAAGCTGGAGATCGGCCGACGGAAAATCATCCAGACCGTTGACAAGAGCATCGATGTAGAATCCGGAACCTCCAGCCATGACCAGAGTTTCATGCCCTTCTTCAAAAAGACGGTTGATCAGATCCAGAGCCTCCAGCTCGTATTTTCCTGCCGTATAAAGCTCTGTAACAGTATGAGAATGAATAAAATAATGCTTCACAGCCGCAAGCTGCGAAGCATCGGGGACAGCTGTCCCTATGGTCATTTCCTTATATATCTGACGAGAGTCGCAGGAAATCACGGGAGAGCCATATCGGAGTGCAGTTTCGATACTGTAGTCAGTCTTTCCTACAGCTGTCGGGCCCAATATGATTATCAGTTTTCTTCCTGCCATAAAGATCCTTCACTTCGTTCAGGATGACAAAACACGATCAAGACCGGTTATTCGTCGTCATCGTCACCGTAGATCTCTTCAGTCTCGTCGTCATCCTCCTCTACATCATCATCGTCGTCATCATCGAAGTCCTCATCATCCGGATCCTTCTTCTTATCATCCGGAAGATCCTCGAAAGCGACATATCCGTTTTCAAACTCGATAGGGTTAGGGCCCTTCTGCTCGACAAGAAGCGGATAGAGAACATTCTTGCGAAGCTCACCCTCGCCTTCGAAAGTGACGATCACGCTCTTTACATTGGTCGTATCGTAGAAATAAATGAACTTGTCCTCTCCCCTCTTGTGGCACTCTCCTGCAGTCACATTATCGATGGTTCCGAAACCGAAGTCTGTGAACACGCTGTATCTTGCAGCAACCTCACCGTCAGGTCCGAACGCCTTGAAAAGCACGACCTGATCCTGTGGAAAGTCCATATCCGCTCTCATCTGCTTATGAAAGCTATATAAAGAGGCAGTATCCTTCACCTCATAAATTCTTGCAAATCCCTTTATACCCGGGAGTGAAACTCTATATTTCAGTATCATAGACAGTTAGAATTGTTTCAGTTAAAAAACGCCTCCGGAAAATGACGGAAGCGAAGTCAAAGATAGTAAAATTTTCTTTCTGCAAACACAAAAATCCACAGAAACAGACAAAGTGAAATAAAGTGGAATTTTTATTTCATTTTATATCAGAAAATGCTTATTTTTGATTTTCGGTATGGACACAACACAGATCCAGGATTCTTACAAAAGCATAGCCGCCGAGTCAAAGGGGCTGTTCAAGGACAATGGAAGCCGATTCATTGCCCATGCTTATCCCGTTGAAACCGAGGAAGAGGTAAAGGAGATCGTCGCGGCGCTCAAGAAGGAGTACTACGACGCGAGGCATCATGTATATGCCTACAGGCTCGGATACAAAGGCGACAAGTTCCGTGCAAATGACGACGGAGAGCCGTCAGGATCGTCTGGCAGGCCGGTTCTGGGCCAGATCGACTCATGCGGGCTCAGCGACATCCTGGTAGTTGTCGTCAGATATTTCGGAGGCATAAAGCTCGGCATCCCGGGGCTCATAAGGGCATACAAGACCTCGACGGCAGACGCTCTTGCAAATGCAGAGATAGTCGAGAAGATAGCATCAAAAATGTACAGGGTACATTTCGGATACCTGAACATGAATGGGGTGATGAAGGTCATGAAGGACATGGGACTTGAGCAGAAGAACCAGAAGTTCGACATGGAGTGCAGTCTGGATACGAGCGTAAGGCTTTCATTGGTGGACACATTCCTGGAAAGGATGGGTGATGTGGAAGGATGTAATATTGAAGAAATATAAGATATGAAAAGTTTGATTTCAATCCGCGACTTCAGCAAGGAGGAGATCCTCCATGTGCTGGAGACAGCAAGGGAGTTCGAGCAGAACAGAGTGCAGAACTTTCTGGAAGGCAAGGTGATTGCAAGCCTCTTTTTCGAGCCTTCAACAAGAACCAGACTGAGTTTCGAGACAGCCATCAACCGTCTCGGAGCCAAGGTCATAGGCTTCTCTGATGCAAGCAATACCAGCCAGAGCAAGGGCGAAACCCTCAAGGATACCATCAAGATGGTCAACAATTATGTGGACATGATCGTAATGCGTCATCCGCTGGAAGGAAGTTCGCGCTACGCGTCTGAGGTTGCGACTGTTCCGGTGGTGAATGCAGGTGACGGCGCAAACCAGCACCCTTCCCAGACCCTTCTCGACCTCTACTCGATCCTCCAGACCCAGGGTACTCTGGAAGGTCTGACAATCAACATGGTAGGAGACCTCAAATACGGCCGTACGACCCACTCTCTCCTTCAGGCCATGTCCCATTTCAATCCTAAGTTCATCTTCACTGCTCCTGAAGAGCTCAAGATGCCGAAGGAATACAAGGACTTCCTCGACAGAAGAGGTATCGAGTATATCGAGACCACTTCCCTCAACGAGTACCTCAACGACTGCGACATCCTCTACATGACCCGCGTCCAGCAGGAAAGGTTCACTGACCTCATGGAGTACGAGAGAGTAAAGGATGTATATACCCTCAACGCTTCGATGCTCGGAAATGTAAGGGACAACATGAAGATCCTCCATCCGCTCCCACGCGTAACCGAGATCGACCAGGATGTGGATGACACCAAATATGCATATTATTTCAAGCAGGCCGAGAACGGACTCTATGTCCGCATGGCTATCATCAGTTATCTGTTGGGATATCGTTAATACAGAAAATTATGTCACACAAAGAATTAGTAGTAAGCGCATTGGAGAATGGTACCGTTCTGGACCACATACCCGCTGAAAATGTATACAAGGCACTGGACATCCTCAACCTCAAAGGCATAGAGAGCCAGATTACAATAGGAATCAACCTTACCAGCAAGTTCTTCGGAAAGAAGGGCATCATCAAGATCGCCGATAAGTTCTTCGAGGACGAGGAGCTCAACAAGCTCGCCCTCATCGCTCCGAAAGCTACAGTAAACGTAATCCGCGACTTCCAGGTAGTCGAGAAGAAGAAGCTTGTCATGCCTGAGGAGATCCATGGTATCGCAAAGTGCAGAAATCCGAAATGCGTTACAAACCATCAGCCTGTCAAGACATGGTTCAAGACCATTGACAATGGTAACGAAATTTCACTTTTATGCCATTATTGCGAAAAAGTTACCGACTCTAAGCATATTTTTTAAAATAAATCATTACCTTTAGACCGATATTGATTACAAATTTTAAATAACCACATAATCAAATGAAAAAAGTACACAATTTCAATGCAGGCCCTTGCGTCCTGCCACAGCAGGCTGTCGATAAGGCTATCGAAGCTCTCAAGGATTTCGCCGGAACAGGTATGCCGGTAATCTGCGTTTCACACAGATCAAAGGAGTGGGATGCCGTAATGGACGAATGCCGTGCTCTCTGGAAGGAGCTCCTGAACATTCCTGACACTCACGAGGTCGTATTCCTCGGCGGTGGCGCAAGCATGGGCTTCCTCTATGTAGCGATGAACTTCCTTGAGAACAAGGCAGGCTACCTCGAGACTGGCGTATGGGCAAAGAAGGCATTGAAGGAAGCGAAGGGCCTTGGAAATGCATACGCAGTAGCATCTTCAGCAGAGACCACATTCAACTATATCCCTAAGGGTTATGAGATCCCTGCAGACCTCGACTACTTCCATGTGACTACAAACAATACAATCTACGGTACTGAGCTTCATGAGGACATAGACTGTCCAGTTCCGCTCATCGCAGACATGTCATCAGATATCATGAGCCGTCCTGTAGACGTAAGCAAGTATGCGATGATCTATGGTGGCGCGCAGAAGAACGTAGGTCCTGCAGGTGTTACTTTCTTCATCGTGAAGAAGGACCTTCTCGGAAAGGTAAGCCGTTACATCCCTACAATGCTCAACCTCCAGACACATATCGACGGCGGTTCAATGTTCAACACTCCTCCAGTATTCTCAATCTTCGTGATGAACGAGACTCTCAAGTGGGTCAAGGAAATGGGCGGTGTAGAGGCTGTCTACAAGATGAACCAGGAGAAGGCTGCCATCCTTTATGATGAGATCGACCGCAACCCTCTCTTCGTGGGAACAGCTGCCAAGGAAGACCGTTCACTCATGAACGTATGCTTCGTGATGGCTCCGGGCTATGAGGGTCTTCAGGACGAGTTCATGGCATTCGCAAAGGAGCGCGGCATGGTAGGCATCAAGGGTCACAGATCTGTAGGCGGTTTCCGCGCGTCTATCTACAACGCATGTCCTAAGGAAAGCGTTCAGGCTCTCGTTGACTGCATGAAGGAATTTGAAGCACTGAAGAAATAATAATCCCTTCTGAAGAAAAACGTCATCCCCGGCCTGTCCGGGGATCTCAATATCACTGAAAATGAAAGTATTAGTAGCAACTGAGAAGCCATTCGCAGCAGCGGCTGTGAACGGTATCCGCGAGATTGTTGAAGGTGCCGGCCATGAGCTTGCCCTCCTCGAGAAATATACAGAGAAAGAGCAGCTTCTTACTGCTGTCGCTGACGCTGACGCGCTCATCGTCCGCTCGGATAAGGTTACTGCTGACGTCGTTGCAGCTGCAGGACAGCTCAAGATCGTCGTACGTGCAGGAGCAGGCTATGACAACCTCGACCTCCCGTCATGTACAGAGCGTGGCATCGTAGCCATGAACACTCCAGGCCAGAACTCAAACGCAGTAGCGGAGCTTGCTGTCGGCCTCATGATCTATATGTCACGCAACCAGTTCACTCCTGGCACAGGATGCGAGCTCAGCGGAAAGACAATCGGTATCCAGGGCTTCGGAAACATCGGACAGCTCGTGGCAAAGAAGGCAGTCGGCCTCGGAATGAACGTGATCATCCTCGCGCCTCAGCCATCTGAGAAGCATCAGGGATGGAATACAGTTCCTACAATCGAGGAGCTCTACAGCAAGTCAAACTTCGTATCTGTAAACATCCCTGCCACCCCTGAGACAAAGGGAATGATCGGTTATGATCTTCTTTCGAAGATGCCTAAGGGAGGATGCCTTATCAACACAGCCCGCAAGGAGATCATCTGCGAGGAAGGTCTCGATAAGGCTCTTGCAGAGAGAGCAGACCTCAAGTATGCGACAGACATCGCTCCAGTGGCTTATGCAGAGCTTAAGGAGAAGTATGCAAAGCAGATCTTCGCTACTCCAAAGAAGCAGGGCGCGGAGACAGCTGAGGCCAATATCAACGCAGGACTTGCAGCAGCAAACCAGATCGTGAACTACTTCGCGACAGGCTGCACCAAGTTCCAGGTAAACAAATAGTCATGGTACGCGTAAAGCCATTCGCGGCGGTACGTCCGCCGAAGCAGTATGTAGAGGAAGTAGCTGCACGTCCATACGACGTCCTCAATTCGGTTGAGGCAAAGGACGAGGCTGGCGAAAAGTCCCTTCTCCACATCACGAAGCCTGAGATCGACTTCGATCCGATCATCGACGAGCACAGTCAGCCGGCTTACGACAAGGCTGTGGACAACTTCAAGGCATGGCAGGACAAGGGCTGGCTCGTACAGGATGAGAAGCCTTACTACTATGTATATGCGCAGACAATGGACGGCCGTACACAGTACGGACTCGTGGTATGCGCGCATACTGATGACTATGCTGAAGGCAATATCAAGAAGCATGAGCTCACCCGCAAGGACAAGGAGGACGACCGTATGATCCACGTCCGTATTCAGGACGCCAACATCGAGCCGGTATTCTTCTCATATCCTGACAACGATGAGATCAATGCCATCGTGAACAAGTACATCGTGGGCGAGCCAGAGTATGATTTCGTTGCGGCTGACGGCTTCGGACACCACTTCTGGGTGATCGACGACCAGGCTGACATCGACCGCATAACAGAACTTTTCGCTGAGATTCCGGCTTTCTATGTAGCTGACGGTCACCACCGTACAGCAGCTGCAGCCCGCGTCGGCGCAGAGAAGAGGGAAGGCAATGCGGCCCATACAGGAGACGAGGAATACAACTGGTTCATGACAGTGGCATTCCCTGAGAGCCACCTCAAGATCATCGACTATAACCGCGTGGTGAAGGACCTTAACGGACTTACACCGGAGCAGCTCGTAGCAGCAATATCTGAGGATTTCGATGTAAAGGAGGAAGGCGCAGAGATCTACAAGCCAGGCAAGCTCCATGAATTCTCAATGTACCTTGACGGCAAATGGTACTCGCTCGTAGCGAAGGAAGGACGTTATGATGACAATGACCCTATCGGAGTTCTCGACGTGACAATCCTTTCAAACCTCGTCCTCGACAAGATCCTCGGCATCAAGGATCTCCGTACCGACAAGAGGATCGACTTCGTAGGCGGTATCCGCGGTCTGGGCGAGCTCTCACGCAGAGTCGACAACGGCGAGATGAAGGTGGCGTTCGCTCTCTACCCAGTTTCAATGAAGCAGCTCGTAGACATCGCGGACTCAGGCAACATCATGCCTCCTAAGACAACATGGTTCGAGCCAAAGCTCCGCAGCGGCCTCGCAATCCACAAACTCAGCTAATTCAGACTGGCGCACAAGTGCCTGACGATCAATAAATTGCTAAACCCGCGTGCCGCCAGAATGCAGCACGCGGGTTCTGTATTTCTCTATGCATCAGCTAGTTACGGGGCAGACTGACGAAGCATTTATCGGTCTATGGAATCAGTTCAGGCTGCCGCCGATGAGGTCGAGGATTTCGGCTGTGATCTCCTGCTGGCGGCCCTTGTTGTATGCGAGGGTGAGGTCGGAAATGAGATCCTGAGCATTGTCGGTCGCGACCTGCATCGCCACGGTACGGGCGGCATGCTCCGCAGCATTGGCATCAAGAACGACAGTATACATCTTCAGAAGGAGTACCTTAGGGAGCAGCTCCTTGACAAGTGACATAGGGTCAGGCTCGAGGATATAATCTTCCGGATAGGTTCCTGATGCATAATCATGAAGGGCCAGCGGAAGGTAGTTTTCACGTATTACCGGCTGTGAAGAAGTAGAAGCCATATGGCTGTAGATGAATATGACCTGCTCGACTTCTCCGTCAGAAAAACGGTCTATCAGCTCGGAAGCAAGATCGACTGCCCTGTCATATGAAGGTTTGTCGGCAAGGTCAGTGAAGTCTTCATCAAGCTGAAAACCCGCCTTTACAGCAGCGTCAGCCGCCTTCTTTCCTACGGCAAAAACATCGATGTCTTTCAGCTCATAACCATGCTCACGCAACCGTGAAACTGTTTCATTGAATTTCCTGATGACATTCGCATTGAAGGCTCCGCACAGAGAACTGTTTGAAGAAAAGACTACAAGAGCGACTCTTTCAGCATCTTTCTTAGACGGAAGCACGTCCATATCGAGATCCTGCAGAACTACCGGCGACTTTCCGTTTCTTGAAGACATGCCGAGCTCCTTGCCGAGGCTCTCCCTGAGATCTTCCGACTGAAGAAGGCCTGCGAGCATACGATGGAGCTGCTGCTCATAAGGAAGCTTGTTTCCTATGGCAGTCTGGGCCTTATGAAGCTTTGCCGAAGCCACCATCTTCATTGCAGATGTGATCTTCAGCGTATTCTTCACCGACGCTATCCTGGTCTTTATTTCCTTCAATGACGACATATCACTTCAATCCATTCACTATGGAAGCTGCTTCATTTTCAATTATAAGGGCGATCTTATCGTCGATTCTGCCTTCTGCAAGAGGCTTGAGGACATCTTCAGCGTGGAAGGCCCTCATCTTGCTGAGGAATGTGGTCTGGAAATCCTCCACATCGTCGATGTCAAGCTCCCTCAAGAGGCCTTTAGTACCGCAATACAAGATCGCGATCTGCTCCCCTACAGGCATCGGAGAATACTGCGGCTGCACTAGGAGCTTGTTGTTCTTGCGTCCCTTGTCCAGGGCCATCGCCGTAATCGGGTCCATATCGCTGCTGAACTTCGAGAAAGACTCCAGCTCACGATACTGTGCCTGATCGATCTTCAATGTACCGGCGACCTTCTTCATGCTCTTGATCTGGGCGCTTCCTCCTACTCGTGACACAGATATACCGACATTTATGGCCGGACGGAAACCCTGATTGAAAAGGTCCGTCTCAAGGAAGATCTGACCGTCGGTAATCGAGATCACGTTGGTCGGGATATACGCAGAAACGTCTCCCGCCTGGGTCTCGATGATCGGAAGGGCCGTCAATGAACCTCCCGCCTTGACCTTGCCTTTCAATGAGGCCGGAAGGTCATTCATCTTTTCCGCAACTTCCTGCTGGCCAATGATTTTGGCTGCTCTTTCAAGAAGTCTCGAATGGAGATAGAAGATATCTCCAGGATAGGCCTCGCGTCCAGAAGGACGACGGAGGATAAGGGAAACCTCACGATATGCCACAGCCTGCTTTGAAAGGTCATCATACACGACCAAAGCATGGCGGCCGGTATCACGGAAATACTCTCCGATAGCCGCTCCGGCAAAGGGAGCGTAATACTGCAGGGCCGCAGGATCAGCTGCCGTAGCGGCAACCACGACCGTATAATCAAGTGCCCCCTTCTCCTTCAGAGTGTTTACTATCGAAGCTACGGTAGAGCCCTTCTGACCTATGGCTACATATATACAATATACCGGTTTGCCCGCAAGATATGCTTCTCTCTGGTTGATGATGGTATCGATCGCTATCGCTGTCTTTCCCGTCTGACGGTCACCGATTATGAGCTCACGCTGTCCGCGACCGATAGGAATCATGGCATCGATCGCCTTCAGGCCGGTCTGAAGCGGCTCCGTAACCGGCTGACGGAAGATCACTCCCGGAGCCTTTCTTTCCAGAGGCATCTCGCAAAGTTCGCCTCCAATGCGTCCTTTGCCGTCAAGCGGCTCGCCCAGCGGATTCACCACACGACCGACCATAGATTCGCCGACATTGATCGAAGCGATTCTTCCCGTACGGCGTACGCTCATTCCTTCCTTGATCCTGTCGGTCGGGCCCAGAAGGACAGCACCGACATTGTCCTCCTCAAGGTTCATCACCACCGCCTTGACATCATCGTCAAACTGCAGCAGCTCACCTGCCTCGGCATTCAGAAGCCCCTGGATCCTGACTACTCCGTCACTCACCTGCAGCACCTGACCGACCTCCTCAAACTGAAGGTCGGAATTTATCTCCCTGAGCTGACTGAGCAGCACATCAGATATCTCAGACGGTCTAATTGTATCTGTCATATCAGACTATTCTATTAGTATTATCAATAAGTTTGGCCTTGATCTTACGGAACTGGCCGGCAACGCTTGCATCCATCCTCCAGTCATCAAGCTCGAAGACGAATCCGCCAAGGATCTCAGGATCGACCTTCTGCTCCAGATGGACCTCCGCTCCTGTCTTACCACGGAACAGTTCCTCCATCCTTTCCTTCAGGCCTTCAGCCGGAAGGGCTGTTATCAGGCGTCCCACCTTTATATTCTGGGCCTCACGGTAAAGAGTCAGAAAAGAAAGAAGCATCCTGAGGAAAAATTCGCTTCTGCGACGAGTGATGACAAGACTGACAAATCTGCTTATTTCCATTGCCGGCGGCTCTCCTAACGCTGCTTCCAGCAGCTGGAGCTTCTTGGCCAGATCTATCTCCGGATGATTCTCGATATAGTCTCTGAGCTGCCTGTATTCCTGCATGCGAAGAGCCAGGATACCGGCCTGGGCATAAACCTTATCCCCGTTTCCGGTCTCCTGCACAAACTTCAGCAGAGCCTTAGCATATCTCGAAGCGACTATACCTGCATTCATGATAAGTCATCTATCATCCTGTCAATCAATTCCATCTGTCCCTTATCCGTAGAAAGTTCCTTCCTCACGACCTTTTCCGCAATCGTCACCGAAAGCAATGCAACTTCCTTACGGACATCTCTGAGAGCAGCTTCCTTCTCTTCCTGAATCCTCGCCTTTGCCTCATCCATTATCTTCTTCGCCTCTTCTCTTGCCTGCTCCTGGGCCTGGACAATCATATTGTCACGCTGGACTGCGGCCTCCTGCAGGATCCGGGCCTGCTCGGTCCTGGCTTCAGACAGCAGTCTTTCCTGCTCCTGAGCGAGTCCGGCAAGCGATTCCTCCGCCTTTCTGGCCGCGGCAATAGCCTCGTCTATCCTCTTTGCACGCTTGTCGACCATTCCTGTGATTATAGGGAAGCCGAACTTTGCGAGAATAAAGAAGACGATGGCGAAGATTATGGTCATCCAAAAAAGGAGACCACTGTCAGGCAGCATCAGATTCATGTGAAACCTATACTACTGCAAGGAGACAAACAAGGATTGCAAAGAGGCAGGCACCCTCCACAAGAGCTCCGATTATGAGCATGGATGTACGGATGTTTCCTGCCGACTCCGGCTGGCGGGCGATGGACTCCATCGCAGACTGACCGATCTTTCCGATTCCCCATGCGGCAGCAAGGGCAGCGATACTTGCTCCGATCGCTCCTGCTACAGGTCCCCAGGCAATTGTCGCTGCCTGCAATAAAATAGCTGAAAGTAACATAGTCTTATTGTTTTTAGTTGTTTATATTTCCTTTAATGTTCTTCCTGATGGGCCATACCGATGAATACCGCCGACAGCATGGTAAACACATATGCCTGTATAAAGGCAACCAGCAGCTCCAGACAGTTGATGACAAGACCGAAGAGCATTGCGATCACTGTCATGGATCCATTTATCACCGGTCCCAGCTTGACAGTCACAAATATCACAGAAACCAATCCCAGCACCATCATATGGCCGGCCATGATGTTCGCAAAAAGCCTGACCATCAATGAGAAAGGCTTCGAAATCACTCCGAAAAGCTCAATTGTCTGCATGATCGGAATCGGAAATTTCAGGAACATCGGCACGTCAGGCCATAGGATTTCCTTCCAATAATGCTTGTCGGCAAACACATTGATGGCGATGAATGTGAACAATGCCATCATCATTGTCACTGCAATATTTCCCGTTACATTTGCTCCACCGGGGAAAAACGGTATGAGTCCCATGAGGTTGCAGACGAAGATGAAGAAGAACGCAGTCAGAAGATACGGTGAATATTTCCTGTAATGCTTCTCTCCCACCGACGGTCTTATAATATCGTCGTTCACCATCATTATCATCATCTCCATCAGGCCTGCAAAACCTTGCGGAGCCTCTTCCGATGCATCATGCCTTCTGTACCAGCGCGTCGTCGCCAGCACAAGGCTTATGAGCAGGACAGCCGCAAACATAAGCGAAGCGACATTCTTCGTTATCGATATGTCAAAAGGTCTCACCAGCTCTCCGTCAGCTCCCCGCTCGACTATCTTATCCTCATATCGTCCTTCCCCAGCTATGAAAAGGCCTTCATGCTCATGTCCATGTTCAATCTTTGAAGACATGAAGAAATGCCATCCTGTACTGCTGTGCACTATGCATGGCAGCGGAATGGTCACATGCTTTCCCTTCCAGTCCGTGATGTGCCAGCCGTACGAATCTCCGATATGGCCGAAGAGGATCTCTCCGACATCGATTTCGCTGCTTTGCTCATGGTCCACGCCATCTCCGGCCCTACCGGTAACCACCGGACAGACCAGAAGAGCAATCACCAATATGAGTCTGAGCAGCTTCATGATTCAGCGCATACCGTCACGACATTATCATGTACATCCGCAAATCCGGATGTTATATATACCTTATATTCAACGCCTTCCGACTCATAAACAATATCCCCTTCCTCCAATGATGATATCAGAGGGGCATGGTTTCTCAGGACCATGAAGCGGCCTTTCGTTCCGGGAAGCGAGACCTTGCTCACTTTTTTCTCAAGCAGAGTCTTCTCCGGAGTCAGGACGATGAGCGATATGTTGTCGGCAGGATTCATGGAACTATTGTTTTATTGCAGCAAGTATCTCCTCGCCTTTCTTTATGGCCTCTTCGATCGTACCCACATTCAGGAATGCCTGCTCCGGAATGTCATCGACTTCACCGTTAAGGATGAGCTTGAATCCATGGATGGTGTCCTCGATAGGCACCATGACTCCCGGTACTCCTGTAAACTGTTCCGCCACAGCAAACGGCTGCGAAAGGAATCTCTGCACCTTGCGGGCCCTGTTTACAGTAAGTCTGTCCTCATCCGAGAGTTCATCCATACCGAGGATGGAGATGATGTCCTGAAGCTCCTTGTTTCTCTGAAGGATCTGCTTTACCCTCTGAGCTGTCTCATAATGGTCTTTGCCCACTATGTTCGGATCAAGGATACGGGACGTTGATTCGAGCGGATCCACGGCCGGATAAATGCCCAATTCGGCAATCTTACGGCTCAATACAGTAGTCGCATCAAGATGACTGAAGGTCGTCGCAGGAGCAGGGTCTGTAAGGTCATCTGCAGGCACATATACGGCCTGTACTGACGTAATGGAGCCATTCTTTGTCGAGGTGATGCGTTCCTGCATCTGTCCCATCTCCGTCGCAAGTGTCGGCTGATAACCGACCGCTGAAGGCATACGGCCAAGAAGCGCCGAAACCTCAGAACCTGCCTGGGTAAATCGGAAAATGTTGTCGATGAAGAAAAGTATGTCCTTCGGTCCATTGACATCATTGCTGTCACGGAACGACTCAGCAAGCGTAAGTCCTGATAAAGCAACCGAAGACCTGGCTCCAGGAGGCTCGTTCATCTGGCCGAACACCATAGCCACCTGCGACTTCTCTACCTCGGCGTAATCAACCTTGGAAAGATCCCAATGGCCTTCCTCCATGCTTTTCAGGAATTCATCTCCATAGCGGATGACTCCAGACTCGATCATTTCGCGAAGAAGGTCGTTTCCTTCCCTTGTACGTTCTCCGACTCCGGCAAAAACAGAAAAGCCGTTATGTTTCTTTGCAATATTATTGATGAGTTCCTTGATAAGGACAGTCTTGCCCACACCGGCACCTCCGAAAAGTCCGATCTTTCCGCCCTTGAGATACGGCTCGAGCAGGTCAATGACCTTAATACCTGTAAAAAGAACCTCTTGGGAAGTCGTAAGATCCTCGAACTTAGGCGGTTCCCTATGTATCGGGAATGCGCCATCTTTCTCAAGGTCACGCATGCCGTCGATAGTCTCGCCAACTACATTCATGACCCTGCCGCGGATCTGGGAACCGACAGGCATTGTGATCGGCGAACCGGTACACACCGCCTGCATGCCCCTTCTGAGCCCATCTGTAGAATCCATGGCTACAGTCCTGACAGTGTCTTCTCCAATATGCTGCTGTACTTCTACAATGAGCTCTCTACCATCATTTTTCATGATCTTCAAAGCTTCATGGATAGCAGGAAGCTGCTCCTGAGTATCATTCCCTAACTCAAAATGAACATCGACAACAGGGCCGATGATCTGAGATATATTTCCGGTGAGTCCAGACATATGAAATAGTTTAGGCTGCGGTGCATTCCGCGTATTTTCCAAAGTTATTATTTTTTTGGAATAATAGCAAAACAATGGTATCCATATCCGACGATGAAGATAAGAATACCATTGATAAATGGGATCATAAGACTATTCAACTGTCTGCTTATCCTTCTGAAATCTCTTGTCAATAAGGTAATCGATCGAGTAACGTCCTGGGCCAGTAAGAAAAAGCAGGATGAAGATAATGAAGTAGATCAAAGCTAACTCTCCTTCGGGCATCATGGCATCATGCACATCGAAGAATGCAACACCCATAGCTATAATCATCGGAATTGTCATGAGACGCACAAGAAGACCAGAGATAAGAAAGAGAGAGCAACAGAACTCGCAGAAAATCGAAACCATCAGGGTCATATAGCTGCCGAATCCGAATTCACTCGGATAAGATTGTACCAAAGTATTGAAATTGACCAACTTATCCAATCCATGAATAAAAAACAATATGCCGAAGACGACCCTGACTACAAGCAGCAGGAGGGAAGCACCTGTCCCTCTGAATCGCTGTGGAAATAGAAAATTATAAAACATAGCAGTTCGTTTAAAAATCCAAACAGCTGATAATCAAACTTTCTGCCAAATAAAAAGAAGGTTGGACTTGGATATAGTATACAACAAAACACCCCGTCATCCGTTGATGACAGGGTGTCGTATAAGAAAGTGGCAGCTACCTACTCTCCCACCTGGTGGGGCAGTACCATCGGCGATGGTGAGCTTAACTTCTCTGTTCGGAATGGGAAGAGGTGGA
>JAFYME010000011.1 GCA_017556765.1 Bacteroidales bacterium
ACAGAAGCATCGCAGCCTTCTCCTCTACGCTTGGATAGAGTTCCTGCCCATCCCATGTCTGATAGATCTGACCTATGCTGCTATGGAAGGACTTGTCCTTCTCGACTCCAAATAGCTGACTCTCCTTGAACTTTTCCTTCAGACTTTGTATTGCCTCCATCGCACTCTCATATGTCGCGCGGAACTTCTCCTGAAGGGTGGTATCGGATATCTCAAGGCTCTGATAGTCATATGCATCCAGAGTATCCAGGGCATAGGTATAATCCTTTACGACCGCAAATAGCTCTTTGGCCTGCTGTTCAGCCATAATCAGGTTCTGTCCAAACACATTCTCCAACAATCCCAAAGCACGCTTCAAGTCCTCGTACTTCTGCTCTGAAACAGCATTCTGGTTAACGGCGTAACCTTTAAGCATATATTGCTTCAGAACGGAGGTCGCCCATTGTCTGAAGGCAGTGGCCCTTATTGAATTGACTCTATAGCCGACTGATATGATCACATCAAGGCTATAAAAGCAACCGGTTTGTCTGATTTTGCAATTTGCATTTTTTGCAAATTGCTTTTTTCATCTAATTCCCCAGATGAAAACACATTAACCACGTGACGGGATATTCCCGAAACATTAACCCCAAACAACTGAGCCATAGCCTTCTGCGTAGCCCAGATAGTTTCATTGGAAGCATCAACCATCGCCTCCATTTTCACTAATCCGTCATCAGACTGATAGATTACCACATCGTTACTCATCATTAAAAACATTAAAATCACGAGGGCAAATCTACACAACAAAATCAACACGTAAAATATTGATTCTCAACAACTTTTTCGCCAAATAACTGAAGAGATATTATGATTACCTTATAATAGAATATTATTATATATATTTATAATATATACTAGTATGATATATATAAGATTGATATGTAAAAACCAGTATGAACACTAATACAATATAGCAAAAAACACTTGAAAATCAACGTTTTAAATTTCGATATTCATGCATACATTTGCCTCGTAAAATTTTAAAACACCATATGTATGAAAAAGATTTTGGAAGTGCTGGAGTGCAGCAACGGAGAGTTGAAGTTCAACACGGATGTGGATGTGATCAAGGATCCGGAATCTGTCATCGACATTACTGGAAGAGCCATCTTCTGTATGGCAACGAAACTATGGGGCGGGAATGAGCATTCGGTCATTGCCATGATCAGAGCGTTATTCTCCGCAGATATGGCATTAAGCCCTGATAGAAAGACCGTCTGCAAAGGTATCGCAGAAGAGTCCAAGGTCCTGTATGAGATATTCCAGAAGAGTCTCTCGCAATGCGGGAAAGTTCAGACTTTTCCTCCGGGGTTCGGCCCCAACATGAAGGGCAGGAAGAACTAACCGACACAAAAAACTCCCGAAACAGAAAAAACCGTCCCGGGAGCATCAAAATCAATATGTAACCGCTTACCAGATGACCACTCTCTCCTCCTCAGGAAGGAACATGGCTCCGTCGGTGATACCGAAGGCTTCGTAGAATGTCGCTACGTTGCGCAGGGTCGCGTTCACGCGGTTCTTGCCGAGCGAATGAACGTCAACCTTTGTAAGGCGGGCAGCCTCCTCGTCACGGATGTTCTGGCCCCAGATCGTAGCATATGACAGGTAGAAGCGCTGGGCTGCTGTGAAACCGTCGATCGGCTCCGGCTCGCCGTTACCCTCGAATGAGTTCTGGAGAGCCGTGTAGGCCACTCTAAGACCGCCCTGGTCAGCGATGTTCTCGCCGAGAGAAAGAGCGCCGTCTGCCATAAGGGCCGGCTGGCCGTCCTTTGCAGGGAGGATCACGATCTTGTTGAACTGATCCACAAGAATGTCTGTACGATCCTTGAATGCGGCCGCATCAGCCTCTGTCCACCAGTTGAACATGTTGCCGTCCTTGTCGAACTGGCGTCCCTGGTCGTCGAATCCGTGGGTCATCTCATGACCGATCACCACTCCGATGGCTCCGTAATTCACAGCATCGTCAGCCGATGAATTGTAGAACGGCGGCTGGAGGATGGCTGCAGGGAAGCAGATCTCGTTGGTAGTCGGGTTGTAGTATGCATTGACTGTCTGAGGCGACATGAACCACTTTTCGCGGTCGACCTCCTTGCCAAGGTCAGCAAGGTTATCCGCAGTATACCATGCGCTCGCACGCTTGATGTTCTCCCAGTATGAAGCCTTAGGATCGATGGTCAATGTAGAATAATCCTTCCACTTGTCAGGATATCCGATCTTGACTGTGAATGTGTTGAGCTTCTCATGGGCCTTTGCCTTAGTCTCGTCCGACATCCACTCAAGGGCATCAATGCGCTGACCGAGAGCAACCTGAAGGTTCTTCACCATCTGAGTCATGCGCGCCTTGTCGCTTTCAGGGAAATACTTCTTTACATACACCTGACCGATCGCCTCTGAAAGAAGGCTGTTAGGAACCGCCATCGCACGCTTCCAGCGCGGACGCATCTCCTGCTGGCCGGACATCTGGCGGCCGAAGAAATCGAAATGAGCGGCATAGAGCTCGTCGCCTACATAGCCTGCAGCGCTTGAGATCACGCTTGCAGCAAGGTAAGCCTTGACTGTCTCGATATCCTCATTGTTCAAAAGTCCGATGACTGCCTCGAGAACCTCAGGCTGTCCGACACTCACCTTGTCGAAATCACCGATTCCCATCTGGCCGAAATACGCATTCCAGTTGAAATCAGGATACTTTGCAAGGAGCTCGTCCTTTGTCATAGGATTGTAGTTTGCAGTCACGTCGCGAAGCTCCACATTGCTGCGGAACGCCTCGGCCATCTTTGTCTCGAATGCAAGCACCTTCTCTGCCTCCGCAGCTGCATCAGCGCTGCCGATCATAGAGAATGCCTTTGTGAGCCACTGTACATATCCATCACGAAGCGCCTGATTCTCAGCCGCAAGATAATAGTCACGGTTGCCCATTCCGAGACCGGCCTGATCAATGTAAAGCACATTCATTGTGCTGTTGAGAAGGTCGGCGCTTACACCTGTGCTGAACATCGGGTTGCTCGAGCATGTGTGGATGATGGCCAGAGCATAAGGAAGGTGCTCACGGGCATTCACCGACATGAGTCTGTCGATATCGGCCTTCAAAGGCGCAACGCCCTCGTTGTTGAGGCGTGTGGAATCAAGACCCATTGTATAGAGGTCGGCGATCTTCTGATCTACAGTGCCCGGCTTTGCCTTTGTCTTTGCGATGTCGGCGAAAAGGTCATTCAGACGCACCTCGTTGGTCTCACGAAGCTGGTCGAACGTACCGTAGCGGGCAAATTCAGGCTTGAGCGGGTTTGCAGCCTGCCATCCGCCTGTCGCATACTGATAGAAGTCGTCCTTGAGAGATACGGTCTCATCAAAGTTCGCACGGTCGATTGCAGGCACTTCCTCAGCCTGCTTCACATTGCATCCTGCCATAAGTGCAATAGTTGAAAATGTCAATAATAGCTTCTTCATAATATCATGTAATATCTTGTTCATCAGATTCAAGGACGCAAATCTAATGAATTTTCCGCACACGGCAAGCGACTATTTTTCAGACTCCAAGGCATCGATATTACGGCCCTGATCGACCCAGATAAGCTTGGAAGTATCATAGCCTCGTGCCTGGGCCTCGTCGAGGATTGCCTGCAGGAGGTCAGGATCGGGAACCGGGGTGCGGGAGAGAATCCACAGATAGTTGTCCGACTTGCTTCCGACAAGCGAGATCTGGTAATTCTCATCGACCATCATGACATTGTAGTCGGAATAGAAAAAGAGGAAGAAAGACACCCGCAAGGCACCTGGCTCCCCCACAGGGTCAGGATACTTCGCCTTGCCTTCCGCCACCTTATACTTGCCGTTCTTCCAGCCGGTGTTCAGGACCACGACCTTGCCGTCATCCTCCAGGATGTATTGGGCCATGGTATTGTCCATGCCCCGCTCAAAGCTGTGGTCGTAACGGGCAATCTCATACCACACTCCCAGGTAGCGAGAAAGGTCAAACTCGTCGACAGTAGAGTTGTCAAAATCCTTCGTACATGCCGATACCGGAATGGCTGCTGCGACAAGAGCCGCAAAAATCAAACGTTTCATAACACTGATGTATTTAAAAATTAATCACGTCGGGGCCAAAAACAAAAACCATTCCCCTCCGATCTTTCAAATTTGCAAGCCTTTGTATCAGCAACAGACACATATATTATGGAATAATCACTATTTTTGAAAAATAAAAGAAAACACTAAAAACTATAACACATGAAACTTCTGACAATGCTTCTTTTCCTTTTCCTCAACCCTATGCCGGAAGAGGAAAAGACACCGATCTATCAGAACACGAACTACTCTTATGAAGAAAGAGCCGTGGATCTGGTATCACGCCTTACACTCGAGGAAAAGCAAAGCCTCCTGGGCAACAACATGGCCGCAGTCCCAAGACTGGGAGTACGCCAGTACAACGTCTGGAGCGAGGCTCTCCACGGAGTGCTCGCAGGAGCCAACCCGTCAGTAGGCCTTCAGGGCCCGACATCTTACCCTAACAGCGTCGCTCTCGGATCGTCATGGGATCCGGAACTTCTTGAAAAAGAAGCGAATGCGATTGCAGACGAAGCAAGAGCGATCTTCCAGACCGGCACAAAGGGCCTCACATTCTGGTCGCCTGTAGTAGAGCCGGTACGCGACCCAAGGTGGGGAAGAACCGGAGAGTCTTACGGAGAGGATCCATTCCTTTCTGCAGTGATGTCCGGCGCATATGTACGCGGACTCATGGGCGACGACCCTGACTACATGAAGGCCGTTCCATGCGCAAAGCATTACTTCGCGAACAACAGCGAGTTCAACCGCCACGTAGGCAGCTCGGACATGGACAGCAGGGACATGAGGGAGTTCTACCTCTACCCTTACAAGGAGCTCATCGAGAATGACGACCTTCCGTCCATCATGACTTCATACAACGCCGTGAACCATGTACCTACGTCTGCAAGCGCATACTACGTCGACACAATCGCACGCCGTACATACGGAATGAAGGGATATGTGACAGGAGACTGTGCAGCGATCGAGGACATCTACACAGGACATTACTACGTCGAGACAGCCGAGGAAGCTACTGCAGCAGGTCTCAAGACCGGAGTAGACTCTGACTGCGGAAGCGTATATCAGAGATCAGCGATCAGCGCGCTCGAGCAGGGCCTGATCACAATGGCAGACATCGACAAGGCCCTTGTAAACGTATTCACTATCCGTATGCGTACAGGAGAGTTCGACCCTGAGTCGATGGTGACTTACTCCCTCCTTCCTGCAAGCACAGTAAACGCAGAGAGATATCAGGCTCTTGCTGAGGAAGTTGCGACAAGGACTCCTGTACTTCTCAAGGATGAGATCGTAGCGGGAACCGACGACAGAGCCCTCCCTCTCAAGGCTTCAGAGATCAAGTCCATCGCCCTGATCGGTCCTCAGGCCGACAAGGTATAGCTCGGACCATACTCAGGACGTCCTGAAGAGAGCAGCCGCATCAGCCCTTACAAGGGTATCAGCGACTATCTCGCGAAGCGCAATCCGGGCGTAGAGGTGAAGCTCGCATCAGGCGGAAGCACAAAGAGCAAGAGCAACCTCCTTTATGTAGCTTATTTCGAGCTCACAAAGACAGACGGAACAGTCACAAGACATGACGCGACCAAGTTCAGCGCATGCTCTGACGGCATCACAGTAGGTTCGGGAATGGGAACAGAGGAGCAGGTACGCTCTATCGACGACGGTTCATGGACAGCATATGAAAACATCGACCTCACAAATGTGGAGAAGATCACATTCGGAGTGAACATCCCTACAGAGGGCGGTATCATCGAGGCCCATGTAGACTCTCCAAGCGGTAACCTCATCAGCACTCTCGAGGCCACAAAGGCTTCAGGAAAGCCTGTAGGAGGCGTTTACGGAGCCAGCACCCCTATGGAGGAGAAGGTCCTCAGACTCGGTGTGAACGAGCCTAAGACAGTTTATCTCGTGTACAAGGCTCCTGCAGACGACGAGATCGACCCTGAGACGCTCAAGGCGGCAAAAGAGTCTGACGTAGCGATCGTATTCGTAGGAACAGACGAGAACACAGCGACAGAGGAGGCAGACCGTCTCACTCTCGACCTCCCTGGCAACCAGGTGAACCTCATCAAGGCTGTAGCGGCCGTAAACAAGCATACCATCGTCGTGATGCAGACCCTCGGATGTGTGGAAGTGGAGGAATTCAAGAACCTCGAGAACATCCCGGGCATCATCTGGACAGGTTACAACGGTCAGGCGCAGGGTCCGGCTATTGCAAAGGTGCTCTTCGGAGACGTTACTCCTGGCGGTAAGCTCAACGCAACATGGTACAAGAGCGTGAAGGATCTCCCTGCTATCACAGACTACACCCTCCGTGGAGGAGAAGGCAAGAACGGACGTACCCTCTGGTACTTCGACAAGCCGGTTTCATATGAGTTCGGATACGGTATTTCATATACTACATTCGAGTACTCGAACTTCCGCATCAGCCGCACAAGCATCACTCCTGACGACAAGCTTACAATCAGCGTGGACGTGAAGAACACAGGAAGCTACGACGGAGACGAGGTCGTTCAGATCTACGTGACAACACCGGACAGCCCTGCATCGGCACAGCGTCCTATCAAGAGGCTCAAGGGCTTCCAGAGAGTGACTATCCCTGTAGGACAGACCAAGACCGTAAGCATCGACATCGACTGCTCAGACCTCTGGTTCTGGGACATGGAGGCCGACAGGATGACTTACGACAAGGGAAGATATGTATTTGAAGTAGGCTCATCTTCAAAGGACATCAGAGGCACAGTTACAGCGACAATGACAGCTTCAGAGATCACTCCTGAGCTCAAGACAGTCGTTGCCGACTGCGGAGTTTCAGTCCTCAGAGCCGGCGAGACAGCTCAGATCTCATACACAGCATGCCTCAACAACGACTCATTCATCAATGTCAGCGAGACCAAGGCAAGCTACAGAACAAACAACGACGCAGTCGTGACTATCGACGCTGACGGCAAGCTCAAGGCTGCAGGTCAGGGAGTTGCAACTGTCTACGTCGACGTCACATGGAACGGCAAGACAGTAACTGCGTCATTCTCTGTGAAGGTAATGCCAGATCTTTCTCTTGCGACTCTCAAGGTTGCCGGAAAGTCATACCTCAAGGCTGGAGTCAACCAGTACAGCATCGTACGCAAGGCCTCTTCAAAGGCTCCTGCAGTCACTGCAACAGCAAAGGATCCTTCTGTCAGAGTAGTGGTCGAGCAGGCATCGGCGGTTCCGGGCACAGCAGTCATCAGCGTGATCGATGACGTGACTTCAGACAAAGCCGTATATCTTGTAAACTTCGGAACAAAGGCAGTTTCTGACGAGTTCAAGAACGCTCCGTCATCAGTATGGACAGTACTCGGAGAGAACAAGGACGGCTGGAAGGTTCAGTCAGGAGCCCTCGCTATCACAACAGCTGCAGGCGACGTGACCCTTGCCAACAACAACGCGACTAACGTATTCGTCCAGAGCGCGAACACAGACTGGACAGTCGACACAAAGCTCACATGCTCCGAGACTCCGGGAATGCCGGCTCAGAATGCAGGAATCATCGCTTATCAGGACGACGACAACTTCGTGAAGCTTGTATACAGCGCACAGATGTTCAGAAGAGGCGGCCAAGGAGGCGGAGCGATACAGCTTTCAAGCGAGGAGAACGGATACTCAAAGGCAAGCGTAAATACAACTCCTGAAGGTATCGAGAACAACGTCGTATGGCTCAGACTTCAGAAGAAGGGCGACGTCTATACAGCATTCTATTCTGCAGACGGAAAGAAGTTCGTAGAGGCAGGAAAGCTTGAGACAGGCCTCAAGGACATCAAGGCCGGCGTCATCGCATGTGACGGAGTAATGCCATCATTCGGCGGCTTCAGACGCGGAGCGATGCCGATGGCAGACCCTAAGCCGATGACAGCTTCATTCGACTACTTCAGGATCATTTCCAAGTAACATTGATGAAGCGGTTGCTTATCATAATCATGATTACTCTGATCGGGCCCCTGGTCCGGTCAGAGTATTCTGCTTATGGACAGCCGTATCTTGACGTGGAAGCTTTCGGGGAAGGATTTGCAGTCCTCGAAGCGGACGACAAGATCCATTTCTACAATTCCGCCTCGGAGCAGACCTCAACAATACAGACAGAAGGAGTGAGCGGAGCGAAATTCATGTGTTCCGTATCCGACGCCTTGGTAATCGCCGGCGAGACTTACCTCTCCTGCCTTCTGGATGGCAGATGGCTGCCTATGGATGTGCCCGAAACGAGCAGAATAACCTGCCTGACAGCATTTTACGGAGGAGTCATGGCGGCTACAGAAGACGGAAAGTTCCTTTTCTGGGGAAGTCCTTTCGACAAGGCTCAGATCATCAAGACTGAAGTATCTGGCAGATTCATAGATATGGACTCATTCGCAGACCGCTGCTACGCCGTGACGGACCGTTCGGAATTCGTGTCCATCGGCCTTAACCTCCACCCGAACACCTTTGACTTCAACGCCTATTACTCAGAGTATTACGGAGAGATCGACATAGTATCCGTCGCCGCCGGAGCGACCTCCGTATGCATCACCGGAAACCGTGGTGACGAAAGTCCAGCCGCCTTCATTTCCTCAAACGGAAACGTATGGAGCGAAAGGGCTTTCGATTATCTGGAGAGCGGAAGCCAGAAATACATGGACAAGAAAACAATAACAGCCGCCTACAGGGAGTATGACGACTGTTACGTGATATTATGTGAAGAAGGTGTCATATTCCACCTTCCGGCTTGCTCCCACTGCAATTATCCGATATTCAGCAACTCCGGACGTCTTACATCCTTGGCCTTCAACGGCAAGTCTTTCATGGCAGTCGGAGAAACCATCTACTAGAATCTCAAAAGTATTCTGAATACCTTTCCCGGAGCATCCGCCCAGCGGTCCATCGCATCCTTTGCCTCATCCGGGCTCACCGTCATGGACACAAGCCTATCCACAGGGCACTCTCCTCTCTGCATGTACCTGATGACCGCACGGAAATCTTCCGGCATGGCATTTCGCGAACCTCTGATATCCAGTTCCTTCTGCACGAAGTACTTGGTCTGGAACGAAACTTCGGTATTCGCATAGCCTATGCATACGACCCTTCCTGTAAATGCGACCTCATCGACAGCCATCCTGTATGTAAACGGATTTCCGACAGCCTCTATGATCACATCAGGGCCAGTTCCGGCAGTGATTTCCTGAAGCTTCGCATGGACATCCTCGGTCATGGTGTTGATCGTATGCGCAGCTCCCATCTGACGTGCCAAAGCAAGCTTTTCATCGTCGATATCAGCCGCGATAACGGTAGCTCCGCGAAGTACGGAACGTACCACCGCACCAAGTCCTACCATTCCGCAACCGATCACCATAACTGTATCGATGTCGCAGACCGCACCTCTTGCCGCAGCATGGAAACCCACGCTCATAGGCTCCACAAGGGCACATGTACGTGCATCCAGCCCCTCTGCAGGGATAATCTTGGTCCATGGAAGGGCCATCTTCTCCCTCATCGCTCCGTTTCTCTGCACTCCGAGAGTCTCGTTGAACTGGCATGCATTCGCCCTTCCGTTCCTGCATGAAGGGCACTTTCCGCAAGCTGTGTATGGATTTACGGTCACGGTCATTCCCGGCCTTATGATGTCAGGCACAGCTTCTCCGACCTTCTCGACCACAGCGCCGATCTCATGTCCCGGGATCACCGGAAGCTTCACCAGAGGGTTGCGGCCCAGATATGTATTCAGATCGGATCCGCAGAATCCGACATATTCAAGACGGACGATCACCTCATCCGCCGCAGGTACAGGCTCATCCATATGGACAAGGCCCATCTGCCTTTCACCGTTTATGTTTATAGCTTTCATCTTATTTCACTTTATAGCCCTTCCATCCGTAATATGCGCAGAAGCCGAAGCATATGAGAGGGACGATGTATGCGATCTGATAGATCTGAGGATTATGATGCATTATGAATGCCGTGAGCTGAGGGAGGCAGGCGTTTCCTACAATCGCCATGACAAGGAAGGCCGAGCCGCTCTTTGTCTGTTCTCCGAGGCCGGTAAGTGCGAGAGAGAACTGTGTCGGATACATGATGGACATGAAGAATGACACTCCGAGCATAGCATAAAGTCCGACCATTCCGCCGAAGCCCATGATCACTCCGCAAAGGATGATGTTGACCACAGCATAGGCCGCAAGCATGTTCTGAGGCTTGAACTTTATCATAAGAGCCGTACCGATCCATCTTCCCAGGAGGAAGGCCAGCATGTAAAGGCCGAAGAATGTTGTCGCAGTGCTTTCAGGAAGGCCCACATAATTGCAGGAGTACACGAGGAAAAGGCTGTTTACGGCTGTCTGTCCTCCGTTGTAGAAGAACTGCGCGATCACTCCCCAACGAAGATTGGACTTCTTCAGAACGCTGAAATCTATGAGCTTGCCGTCGTCATTCCTGCTCTCCTCCTCTTCCTTTATCTTAGGAAGCTTGACGAAGATGAATGCTACAGCGATGATGATCAGAACGGCCGCAAGAATGAGATACGGAAGCTTCATCGCATCTGTCTCCATCTGGATATAGCCTTCCCATCCGCCTTCAAATCCGGCCGGAAGCGTTTCACGTGTATATGTATTTCCACTGAGGACGAGCTTGCTGAGGAACATGGCTGCGACAAAAGCTCCGAGGCCGTTGAACGACTGAGCCAGATTGAGTCTGCGAGGGGCAGATGACTCGTCTCCCAATGCAGCCACATACGGATTCGCAGCAGTCTCGAGGAAGCACATTCCGGCCGCAATCACGAAGAATATGCACAGATATGCCCAGTACTCCTTTATGATCGCTGCAGGGAAGAAAAGAAGGCCTCCCAACGCCGCCAGGAGAAGTCCGAAGACGATTCCTGACTTGTAGCTGTACCTCTTCATGAACATAGCGATCGGAATCGGACAGATGAAGTAGGCCAGCCAGTAGGCCGTTTCTGTAAATGATGCCTCGAAGGCGTTAAGTTCGCAGGTCTTCATGAGCTGACGGATCATCGTAGGCAGCAGGTTGCTGCTGATCGCCCAAAGGAAGAACAGACAGAAGACCAGTATAAGCGGAATCAATTGTTTTCTTTTCATTATTCAGACATGTTTTTGATGTATGGAAGATCCACAAGATTGTCAAGGCCATAAAAGCGGCATGCGTTTTCCCCGAGGAACAGAGCCTTCTCTTCTTCGGTCATTTCGTCGCTCTTCAGCACGAAATCATATGACATCCTGTATGTTATCGCTGTTATCGTGCGAGGATAGTCGCTGCCCCACATGAGCTTGTCCATTCCGACTGCATCGGCAGCCTCGCGGATGGCGCGCACAGCTCCCTTGAAAGGATAGAACTCGCTGTTATAGAGCCATGTGATGCCGCCGGACTCTACATAGACGTTCTTGTTTGAGGCAAGCTTCACCTGCTCGAGCCATCCCTCGCGGGTCGGCATTCCGAAATGGCCTATTGCGATACGGAGGTCCGGACATTCCTGGATCACGGTCTTCATCTCCCCTACCTGCACGTCTCCGTCGGCAAGGGTGATCGAAAGGAAGACATCCTCCTTCTCCATGAGCTTGAACATCTCCATCATCTGGAGAGAGTCAAGCATGACCCTTTCATTGTCAAGTATGAGGCGGTGTCCCGGAATCGCAAAACCCTTGAATCCCTTGTCTATCAGCGACTTTGCCTGTCCTTTGAGATCGTCCGTAAAATAATCGCACATACCGCATGTGATGAAGCGGTCAGGGTATTTACGGCTTACCTCGAGAAGGTAGTCGTTCTGACATCCGTCGATGAGCTCCTGCACGACCACAGCGGCCGCAACCTGAGCGTAATCCATGTTCGAAAGGAAAACCTCCGCAGAGTTTACGCCGTCTATTATGAACGGAGGGATCATCTGCACCTCCTCACCGAGGAATATCGACCTTCCGTTCTTCAGGGAGCGGATCGGCAGACCGTTCCATGAGGTGTCCTGCTTCAGCCACAGATGGCTGTGGGTATCTATTATCTTCATGGCACTAGCTGTTTTTCCACCTTACCCTGATCTGGTCTCCTATGATCTCACGCACCTTGGCCACCATCTCCATGTCAACAGGCTCATCCACATATGAAATGTTCTTGAGCACATTCTCAGGATTGGCGCTGCTGAAAAGCGTTGTGGCGATGCGAGGATTCAGGCTTGTAGAGTATTGTACGGCCAGTTTCTCGATAGGATAGCCCTGTTCTGTACAATATGCGGCAGCACGGGCGCAAGCCTCCTTGAGCGGCTCCGGAGCCGGATGCCAGTCCGGTGTTCCTCTCTGAGAAAGAAGTCCCATCGAAAGCGGTGATGCGTTGATGATTCCAATGCCTCTTTCCTCGAAGAAGTCGAGGTAATCCAGAAGCAGGTCGTCGTTCAGACAGTAATGGCAGAAGTTCAGGATCGACTCGATCGTTCCCTCAGGAGTATTCTCCACGAGCCATTTCAGGTTCTCCGGCTGGAGGTCTGTGATTCCGACATGGCTCACGACTCCCTTCTCGCGAAGCTCGACAAGGGCCGGAAGAGTCTCCTCCGCCACCTGCCTGAGGTCTGTGAATTCCACATCATGGACATTGATAAGGTCGATGTGGTCGACATTGAGTCTCTCCATGCTTTCGTACACGCTTTCCTTCGCACGCTTTGCAGAATAATCCCATGTGTTCACTCCGTCCTTGCCGTAGCGGCCCACCTTGGTCGAAATGTAGTATTTGTCCCTCGGAATGTCCTTCAGAGCCTTTCCAAGCACGGTTTCAGCCTTAAGATGGCCATAATAAGGCGATACATCGATGAAGTTGATTCCATTCTCCACGGCTGTGAAGACGGCCTTGATGGCCTCATCCTCCTTTATGCCGCGGAAGACGCCTCCCAGCGAAGATGCGCCGAAGCCGAGATTGGACACGCGCATGCCGGTCTTTCCTATTTCGTTATAGATCATAGTTGAAGTGTTATTAGTCACGAACAAAATTAGCAAATTTTATTAAACCTTGACTATAAATACGCATCTAAAGAGTGTTTGATGAAAAACAACCAATTTAATAACACATAACATGAAAAGATTAGCTATTATCGCTGTTCTCGCAGCATTCTGCGTGGGCGCACAGGCACAGGAGAAGCTTTACGAAGTTAAATCCGGCAAGATCACTATGGAAATGGACATGATGGGACAGACCATGGTTCAGGAAATCTACTTTGACGACTATGGTGCAAAGCAGGCTACAGTGATGAACATGCAGGGTCAGAAGACAAGGCAGATCACACAGGACGGCAGCAACATCATGATCGACGACGCAGCAAAGACAGCTACAAAGATGCCTGCAATGGGCATGATGGGCGGTGGTGAGCAGCGCATCAACTTCAGTAACCTTGACGAGAAGACAATCAAGAAGAACAAGATCCAGGAAGCTGGCGAGGAGACTGTAGCAGGAAAGACTTGCAAGGTATACAAATATAAGGTCATGATGATGGGCCAGGCTGTTTCAGCAACAGCATGCGTATATAAAGGCATCGTCCTCAAGAGCTCTACAAGCACAGATTTCGGCGAAATGGGCCAGAAGGCTACAAAGATCGAGGAGAACATCACTGTTGATCCTTCAATGTTCACAATTCCAGAGGGTGTGAAGGTTCAGGAGATGGACATGAGCATGTTCGGGGGCGGATTCTAATCAATCCGTTTATAAAATAAGTTAATTAATAAATGGATAAATGCAGCGGCTAGTGTGTGGGCCGCTGCATTTTTGTATCCGTATGTATCCTTTGAAACAAAAAGGATAAAAAGTGTTACGAAAATAATAGGATGTGAGCATGTCTTATATTAAATTTGTAAATTGATATAAAACCACATAATTCATGAAAAGATTTCTGATTACCGCAATCATGTCGGTATGCGCCCTCACATTTGCTAGCGCGCAGTCGTCAGACAACGGAGACGGCACATTTTCAAATCCTGTTATCTGGGCTGACTGCCCGGATCCAGACGTGATCAGAGTAGGAGAAGACTATTATTTCGTCAGTACGACCATGCACCTGATGCCGGGAGCACCGATCATGCATTCAAAGGACCTCGTGAACTGGGAGATCATAAGCTACATCTACGACCGCTTCGAGGAGACTCCTCGTTACAGCCTTGAGGAAGGCACAGTCTACGGAAGAGGCCAGTGGGCGACATCTCTCCGCTACCATAACGGTAAATTCTATGCATACTTCACCCCTAACGACCAGCCGGCAAAGGGATATGTCTATACAACCGAAGACCCACGCGGAAAATGGGAGCGCCATGCAGTGATTCCTCATTTCCATGATGCTTCCCTCTTCTTCGACACTGACGGAAGAGCCTATATGGTCTATGGAACAGGTCAGATCAGAGAGCTCAAGCCGGATCTCACAGGCGTTCTCGAGGGTGGCCTTGACATGAAACTTTTCGAGAGGGACAGAGAGGAGAACTCGCTGCTCGAGGGAAGCCGTATGATCAAGAAGGACGGCAGATACTACCTCCTCATGATCTCATGGCCACGCGGAGGAATCCGCAGGGAGGTATGCTACCGAGCAGACCACATCACCGGTCCGTACGAGAAGAAGGTGATCCTCGAGACTCCGTTCGGAGGCCTCGCAGACGGAGTAGCCCAGGGAACCATCTTTGACGACCCTCAGGGCAACTGGTATGGATTCATATTCCAGGACAGAGGAGGAGTCGGCCGTATCCCTATGCTCATGCCATGTACATGGATCGACGGATGGCCGATGCTCGGCGACAAGGACGGCAAGGTTCCTGAAATCATGCAGAAGCCTGTACAGGGTCAGGAGCGCAAGGCCCTCACAGTAAGCGACGACTTCAGCGGCGAGAAGCTCGGCCTGTGGTGGCAGTGGAACCACAATCCGGTAGACGAGGCTTGGTCTCTTACAGAGCGTCCGGGCTACCTTCGTCTTAAGACAAACAAGGCCGTTCCAAGCATCTACCACGCACGCAACACATTGACTCAGAGAATGGAAGGTCCTACATGTCAGGCTACAGTAGCTCTCGACCTCAAGAAGATGAAGAACGGCGACGTAGCCGGATTCAGCGCATTCAACAGCGACGCAGCAGTGCTTGCAGTGACCAAGAGAGACGGCAAGCTTTACCTCACAATGTCTGAGGAGTCAGTAAGCCTTGCCAACGACACAAAGGCAATCACAGGAGTGAAGAGGAACGTCAAGGAGGAGATTCCTCTCAAGAAGAAGACTATCTATCTCCGTATCGAGGGCGACTTCCGTCCAGGAGCGACAAAGGATCAGATCAAATGCTACTACAGCCTCAACAACAAGAAGTGGCACAAGATCGGCCCTGACTACATCACAAGATTCGACTGGCAGAGATTCTTCATGGGCACTAAGTTCGCGATCTTCAACTATGCGACCCAGAAGCCGGGCGGATATGTCGACGTAGATTGGTTTGAATACAGCAAATAAACTATAACTCTAAAATAACATGAAAAAGTACAGCTATCTGATCATTGCATGTGTAGCGGGCCTTCTTTGCTCATGCACAGCGCAGACACCGACCGAAATCGGTACCGGTAACCCTTACCTCCCTCTTTGGGAGCATCTCCCTGACGGAGAGCCACGCGTGTTCGAGGATCCAGACAATCCTGGTCACTATCGTGCATATATCATCGGTTCGCACGACCTCAGATTCGGCAGCTACTGCGGTCCGGACATCCGAATGTGGTCAGCACCGGTAGAGGACCTCACAGCATGGGTTGACGAGGGTCCTATCTTCACATACAACATCGACGACCAGTGGGACGTGATGTACGCTCCAGACCTCGTTGAGGTGACAAAGAGAGACGGCACAAGAGAGTATTACCTCTATCCGCACAGCCGTGGCTGGGGCCGTGAGGCTCTCGTGGCAAAGAGCGACCGTCCTGACGGTCCTTTCACAGTGATCAACGCCACTGAGGACGGAAGAAGAGCGGTTGAGGGAAGTATCCTCGGCTTCGACCCTTCTATCTTCGTTGAGCAGATCGACGATCCAAAGGATCCTGACTATGAAATCGGTTTCCGTGCATACGGTTACTGGGGATTCCAGAGATCATCAGCTGTAGAGCTCGACCAGAACACAATGTACTCTGCAAGACCAGACGGCACATACATCCCTTACTTCATCCCTGCAAGCTTCCGCTACGGCGTCGTAAGACAGGTTCCTGGCGTAAAGGAGTATCCTGCGCTTTACAAGGATCAGAAGCCTGAGGACTTCAACTTCTTCGAGGCATCTTCAATCAGAAAGGTAGGCAACAAGTATGTGATGATCTTCTCCGGTTATTCAGGTCCTGACTACGGAGTAGGCAGCTCAAACTCTACTCTCCGTTATGCTTACGGTGATTCACCTCTCGGCCCATGGAGAAGCGGCGGTGTCCTCGTTGACTCACGCGGTATCGTTCTCAACGAGGATGGTTCAGCTCTCATCGAGAGAAATGCAGCTCACAACACCCACGGTAGTATCGAGCAGATCAACGGCCAGTGGTACGCATTCTACCACCGTCCTCCAAGAGGATTCGGATTTGCACGCCAGCCTATGGTTGCCCCTGTAACAATCCAGTGGGACGAGGCTCCTGTAGCTGAAGGCGGTAAGGTTGTGATCCGCGGCTATGATCCATACGCAGAGGATGGCATCTGGGATGCAAAGGCTTCAAACGGCGACCACTATACAGGTGCTGAGGTGACATCAGAAGGTTTCCAGATCTTCGGTATGCCTCCTTACAAGTACTATTCAGCTGGTTATGCATGCTTCCTCTCAGACATCGGAAGCCAGCAGGACAACTGGGATATCTGGGACAACAGCATGCCTGTAAACGTATCTGACAAGGATATCGTTGGTTACAAGTACTTCGGTTTCGGCGGTCTTGCAGAGGCTGAGAAGGGCATAAAGCCTTTCGAGGGCACAGCAGAGGGCAACGGAACATCATTCAACGTATTCCTTACTCCTAAGACTGACAAGGCGTTCAAGATCAACGTATGGCTTGATGGTCCATGGGCAAACGAGACATGGAAGGGTACAAAGATCGGCGAGATCAATGTTCCTGCAGGTTCAGATGAGGAGGTTACAAGATTCACAATCGACGTTGCCAAGTTCGTTGACAACCTTGACAAGAAGCACGCTATCTACCTCGTTGCTGAGGGTGAGGGCGATCTTTGCGAGCTCATGGGTCTCGGTTTCAGCAAGAAGGGTCAGAAGATGAACTATCCTGCTCCTCCAACAGTCACTATCTCTGTTAACGGCAAGGCTCTCGAGATGCCTGCTGTTCCGGTAAGATCTACAAACGAGAACGGTTACGTAGGCTACGACCAGTACGAGGTGACTTACACAGCTGAGGGTACTCCTAAGGTTTCAGCAAAGGCTGACAACAAGGCTGTGAAGATCGAGGTGACTCAGCCTGACGAAAACGGAACAGCTGTCGTGAAGTGCGACTACAACGGAGTCGTGAAGACTTACACTGTAAAGCGTGCTGAGTAATATTCGATTGCAGAATATGAGCAACAGAATCATATCAATATGTGCAGCCGGCCTAATTTGCGCCGGCTGCGCTTTTACTCAGGACATCGACACCAGCAAGCTCGAGCTTCCGGCTTTGGAAAGCACGGATTACATTGTTGAATATGAAGGTTACATATCATCATACAATGTCCTGACCAAGACTCCGGAATGGGTGGCATATGAGCTTACCAAGGACGAGACGTACGGAGATGCCATAAGAGAGGGAAAGTTCTTCAGTCCGGACGAGCGCGTCCTTTTGCCGCAGCCTGACGACTATGATTATCGCGGTTCTGGATGGACACGCGGCCACCTTGCCCCTGCCGCTGACTTCAGATGGAGCGACGACGCGATGTGGGATACATTCCATTTCACAAACTGCTGCCCGCAGGACAAGGACCTCAACGAAGGAATGTGGAACACATTGGAGAAGAAATGCCGTACATGGGCCAGAAAGCACGGAAGCGTCTATATCGTGGCCGGTCCTGTCGTTGGAGACAACAGGTACGGAACCATAGGTGACAACAATGTCGTGGTTCCTGACGCATTCTTCAAGGCCGTACTGGCAAATGATGGAAAGCGCTGGCACACAATAGCTTTCATGATGAAGAACCGTTCATACAACGAAAACATGCAGAAATGCGTGATGTCAGTAGACGAGCTTGAGGATCTTACAGGATTCGATTTCTTCGCCGCCCTTGATGATACTTTGGAGGCCGAAGCTGAGAAATCCTACAAGCTCAACTTCTGGAAACTATAGGGTAAAAATCTTTACCCATATGAAATTTTTATTTACCTTTGTATCAACAAGAGTATAAAACAACTTTAACCAAATTTCTATAATTATGAAAAAGATCATTCTTGCAGCAGCTCTCGTGCTTGGTTTCACAGTAGCTGCTTCAGCTCAGCCAAGAGCTATCGGTGTACGTATCGGAAACGGTGGTGAGATCAGCTACCAGCACAGCATGGGCTCAAACTTCCTTGAGGTAGACGGAGGTCTCGGACTTGGATTGGTTGACGGTGTTTTCAATGTCGGTGCAACAGGTATCTATAACTTCATGATCTCAGAGTTCGGAAACGGATTCGGATTCTATGCAGGTCCTGGCGCAGGTGTCGGCCTCGCACTTGGAGAGGTTAACTATCTCGCTCTTTCTGCAGCCGGTATGGTTGGTATAGAGTACAACTTCAACTTCCCTCTTCAGATTTCGCTTGATTTCAGACAGCACATCGGAATCGGATTCAGCGGAAACGGCATCTGGGCTCCTTCAAGCATAGGACTCGGTCTCCGTTATCAGTTCTAATCTGAAGTATTCGAAACTCAACGGCGTCCTTTTTGCAGGTCGCCGTTTTTTTGTATATTTGGCAGAAATATAGAATTGCATATGAAGAAAATCTCAATAATCGTATCCTTGCTTCTTGGCATTTCAGCCGCAGCCATGGCACAGCCCAGAGCAGCAGGACTAAGAATTGGAGCCACAGGCCTTGACGCCTCTTTTCAGTATGATCAGAACAGAAACACCTTCCTGCAGGGAGACCTGGGAATGGACTTCGGCTCAAGTAAAGATGCGGCAGTCGGATTCAAGTTTACCGGAACATACAACATCGTATGGGCCCGTCCAGCATGGACAGATATGGGTACATGGGCACTTTATGCCGGTCCGGGAGTCTCTCTCGGATACGTCGGTGACAAAGTCACATACAAGAACGAGTTGACAAAGATAAATACCCGCGACCATGGATTCATGTTTGCCCTCGCCGCCCAGGCCGGAATCGAATACAATTTCGATTTTCCTCTCCAGCTCGCCGCCGACATCAGACCATACATCGGCCTCCACGTAGGCCAGAAGGCCGGTTTCTACGGCCGTGGCCTCCTCGGCCTCATCCCTACCCTCTCTGCCAGATACCGTTTCTAAAAAATATAGACCCTATGGATTCATAAGGTCTACATTCACAAAGCCGTTTATCTCTTGCATCAGCTCGACTGATGCGAGGGATTTTCTTTTTATATCTTCCGAGGCATCCGGAGCCTGAGCAGCCGCACGATAGAAGTTAATCGCTTCTCCGAAGCGGCAGTTTCTTCTCAGTTCCTCGGCCTTCTCCAATAATTCTTTTGCACTATCTGCACTCATGATAATGATTTTATTGCTCATTAAAAGATTCTTCGCTTCGCTCAGAATGACATCCTGACAACTCATGCCTCACCTCACCACTCATGCCTCACCTCCCCTCACCTCCCCTCACCACTTCCTCCTCACTCCTGCGTCAACGAAGGGTCTGGTTCCAGAACTCCTTGTATGTTAAATGGTGATATTGTTACAGGCGACATGCCACCCCGGCTAGGGGGTGCCTCCCACAGGGAGGCGGGGGTCGCCAGTAACAATATCACCATTTATACTCTTATAAAGGACTAAACCAGTCCCGAGAATCCCATGAACGCCATCGCAAGGATACCTGCGGTAACGAGTGCGATAGGAATGCCCTTGAACTCCTTAGGGACGTCGTTGAGAGCAAGCTGCTCGCGAAGACCTGCGAAAAGGACCATTGCAAGGCCGAAACCAAGCGATGTCGCGAAAGCATATACTGTAGCCTCACCGAGGTTCATCATGCCGTCAGCGGCCGCTGCAAAAGGAGATGTCTTCTGAACCACTGTCAAAGCGACACCGAGAACGGCGCAGTTTGTAGTGATGAGCGGAAGGAAGATACCGAGGGAAGCATACAGCGCAGGGCTGATCTTCTTGAGCACGATCTCCACCATCTGCACAAGGGCAGCGATCACGAGGATGAACGAGATAGTCTGAAGGAACTCAAGTCCGAAGCTTACCAGAAGCGAGTTCAACAGGTAAGTCACAACTGTTGCAAGCGTGATCACGAAGCATACCGCCATAGACATACCGGTAGCTGTGCTGAGCTTGTTGGACACGCCGAGGAACGGGCATATACCAAGGAACTGTGACAGCAGGATATTGTTTACGAATATCGCTGAAATGATGATAAGTATATATTCCATAATTACTCAGCCTTTTTAGTTGTTAACTTTCTGAAGATCACGATAAGATATCCAAGCGCAAGGAAGGCTCCCGGCGCAAGCACGAATGCGAGGATACCGTCGCCCTGGATGAACTTGAATCCGAATGCAGAACCGCTTCCGAGGATCTCGCGTACAAGTCCGAGGATTGTAAGAGAGCATGTGAAGCCGAGTCCGATACCGATACCGTCAAGGGCAGAATCGCCTACGCTGTTCTTGTTTGCAAACGCCTCTGCACGTCCGAGAACGATACAGTTCACCACGATGAGCGGGATGAACAGACCGAGTGTCTCGTAGATATCCGGAACATAAGCCTGCATGATGAACTGGAGCAAGGTCACGAATGTAGCGATCACAACGATGTATGAAGGGATACGCACCTTGTCAGGGATATATGCAGCGATAGCTGAAATAACGATGTTCGAGAGAATGAGGACGAACGTAGTGGCAAGTCCCATGCTCATACCGTTGATGGCCGATGTGGTTGTGGCCAATGTAGGACACATACCCAGAAGGAGGACGAATGTAGGGTTCTCCTTGATGAGGCCTTTAGTTATAAGTTGAAATTTTCCCATTTTCTGTTCCTCCATTATTCGTTAAGAAGCATTGGTGTCTGGCCGATAGCCTGGAAGACCTTTGTAGCAAGAAGAAGACCGTCTGCATAAGCTCTTGACGTGATTGTAGAAGCTGTGATAGCGTCCACATCACCACCGTCCTTCTTTACCGCGAGATCCTTTTCAGCAGGGTTCCAGCCCTTGAACTGATCTGAGAATGCAGGCTCCACGCACTTGGCTCCAAGACCTGGAGTCTCTGCCTGCGAGAGAACCTTTGTATTGCAGATGCATCCGTTCACATCGAAGCCGACCTTGATCACGATAGGGCCGCCGAAACCTACAGGAGCGACATTGATAGCGCATCCTACTGTGTTTCCGAGCTCGTCATATGCGAGGTTGTATGAGTATGATGCACCTTCGAAATCAACTGTCCTTTCCTCTTCGATTGTCACGGCAGTCTCAGGAAGAACCTCCTTGATAGCCGCCTCATTCTTTGCTGCCGCTGCCGCTGCAATCGGCTCAGCTGTAAGCGCATACACGCCTGCGAGAAGCGCCGAACATACCAGACAGATAGCGAGCAGGCAGAGGCTCATGTTCTTGAATGATGATTTTACTGCCATAGCTTATGCCCTCCCGTACTTTTTGGCATGGAACCACTTGTTGAGAAGAGGAACCACAGAGTTCATGATAAGGATAGCGAATGACACACCCTCAGGATATGCGCCGAAGTAACGGATCAGCATTGTGATCACACCGATACCGATACCGAATACGATGCCTCCCATGTTGCTCATAGGCGAAGTCACATAGTCGGTCGCCATGAAGATCGAACCGAGAAGGAGACCACCGGTGAGGAGGTTGAAGAGAGGATCTGTATACTCAGCAGGGTTGATGAGCCAGAAGATGCCTGAGAACACTGCTACAGTCGCGAGGATAGAGAGTGTGATGTAAGGTCTGATCACTCTGCGTGCAAGGAGATATACGAATCCTATGATCAGGGCGATGGCAGAAAGCTCACCTGCAGAACCTCCGATGTTGTAGAAAAGCATGTCCATATAGTCAAGGCTCTCGATGGCTGCTACGCCGCCTTCCTTTGCAAGTCCGAGTGGAGTTGCTCCTGAAAGTGCGTCAAGACCGCCTCCGATGAAGCCCTGAGGTCTTGTCCAGTCTGTCATGTATGTAGGGAAAGAGATCAGAAGGAAGACACGACCTACGATTGCAGGGTTGAAGAGGTTCTGACCGAGACCTCCGAATGTCATCTTAGCGACTCCTACCGCTACGACAGCTCCGATGAACACAACCCACCATGGAGTTGTAGCCGGAAGGTTGAGTGCGAGAAGAACACCGGTCACCACAGCGGAATAATCGCAGATAGTGCAAGGCTTCTTCAACAGATATTTTGTGATAAGGTACTCCAGCAATACGCATGAAGCCACGCTCACTCCGAGGATAAGGAGCTCCGACCATCCATAGAAGAGGACAGAAACGAGAACCGCAGGGAGAAGAGCGATCACAACGTCACGCATCAAAGACTTCGTAGAGGTCTTTGTATGCAGATGCGGTGACGGTGAAACCAGTATTTTATCCATTTTATGCTTTTATTAGTTATCGATTTATGAGGCAGGGGCAAAGGTAAAAACCGTGGCCGCCCATGGCCTCGTGAATGGGAGGGGCCCACCATAGGTGGGAGGGATTTAGTTTTTACCTTTGTCCCCTGCCTCTTATAATCTTGATGACGTCGCCCTTGGCAAGACGGATGATGTCAAGGAGAGGAATGTTTGCAGGACAGCTGTAAAGGCAGCATCCGCACTCGATACAATCCTGTACCGCATTTTCCTCGAGTTCGTCCATCATATTGTTGCGAGCGTACTTGTTGAGAAGGAAAGGCTCGAGTCCCATAGGGCAAGCCTCTGCACATTTTCCGCAACGGATACATGCCGACTCAACACCACGTACAGTCTGCTCTGCAGTAAGATAAAGCAATGAAGATGAACCCTTTACAGTAGTCGCATCCATATTTGCGATAGCCTTACCCATCATAGGACCTCCGCTGATGATCTTCGCAGCCTGCTCAGGAACGCCACCCGCATACTCTGCTATATAAGACAGAGGCATACCGATACGGAACTTGTAGTTGTGCTGCTTGTCCATAGGGAGGCAGTCGCCTGTGATTGTCATCACATTTGTCACAAGAGGCATGTTCTTCTGTACGGCCTCGTATACTGCGAGCGATGTTGCTACGTTCTGAACTACGGCTCCAACGTCGATAGGAAGGCCCATAGACTTCACCTGACGGCCCATCACAGCGTCGATGAGCTGCTTCTCGCCACCCTGCGGATACTTCTTCTTGAGGGTCATCACAGAGATGCCGTCGTATCCCTTTGCGGTCTTCTGAAGCTCAGCCACTGCAGCTGTCATGGCAGCGATAGCCTCAGGCTTGTTCTCCTCGATACCGATCACTGTCTTGCATCCGCCGAGAACCTGCTTCATGATCGCAGCACCTACTACGATCTCCTTGCTTCTCTCGATCATGATGCGGTTGTCCGATGTGAGGTAAGGCTCACACTCGGCTCCGTTGAGGATGAGGCACTCAGCAACCTTTCCCGGAGGCGGGCAAAGCTTCACGTGTGCAGGGAAGGTAGCACCTCCGAGTCCTACGACACCGTTCAGCTTGATCTTCTCGAGAATGGCCTTGTTATCCTCCGGAATCTCTGTCACGAGAGTATCGGAAAGGTCGATGCCTTCAGCCCACTCGTCGCCCTCAACGTCGATCTCGATATGAGTCATGTTGTTGCCTGCCAGATCCTTGCGAGGTCCTACTGACTTCACGGTACCTGAAACAGACGAATGCACATATGCAGAAATGAATCCTGCCGGCTCAGCGATCACCTGTCCGGCCTTCACCTGGTCACCAGCCTTCACGATCGGAGTCGCAGGCGCGCCAAGATGCTGCGCTACAGAAATGAACACCTTGGAAGGAACAGGAAGGACCTCAATCTTGCAGTCCTTTGAAATCTTGCTGTCGCTTGGGTGGATACCACCGATTGAAAATGTCTTCATCATAGTCCTACTCCTCCTTTTTTACTGGTTCAGCCGGTGCCGGAGCAGCCTCTGGCTTAGGTTTGATTACCGGGAAGTTCACTGCATGGATAGCACCTGTAGGGCACTCAGCCACACACTTCTTGCAGAGCTTGCACTTTGTGAAATCGATGTAAGCCACGTTGTTCTCGACTGTGATAGCCTCGAACGGACATACCTTTGCGCACTTTCCGCAGCCGATACATGCTGCCTTGCAGGCCTTGCGAGCCACAGCTCCCTTGTCCTTGTTCACACATGAAACGAATACACGCATGTTCCTGCGTCCCTTGTTGCGGAGCTCGATGATGTTCTTAGGACATGCCTTCACGCATGCGCCGCAGGCTGTACACTTCTCCTCGTCCACAACAGGAAGGCCTGTCGCAGGATCCATTGAGATAGCGCCGAACTGGCATGCAGACACGCAGTCGCCACATCCGAGGCATCCGAAAGAACAGCCTGTGTCACCGCTGTAGAGAGCGGCCTTCACACGGCATGACTGATATCCGCCGTACTCGTTTGTGCGAGGACGGTTCTCACATGTTCCGTTGCAGCGTACTACAGCGACCTGAGGCTCCTTTGCAGCAACCTCGACACCGAGAACAGCGGCAACCTTCTGCATACCTTCGTTACCTCCTACAGGACAGAAGCACTTGTCCAGATTTGGAGACGACTCGACGCAGAACTGAGCGAAGGCACGGCAGCCGGCCTGGCCACATCCTCCGCAGTTAGCACCTGGCAATACCTTCTCGACCTCGTCGATCCTAGGGTCTTCCTCTACCTTGAACTTTTCAGCCACAACATAGAGAACCACCGCGAGAACCACACCAAGGACAGTGAGGATTGCAATAGTCCAGATAATAGTTAGTGTCATTACAGCTATAATTTTAGTTTATATAGAATTCGAACTGATCCGACAGTTTCTCACGAAACAGCCAGATGATGAAATAATATACTCCGACTCCCGCTATTGCAACTCCTCCCCTGAGGAATTCATTGTCAATAACAAACGACAAAGATAATATTAAAATCATTAAAATCGCCAATGGAATGACATAAGATATCCATACCGCTTTCAAGCCCATGGACATTTTTGTCTTCACCTGCACTATGTCGCCGACTGCACGGACAGTATACGGATCCGTCGGCACCATTATCACCTTTTCCTGCTCCTCCGACATGCCGCAGAGGCCCTTTGCATGACACTCCGAACAAGCCGAAGAAACCATGATCTCGACTGTCGTGAAATCCTGGTCTATATGAACCACCTTTCCGGAATGCACTATTTCATTCTTCTTTGCCATATATCTATTTTCTTTTCGTTTCAACCAATGATGTGAAAGGATGCTTGAGCCCCTCGTATCCGGTCAGCCTTCCGCTCGCAAAACCCACAAGCAGAGGAGCTTCAAAATACACGGGAAGCCTGTTTTCATCATCTGTAACCCATATCATCATATCCTCCTCACCCTTGAAGATCTCTCCTTCGAGCAGCTTGGCGGCAAACTTTATCGTCTTGACCGAGCCCAGTCCCTTGACTTTTATCGTCTCCCTGCCATACAGGATGAAGTACACATTGTAGACGTCATCGTCAATGGCAAAGGTCATCGGATATTTCCTGCCTGGCTGCACCTTGTCAAAATCCATGTTCCTCGCATAGAAGAACAGGGCAGGGATATCAAATGTACACGGAGTCAGCGGCAGCTGCAGATTTCTCTGTCCGCTGCTGGTCGAATACACATCCGCAACTATGCACGGATCGGGCTGAGACCAGTCATAAGCATATGTGTTCCTTGCCTCATAGCCGCCTTCATGAGTATCCCTGGTAAACTTCAGAGGCTTCAGGCCGTCTCTTGTAAACCACGACTTGAAGTCTTCCCTCACCTTGAAGAAAAGGTCGAAGAGCTTTGTCGTCCTGCCATGGGCCCGGCACAAGAAAGCCTCATGGCCGTTCAGGCGGACGGAATCCAGACTCACTGTCGCAGTACCGACATCAGAATTGATCGCGCCCCATTTATAATGCAGGGAGAAATGCATCCTCTCCCCCGCCTTGAAGGCAAGTTCGCTCTCCTTTACAGTCCTCACCGGGATGCATGAGGTACCCTTCAAATCAGAATTCTCCTGTGCATGCAGCGGGAATGCCGCCAGGCATGTACACAGGAGAAATATGATCTTGATGAGTGATTTCATGGAAAGGAACTTTATGCCGTCTCCTACATGAAGTCGTCATTCATGCCGAATTCATTGGCCGGCATATTCGGCATCGGATCCGGGCCGAACGGAGGGAAATCGTCATTCATGGCCGACGCAACCGGCATCATATCTGCCTGATTGACAAGGCTTTCCTGTTCGTCCACGAAGCGTACCTCATCATGACGGAATCTCATGTCGATATCCGCAATCGAACCGTTTCTGTGCTTTGCGATGATGATCTGTGTCCTACCCACATCGTCAGGATTGTCAGAAAGTCCCTGATAGTCATAACGATGGATGAAGATCACCATATCGGCATCCTGCTCGATTGATCCCGACTCACGGAGGTCACTCAGCTGCGGACGGCGGTTGCTTCCCTGACGGTTCTCCGACTGACGGGAGAGCTGTGAAAGAGCGATGATAGGCACATTCATCTCCTTTGCCGTAGCCTTGAGCGTACGGGAAATCGCCGCAACTTCCTGCTCACGCATACCTCTCAGCTCCGCAGGACCCTGCATGAGCTGAAGGTAGTCGACCACGATCAGGCGCACACCTTTCTGCTTTACAAGCTTCTTGACCTTTGAACGGAACTCCATCACAGGAAGGGACGGAGTGTCATCTATATATATAGGTGCTTTCGAAAGTCTCTTGAGCTGGATATCCAGCTGCTGCCACTCCCAGTCCTGAAGCTTCACACCTCCCTTGATCTTGTCGGCGCTGAGCTTGGTCTCGGACACCATCATACGGTTCGCGAGCTGCTTTGCGGGCATCTCAAGAGAGAAAATCGCTACAGGCATATTGAAATCGACGGCCGCATTACGGGCCACATTGACCACGAATGCAGTCTTACCGACTGAAGGACGGGCCGCAAGGATGATGAGGTCCGAAGCCTGCCATCCGAGGGTGATCTTGTCCAATGAAGGGAATCCGGACGGAACGCCGCTGAGGCCGTTTGAATCCTGACGTTTCTGAAGGTCTTCCAAGGCATCGTTGATGACCTTTCCGATCTCCTGCACATCCTTCTTCACATTGTTCTGGATCGCCGCGAAGAGCTTTGTCTGAGCGGTATCGATCAGGTCATCGACGTTTACCGACTCATCGTATGAAGTCTTGAGGATATCGTACGAGGCCGTAATGAGCTCTCTCTGAATACATTTCTGCTTGAGTATCCTTATGTAATACTCAATATGCGCCGCGGCTCCGATCTTCTGGGACAGCTGAGCAAGGGTTATGGTACCACCTACAGCCTCAAGGTTTCCCTGAGACTTCAGCTTCTGTGATACAGACAACAGGTCGAGGGCGACGTGCTCATTGTTCAGCGAGCTCATCGCCTCGAAAATCATCCTGTGCTTTTCGCTATAGAAGCAGCTTGGAGACAGCTCATCCATAGCTTCGTCCACACAGTGCGGTTCGATCAGAAGCGCTCCGAGGACAGCCTCTTCGACGTCAAGAGCTTGAGGCGGAATATTTCCCATCTCAAGCCCAAGCGTATCTAAGTTGACTGACGGATTTCTCCTTCTGACTGAACGTTTCTTTCCCTCTTCAGCCATAAGTCAGTTTTTATTCGAAATCAGGATTTACGAGGATCCTGCCGCAGTATTCGCAGATGATCATCTTCTTGTTAGAAGCGATGTCGATAAGTCTCTGAGGAGCGATTGTATTGAAACATCCGCCGCATGAGTCACCGTTGAATACAGAAACAACAGCAAGGTGATTGTTGCAGCTCTGTCTGATATGATCATATGCGCTCATTGTTCTCTCGTCGATCTTAGCCGCGCATGCGTCTCTGTCCGCGCAGAGTCTCTCCTCCTCCTTTGAAGTAGACTCGACGATTGTCGCGAGTTCCTGCTTCTTGGCCTTGAGGTCCTCTGTTCTTACAGCGATCTTCTCCTTCACAACCTCGAGGTCGTTCTTCTTGTCGAAGATACGCTCCTTTGCCTCTGAGATATGCTTCTCTGCAATCTGTCTGAGGAGTCCCTGGTTCTCGATCTCCTTGTTCAGAGAGTCGTACTCACGGCTGTTCGCAACGTTCTCAAGCTGAGATCTGTACTTCTCGATCTGAGCGTCACACTCTGTGATTCCGAGCTTGTTCTCAGTGATGAACTTGCCGTACTCGTCGATCATCTCTGCAAGACGGGTCGACTTTGCCTTGAGCTCTGCAATCTCTGCCTCAAGAGCCTCCACTTCCATCGGAAGCTCACCTCTGAGCTGGAGGATCTTGTCGATCGCTGTGTCAGCCTGCTGGAGAGCATACAGTGTCTGGAGCTTCTCGCCGACGCTAAGGTCAGAATCCGCGAAGCTCTTCTGAATGGATACGAAGGTCTCCCTCTGGTCGATAGGAGTTTCGATTTTCTTAGTCTTTTTAGCCATATCGCTTAAAAATAAAATATCGGGTTACTATATATATTCTGAGTAATGCGAACCGCAAAGGTAGGAAAATTTTTCTTTATCAAAGAAAATAAAATGTCAACTATCTCTATTTCACTCTCGTAATGGCCTATATCCATGATCATGAAGCCTTCACGGGTGAAGAAATTATGGTATGAGATGTCTCCGCTTATATAAAGCTGAGCGCCGGATTTCATCGCCGTGCCAATGAGTGAACCGCCTGATCCACCGCACATTGCGACGCGGCTGATCTTTCCGTCCACAGGCTTTGACGCTCTCATGGCCTTGAGTCCGAAGCTCTTCTTCACGAGTTTGACGGCCTCTTCTGCTGACAACGGCTCAGGCAGGTTTCCTACCACTCCCAGTCCTGTGCCTTCGCCATCCTCATCAAGTATCTGTACATCTTCAAGTCCCAGCCTTGCCGCCATGGCCCCGCTCACACCTGCAATCACCTTGTCGGCGCTTGTATGGGCCGCATATATGCTGATGCCCGCCTTTATCGCCTTGATGACAGCCTCTCCGACAGGATTGTCCGGAGATATCTTCTTGAGTCCGGAGAAGATGAGCGGATGATGGGTCACGATCATGTCCGCGCCGCATGCGATCGCCTCATCCACAAGCACAGGCGTGCAGTCGAGTCCGAGAAGCACAGACGAAACCACGTCTTCAGGAGAGCCTATGCACAGACCGCTGTTGTCCCATCCTTCCTGAAGCGAAAGCGGAGCGAATTCCTCGATTACCCTTATTATATCCTTTACTTTCATAGTTCTTCACGGATCTCTGAAAGCTGCTGGCGGATAGCCTTGAGGGACTCCAGCACGCGAGCCTTGTTTATGACTTCCTTCCTGTCTCCCTTGAGTCTCTTGGCCGCTCCTTCAAGAGTCAGACCTTCGACCTTAACGAGCACATGGATATGCTTGAATGTCTCCACATCCTCCTTGGTGAAGAGACGGTTGCCCTTGGCGTTTCTCTGAGGCTTGATGAATTTAGGGAATTCATTGGCCCAGAAACGCACCAGGGATGTGTTTTCTCCAAGGATTTCGGCTACTTCGCCGATGGTGTACAAATATTTTTCCATTATATCTTCTTTTAAAAGATCCTTCACTTCGTTCAGGATGACAGTGTCAGGTTCTATGTTCAGGATGACAGTGTCGGGTTTCGTGTCTTGGATGACATGTCATCAATCCAACGACTGGCCTGTCGAGACGGACATCACCAGCATGCTCACGTATTCCTCCGGCGTCACCGACGCAAAGAGGTGATTCACCGGATCCAGAACCACCGAATCACGCAGCACCTCGTAATGCAGATGCGGAGCGAATGAATTTCCCGAAACGCCCACATATCCCAGACGGGTGCCGCGGCGCACCTTGCGTCCCTTTACGGCCTCCATGTCCGCAAGATGGGCATACCTTGTGAAATATCCGTTTCCATGGTCAATCACGACCTGGTTGCCAAGGCCCTTGCGGGAGCGGATGACCTCGCTTATCGTTCCGTCCGCGGCAGCAAAAACCGGCTCGCCGGCAGGCGCGATGATATCCAGTCCGTTATGCTTTATGCTTACCTTGTAGAAAGGGTTTATCTTATCACCCACGGACGCGCCCGTCTGGGCAAAAGAGAACTTCTCCACAGGCTTGTGCATAGGCGGCATCACGAAACCGCTGTCCACGATCATTTCCATGACTCTTGCAAAATTCGTCTCCACAGTACTGGCCGACTCCTCGACATGCTCAAGCTTCCTTTCCGTATAACTCACGATATCCGTATCTGGAATGGAATCAATTCCCATGAGGAAATCCACTGACGACAACGGGTCCATGCTCGGGGCCGAGGTATGGAATATCTCCTCATATATGCGGTCATCCTTAAGCCTGAGGCCTTCCACGACATCAGCCAGCAGTTCCTCCTTGCGCTCCAGTTCCGGAAGTTCGCGGGCATACATCCTGTTTTCGTTCTTCAGACGCTGTTCTGTATCAGTGCTGAACACAAGCGCGAATATAAGATAGTAAACAACTGCAAGAGAAACGGTTACAACAAAGAACATCAGCACCTTACGCACATAATGCCATGCTGATTTCTTCGCTTTCCTGAACCTGAAGCCGTCCTTATCGTATTCGTACTGACTCATGACCTGCGGTTTTCCCTTCTTTTATGAGACGGATGGAGAGTGATGTTCTTCGACGCATCCGCCGTGTTCTGCACCATTACAGAATACTCCTCCGGAGTGATAGATAGATCATAATAATTGGCCGGATTCACATGGTTGCCCTTGTAAATCACTTCATAATGGAGGTGCGGTCCGGACGATTTTCCCGAATTTCCGGTCTGTCCTACACACTCTCCCCTCTTTATCTTCATGCCCTCAACGACGCCTACCGCCTTGAGATGGGCATATCTTGTCTTGTATCCGAATCCATGGTCTATCACGACCTGGTTGCCGTATCCGAAGAACTCGAACTTGACGCTTTCCACGACTCCGTCGCCTGTCGCATAGACAGGGTTGCCTGGCTTCATGGCAAAATCCACACCGGTATGACGGGCCGTACGGCCATTGATCGGGTCTTTTCTGTAACCGAAGCCGCTGGAGAGCCTGTACCTTGACGGATCAGGATTTATCGGCGGGATGGCCGGTATGCATACCGCCATGTCGCCCGCCCTCTTTGAAAGAAGCGCGACCTCGTCGAAAGAACGGCTCTGCACGTAGGTCTTCTTAGTAAGCACATCCAGCCTTATCGCAGTCGACTTGAGAAGCCCGTCAGGGTCAATGTCATCATAATGTGCATATCGGTTCACTCCTCCGAATCCGGCGTTCCTCACTTCAGACGGGATCTCGTTCATACCGAAGATGGAACGATAGATACCGTCATCCCTCATCTGAAGCGACGAAAGGGCCTCTTCATATGAATCCAGCTGCCTGTTCAGGACCTCTACCTTCGAGCACCACTCCGCATTCTGCTTTTTCAGAAGCGCCGTCTTCGGAAGTTCCAGATCAAGCACGAACACATATATCCAGAAGTAAATAACCGCCATCACAACGCTTACCACCAGCATCAGCAGCGGACCGAACACACGTGACATTCTGGAACGCTTTGTCACTTCGTACATGAGCGTTCTAGGGTTGAATGTATATTTCTTGTTATCGGACATATCGGGCAAAGATAACGAAAATCTCTCACACTTCTATAAAAAATAATATTTTTTAAAGTAAGGTCATAGAAAACAAGGATTAGTATGGGCTTTTAAGGAAAAAATATGTATTTTTGCGAGTTATTTTGCCGTACTGCGTATGAGCGGCAACCGATAAGAAGATAAAACTGAAATACATATGACTTCAAAAGAGATCAGAAAGGCCTTCCTGGACTTCTTTGCGTCCAAGGGCCACCAGATTGTGCCTTCGGCACCTATGGTCGTAAAGAACGACCCGACACTCATGTTCACCAACGCCGGAATGAACCAGTTCAAGGATTGGTTCCTCGGCAACAGCCCTGCAAAATGGAAGAGGGTTGCCGACAGCCAGAAGTGCCTTCGCGTGAGCGGAAAGCATAATGACCTCGAGGAGGTAGGACGTGACACATACCACCACACAATGTTCGAGATGCTCGGAAACTGGAGCTTCGGCGACTACTTCAAGGACGAAGCAATCGACTGGGCATGGGAGCTCCTCACAGAGGTATACAAGCTTGACAAGGACAGACTCTACGCAACTGTGTTCGAGGGTTCTGAGGCTGACGGCACAAAGCTCGACGTAGAGGCTATGGAGGCATGGAAGAGACATCTTCCTGAGGACAGGATCCTCCTCGGAAACAAGAAGGACAATTTCTGGGAAATGGGCGATACAGGTCCATGCGGTCCATGTTCGGAGATCCACATCGACCTCCGTTCAGACGAGGAGAGAGCTGCCGTACCGGGCGCATCGCTCGTGAACAAGGACCACCACCTCGTGATCGAGATCTGGAACAACGTGTTCATGCAGTACAACCGCAAGGCAAACGGCGAGCTTGAGCTCCTTCCTAACAAGAACGTGGATACAGGTATGGGATTCGAGCGCCTCTGCATGGCTCTCCAGGGCAAGAAGTCAAACTATGACACAGACGTGTTCACAGGCATGATCGCTAAGATCGAGGAGCTTTCAGGACACAAGTACGGCGTTACGACAGAGGAGGATGTTGCCATGCGAGTTATCGCTGACCACATCCGCGCGATCAGCTTCTCTATCGCTGACGGCCAGCTTCCTTCAAACGTGAAGGCAGGATATGTGATCCGCCGAATCCTCCGCCGTGCGGTACGTTACGGATACACATTCCTCGGCTTCAACGAGCCGTTCATCTGCCGTCTTGTACAGCAGCTCGTGGACGACATGGGAGAGTTCTACCCAGAGATCGTGAAGCAGCAGACTCTTATCGAGCGTGTCATCAAGGAAGAGGAGATGGCTTTCCTCCGCACTCTTGACAGAGGTATCCGTCTGATGGACAACATCATGGCGAAGTCAGCCGAGACAAAGGTGATTTCCGGCGAGGACGCATTCGTGCTCTATGACACATTCGGATTCCCTATCGACCTTTCAGAGCTCATCGCTTCGGAGAAGGGCTACAAGATCGACCTCGAGGGCTTCCAGGTGGAGCTCCAGAAGCAGAAGGACAGAGCGCGTAACGCCACAGCCATCGAGTCAGGAGACTGGGTTGAGTTCGCTCACTGCGACAACATCGAGTTCTGCGGATACGACCAGACTGAGCTCGAAGGCGTACAGCTCACACGTCACCGTACCGTGAAGGCAAAGAACAAGACAATGTACCAGCTCGTGTTCGAGCGCACACCGTTCTACGCTGAGATGGGTGGACAGGTAGGAGATACAGGATACATCCTTTCAGAGAGCGGCGAGAAGATCCAGATCGTAAATACAATCAAGGAGAACAACCTCACCATCCATGTTGCAGAGCGCATCCCTGCAGACTGTACAGAGAGCTTCAGCCTCCATGTGGATGCAGAGCGCAGACTCCAGATCGAGAACAACCATACAGCGACTCACCTCCTCCACCAGGCTCTCCGCGAGATCCTCGGAACACATGTGGAGCAGAAGGGTTCATATGTATGCGACAAATACTTCCGCTTCGACTTCTCGCATTTCGAGAAGCTCAGCGAGGAGCAGGCAAAGCAGGTAGAGAGCCGCGTGAACGAGCTCATCAGAGCCAACAACCCGCTCGACGAGAACCGCAACGCTACTATGGAGCAGGCTCAGGAGATGGGTGCAATGGCACTCTTCGGAGAGAAGTACGGCGACACAGTGCGTGTGATCAAGTTCGGTGATTCATGTGAGCTCTGCGGTGGTACCCATGCTGCAGCGACAGGCCAGATCGGTTTCTTCAGAATCGTTTCAGAGTCTGCGATCGCTGCCGGAGTACGTCGTATCGAGGCTACAACCGGAGTAAGCGCCGAGGCTCTTGTAGACGAGATGGCTGAGACAATCCGCACTGCAAAGGCATTCTTCAACAACGTTCCTGACCTTGCGGGAGCGATCAGAAAGATGGTAGAGGAGAACGAGGCGTACAAGAAGCAGATGGAGGAGATCGCAAAGGAGAAGACCCTCGCCCTCAAGGCTGAGCTCAAGACAATGGCCAAGGAGGTAAACGGCATCAACATCGTTGTGATCGATACTCCGATGGATCCTGTAATGCTCAAGAATGCAGCGTTCATGCTCCAGAAGGAGGCTCAGAACCTTGCCATTGCAGCCGCATTCGAGGCAGCTGGCAAGCCACAGCTCCTTCTCATGTATACAGAGGATCTTGTAAAGGCAGGTCATAACGCAGGCGCTGACGTACGTGAGGCCGCAAAGCTCATCATGGGCGGCGGTGGCGGACAGCCAGGTCTTGCGACAGCCGGTGGAAAGAACCTTGAAGGTCTTTCTGAGGCGTTGACCAAGATGTCAGAACTCGCTACACGCTAATAATACGGATAGACTGTTGTCTCCATTGGCCCCCTCCCACTCTGCGAGCGGGCCCCTCCCCCTACCCGGGGGTGGGAAAATGCCAATTCCGACAATCAGTCTACCCGCACTGATCAGATGAAGAGACTAGACAGATTCATAATAAAGTCATTCGTGGGACCGTTCATAGCGATCCTCTTTGTCGTCGTGTTCATCCTCGTCATGCAGTTCCTATGGCTCTACATCGACGAACTCGTCGGCAAGGGATTGAGCATGAGGGTGATCCTGGAGTTCCTGGCATGGGGTAGCGCGACAATGCTCCCGCTCTCCCTGCCTCTGGCGACTCTCCTTGCATCCATGATGACTCTCGGACAGCTCGGAGAGAACAACGAGCTCCTTGCCATCAAGGCAGCCGGAATCTCCCTGCAGAGAGTCCTCGTCCCTCTTGGAATCATCTGTCTGGGCATCAGTATCGGTACTTTCTTCGTCTGCGACAGACTCATCCCGATAGCCTACAACAACATCTACCAGCTGAGAGAGGATATCGGCAAGACCAAGGATGAAATCAAGATTCCGACTGGAACCTTCTATAACGGTATCGACGGATATATCCTCAGAGTCAATGGTCGAAACGACGACAGCGGCATGATGCATGGCGTCATGGTATACAACCATACCAAGAACAAGGGCAACACAAGCCTTACCATCGCGGATTCGGCCATGATGAAGATGTCCAAGGACAAGACATACCTCACGTTCACACTTTTCGACGGATCGAATTACGAGGAAACCAACACCAAGAAATACCGCGACACGACCCTCCAGCTTCAGAAGATCGACTTCCACAAGCAGGAAATGATCATCCCGCTTGAAAACTATGCTTTCCAGAAGTCAGATTCCAGCAGATTCAGCGATCAGGTCAAATCCATGAATCTCAAGCAGTTGCAGCACAGCCAGGACTCGATCGGTTCGTTGGATTCGGCAGGAAAGCAGGAGAATCTGAAGGCATTGAGGAGCACCCGTGTACTCAGGTACAACATCCAGCTTGACACTGCAAGCAACACATACAAGAAGAGCAAATCGCACTTCACAAGGGAAGACATCGGAGCATGGCGAACTCTCACAGACGAGATAAACGCTCTGGAAAAGGCGAAGACTTCCGCTGGTGAGCTTCAGAGCATCCTTGAGTCATATGGAAGAGACAGATATTTCCACAACTATACCCTGAGGCTCATAGACATTCAGATCCTCAAGAAATTCGCCATTGCTCTGGCATGTCTTATCTTCTTCTTCATCGGAGCTCCTCTGGGAGCGATCATCCGCAAGGGAGGACTCGGAGTCTCAGCGATCATATCGGTACTCTTCTTCGTCGCATACTGGGTCATCGACATCTCGGGTGAAAAGCTGGCTAGAGATGGAGCTGTGGGCCCTGTCCTGGGTGTATTCATATCGTCATATATCCTGCTCCCTACCGGTCTGTTCCTGTCATGGAAAGCAATCAATGACGCATCCATCTTCAGCGCAGACAGCATAAAGAGCAGATTCAATAAAATCAAAAGCAAGATAATAGGAATGTTCAAGAAGACACGTATTGTATATATGGGTACTCCGGAATTCGCAGTTGCTCCTCTGGACGAACTCATAAAGAACGGTTATAATGTCGTAGGAGTCGTTACCGTAGCCGACAAGGCGAGCGGACGAGGCCTGAAGATAAACGAAAGTGCAGTAAAGAAATATGCCGTTGAGCATAACATCCCTGTACTCCAGCCTATATCACTCAAGGATCCTGAATTCCTTGATGCCATCAAGGCATGGAAGCCGGATCTTTTCGTTGTGGTCGCATTCAGAATGCTGCCTAAGGTGGTATGGGAGATCCCTAAACTCGGAACATTCAACCTCCACGCAGCCCTTCTGCCTCAGTATCGTGGCGCAGCTCCTATCAACTGGGCAGTGATCAATGGCGAGAAAACGACCGGTGTTACGACATTCATGATCGACGAAGGCATGGATACCGGAGGCATCATGTACAGATATGACTGCAAGATCGAGCCTGAAGACACAGCCGGAGACGTGCATGACAAGCTCATGGAGCTCGGTTCGAAGCTGGTTGTAAATACAGTAGAGGCAATCATCGACAAGAATGTAGAGCTCAGAGTACAGAAGAGCTTCATCCAGGGATCAGAGATACTGCATCCGGCTCCGAAGCTTACCCGTGAACTCTGCCATATAGACTGGAACGGCAAGACAAAGGACATCTACAACCTCATCAGAGGTCTGAGTCCGTACCCTGCCGCATTCACCGAACTTGTAAAGGATGAGAAGGCGCTTCAGCTGAAGATCTTCAAGACCGAAAAGGTTACAGGAGAAGTTTATTCTGAGATGTTGTCAGCCAACGGACTCAGTACAGCCGAGCCGGGAACAGTTCTTTCAGACGGCAAGAGCTATCTTGCAATCAGCACTGCTGACGGAGCGATTTCCGTTACAGAACTGCAGCTTGCAGGAAAGAAGAGGATGGCGGTAAAGGACTTCCTCATCGGCTTCCGCGAGCCTCAGGCATATGGCACCAGCAAGGGCACATCATCGCAAATAACAGGAAAACATGCTTAAGACCGTAGTCATAATCTGCGACGGAACATTCCCGAAGACGGAATATCCACGTTATCTCATCCGTACGGCAGACCATATCGTCTGCTGCGACGGAGCGTTCAGAAAATTCCTGCGCAACAGCATGAGCATATTCGGTGAGGAGCGTCTTCCTGACGTTGTCGTCGGAGACATGGACTCATTGTCGCAGAGCATGAAGGAGAAATACAGCGACATCATCGTCCAGATTGACGAGCAGGAGCACAACGACCAGACGAAGGCTTTCCGATGGGTGCTTGACAACCTCTCAGGAGTAGGCAGCATATACATCCTCGGAGCCACAGGAGAGCGTGAAGATCATACGATCGGAAACATCTCCCTTCTGATGGAATATGCAAGGACATATGACCTCGACGCCATGGGCATAACGTTGGAGATGGTTTCTGATCACAGCACCATCTTCGCGATTACAGACACATACGAGATGGAATGCGGCGAAGGAAGGAAAGTGTCCATCTTCAGCCCGGACAACAGCCTGAGGATAAAGTCAGAGGGTCTCGAGTGGCCGACAGACGGAGTCGTTTTCGACAACTGGTGGAAAGCAACCCTCAACAGGGCAAGTCAAGACAAGGTAAGACTCGAACTCAGTCACAGGTCAATTGCGCTTATCATGTTGAATTAGAAGCTCTGACCGAGCATTTTTATTAGGAAATCCGCATTTTTAATTATATTTTTGACGGAGAAATCAAAATCTGATTTTAAATCATAAGAAATGGACACGAACAAGTACATCCCAACTGTTGAAGCGATAGAAAAGGCTTCCGGCGTGCTTGAGGAAATCCTCGAACCAACACCGTTCCAGAAGAACCAGAATCTCTCGGACATCTATGGCGCCAACATCTTCCTCAAGAGAGAGGATCTCCAGATGGTAAGGTCATACAAGATCCGCGGAGCATACAATAAGATAAGGACAATAGATCCTGCATTGCTTAAGAACGGTATCGTCTGCGCCAGCGCAGGAAACCACGCCCAGGGAGTTGCATTCTCATGCAACAAGCTGCAGATCATGGGTTCCATCTTCATGCCGACTACAACTCCTAAGCAGAAGATCGAACAGGTGAGGATGTTCGGAAGGGAGTTCATAGAAATCGTACTTACCGGAGACACCTTCGATGCAGCCAATTCAGCCGCGATCAAGTTTGCAAAGGAGAATGAAAAGACCTTCATCCCGCCGTTCGACGACCCGAAGGTGATGGAAGGTCAGGGAACTATCGGACGCGAGATCCTGAATCAGAGCAAGGTGAAGCTTGACTATGTATTCGTTCCTATCGGAGGAGGCGGACTTGCATCAGGCCTCGGTTCATATTTCAAGCAGATGTCTCCTGAGACAAAGATCATCGGAGTCGAGCCAGGCGGAGCTCCATGCATGAAGGAAGCGATCAAGGCAGGCAAGGTCATCAAGCTCGAGCAGATCGACAAGTTTGTTGACGGAGCTGCAGTACAGGAAGCCGGTGCGCTGACATATCAGGTATGCAAGGAAGTTCTTGATGATATCGTCGTCGTTCCAGAAGGTGCTGTTTGTACAACGATCATACAGATGTACAACAAGAGCGCGATCGTTGTCGAGCCGGCAGGAGCTCTTTCTTCAGCAGCGCTTCGTTTCTATGCAGACGAAATCAAGGGAAAGAACGTCGCATGTATCGTCAGCGGAAGCAATAACGACATCACACGCATGGAGGAGATCCGCGAGAAGTCTCTTCTCTATGAAGGTCTGAAGCACTATTTCATCGTGAACTTCCCGCAGAAGTCCGGAGCTGTGCTTTCTTTCATCCGCGATGTGATCGGCCCTACAGACGATCTCGTGTACATCCAGTACATCAAGAAGACCAACAAGGAGTCCGGCCCAGCCCTCATCGGTATCGAGGTAGCTGCAAAGGAAAACCTTGAGGCCCTCATCAAGAGAATGGAGGCGAACAACATCAAGTTCGAATACATTAACGAAAACAATAAACTATTTGAAATACTAATCTGATAATATCATGGCAAACATCGACTGGACAAAGCTCACTTTTTCCTACACTAAGACAAACACCATTCTCAAGACCACATTCAAGAATGGCGCTTGGACTCCTGTAGAGAGTCTCACCGACGACAACATCAACCTGAGTTCATACGCAGGAGCGCTCCACTACGCAATCGAGTGCTTCGAAGGACTCAAGGCATTCAGAGGCAAGGACGGACAGATCCGCCTCTTCAGACCTGAAGAAAACGCGAAGCGTCTCCAGAGATCGGCTAAATACCTCGGAATCGAGGCACCATCGATCGAGATGTTTGTAGACATGTGTAAGCAGGTAGTAAAGGAGAACATCGATTTCCTTCCTCCATACGAGGTTTCTGGAGCGTCTCTCTACCTTCGCCCTACCCTTATCGGTACAAACCCTCAGCTCGGAGTACAGTCATCAAAGGAAAGCACTTTCCTCATGCTTTGCTCGCCTGTAGGAGCATACGTAGGCGGCGCTCTTGACGCAGTGGACGTAGTAATCGCAAGAAACTATGACAGAGCTGCTCCAAATGGCTCTGGAGCCTTCAAGGTAGGTGGTAACTACGCTTGCTCACTGTATTCTCTCAACGTAGCTCACGAGCTCGGTTACAAGGCAGTTCTCTACCTTGACCCTGCAACAAAGACTTATATCGACGAGTTCAACTCATCGAACTTCTTTGCAATCAAGGGCAACTCATACATCACTCCGAAGTCACCTTCAATCCTTCCATCGATCACAAACATGTCTCTCGAGACTGTAGCCGCTCACCTTGGAATGGAGGTAGAAAGAAGACCGGTACATGTTGACGAGCTCAGCACATTCGAGGAGGTCGGAGAGTGCGGTACAGCAGTTGTCATCACCCCTGTCCACAAGCTCGTAGACAAGCCTTTCCTTGAGTCAGAGGAGGAGACAGTATACACATACGGAGACGGCCAGTGCGGTCCTAAATCCCTCAAGCTCTACAACTACATCAGAGCTATCCAGAGAGCTGAAATCGAGGATCCGTTCGGATGGAATGTGATTGTCGACTAAGTTCGATTGTCAGATATATGCAAAAGGCAGCCTTCGGGTTGCCTTTTTTTGTTGGTAAGGCATTTCCAAAGACGGTGAGCACACCAGAATGTAATACAGGACGAATATTAGTGTTTTCTGTGCTCAACGTCAGGGTTATAACCACCGATAGGCACGTTACATGATATTCTACACCATTCAGTTCATGATAACCGCGCTCATCGTCTTGGAGTCCTCGTGGGTCGGTGGGATTTGCTCACTGAGGTAGCTCATCCCTAGGCACTCGCCGCGGGACAAGGCAAAACACAATAAAAAAATCGCGTTCAAGCAAGCTTGACGCGATTTTCATTGTGTTTTGCGGAGAGTGAGGGATTAAGGTCCAATTTTGCATTGTTCTTACCCCCTTTCATATGTAGTTTATACTGCCAATAATACATTTCTACAATGAGATAATGGGACATAAAATCTACTTTTCGCCATCTCAATCTTCTCACATTATCTTATCGGTCCCACTTCGGTGCAACTTTTTTATAGCAAAAATGCACCAAAAGCCCTAATACCCCCACTTACCTAAATTACTGATAGCCAATAAAATAATTATTATTTTAACTAATACATAGTTTCCCACTTGAACGCTTCTTCTCAATTTCTCATTTTTGTTATGTTGTATTTTTCTGTCAGTTTGAATAACTTTATACCGATAAATCGGGATTTATATGTCACATAACACATATTGATTGCATCTATATTCCAAAATCACTAAATAAACTTATATGAAACTCATTAAACTTGCCACTTTCTGCATAGCACTTTGTTCTATGCTGTCATCGTGTTTCAATACAGAATGGTATGAGCCTAATGTTGAAATTCAAGAGGAATATCAACATTTGACAATCCCTTCTAATGGAGAACGATATGATGTTCCATTCGAGTTTAAGTTCACAGTCACTAAGACTTCAGTTCCAATGAAGAGTAAGGCAATAAGGTGCAGGATGATTATAAATGATATTGCAAGCGAAATCTGCGATGCATCAAGCAACAATGTCCCTATAAGATGGTATTGGCATCCTGATGGTGAAGTTCAGAATGGTGCAATAAAGGCATTCTTTGTTGTCAATGTGCCTGAGAATGAAACGACAGAGTCAAGAACGATATCTGCTCAGATAAGCATTGATAATAATTGGAATGAAGGATACGATATAGACGAAGAAGATGAACACGATTGGGGTGAATTTATAACGATACTTAGCGGTGTCCAAGAGGGCAAGTAAATTCCAATTTAATAATGAAACATATGAACTTTAATGATATATATTGGCACGACTCTTATTTGGAGGAAATAACCCTCGGAACATCCTTAAAGTCCGACGAAAGAGTTTTCAAAATGAAAGTAGACTGCCCTGATAGTTCGAATGTAATGGTAGTCTTTGATGGGTACTACTCTTTTAACTTGTCGCTGAATGGTTGGATTATGGGTAAGGATATTATTGTAGAAGCACGTGAGGAAAAGGTGAATGTAGTCTCATTCAATAAAGAATACGAACTCACAAAATACACGTTTATAACTTGTAGCGGTAGATTTGAGGTGATTGCAAATGGATTTCAAGTAATAACAGAAAACTAATTGAGCGTATTCATAAATCAAGTGTATTCAGAAAAATCAATTTGAATACACTTTTTTATGCCCTTAATTCAGGAATAAAGAAGGCTCGGTAATCTGAACTGAAATCCACAATAATCTTTTTGTCGCAAAAAGAACAGCCACCAGAACAGCCACCAGAATGGCGGCTGCATATGAAGATTTGTTTGTATTAAAAGGTGGCAGAACGAGAAAAGTAGGATAGAAACTGTGGGATATATGGGATTTGAAAAACACCCGTAGAAGTGCGTAGAAACGGGGTTTGGTGCATTTTTGGTGCAACTTTTTGGACACGAAAAAAGCCTACAAGATTGATAATCAATTTCTTGTAGGCTTTATTCAGCGGAGAGTGAGGGATTCGAACCCCCGGACCCGTTAAGATCAACGGTTTTCAAGACCGCCGCATTCGACCACTCTGCCAACTCTCCAAGATTGTTCCCTTTCTGAAGGGAATGCAAAGGTACGAATAAAATCGTAATCTGCAAATTTATTTTCAACTTTTTCGACAAAAGTTCTGTAAAGATGCTGCAATAAGGGATTATTTACCTTCTTCTTGTGCAAAAAACCGGTACTGGAACAACAGCAGGTAAATCGCACCGCATGTCACGCAGCTGTCTGCGAAGTTGAATACTGCTCCGAAGAATGTGCGTGGATACTCCATCCATGGAAGCTTATAGTCAAACAACGGGAAGTAGAACATGTCCACCACCTGACCGAACATGAACGGGAAAGGTGCGCCAGGCATTATTGTTTCCGGCCATATGTAACCGTAGAAGAAACAATCGACTATATTGCCGAGAGCTCCGGCCGCAATCATCGTCAAGCCCACTAGTACGCCAGTCGGAGTATCAGAGCGACGCGAAAGCTTGCCGATCCACCAGAAAAGCGCTCCAAAAAGAACGATTCTGAATACAGACAGGATGACCTTACCCCACACACCTCCGAAGGCCATACCGAAAGCCATGCCCTTGTTAAGGACGAAATGGAGCTTGAACCAATCCCCTATTACATCTATGGTTTCGCCAAGATCCATATTCGTCTTGACCAGAACTTTGATGATCTGGTCAAGAACGACTAGAATGAATCCTAAAATAAAAAGTCTCTGACCTTTTGAAAGCTTCATAGACGACTACCTGTTCTTGTTCATCATCTCCTTAGCCTCAACGGTAAGTGTTGCATGAGGAACGAGACGAAGTCTTTCCTTAGGAATAAGCTTACCGGTCATGCGGCATACACCATAAGTCTTGTTCTCAATTCTGATGAGAGCAGCCTCAAGGTTCTGGATAAACTTGTACTGACGCTGAGCAAGTGCTCCAGCCTCCTCCTTGGAAAGAGTCATTGCACCCTCCTCCATCACCTTGAATGTAGGAGAAGTGTCTTCAATGTCATTGCTCGAGTCGTGAGTTACAACGTCACGAAGTGTCTTATATTCCTTCTTTGCCTTTTCAAGCATTTCAAGAATAATGGCCTTGAACTCCTGGAGTTCCTCGTCGCTGTAGCGGACCTTGAGTTCAGGTGCGCCCTTCATTTCTTCTGCCATGGTTATAGTAGTTTTTATAGTTTATATTATCGTTTTGCCACACTGATCCTTATAGATCCCTCATTCCACTCAACCTCTGGAGCATCTCCTGCCTCAGCAAGAGAAGCATAGCCAACAGATACTGCAAGGGTCTGCGCTCCTACATATTCAGCAAAGTTCGCAAGCGAAGCTGCAATCTCCTCACCATCGTTACCGTCTGCATAGATCTTCACATCGATCTTGTCGGTAACATCGAATCCGCTGCTCTTGCGGAGGTTCTGGATACGGTTGATAAGCTCACGCGCTACACCTTCCTGCTTGAGTTCCTCGGTGATGGTCACATCGAGAGCGATTGTCATCGCGCCCTCTGTAGCCACGAGCCAGCCCGGCATATCCTCAGACGAAATCTCATAGTCTCCCTTATTGAGGGTAACGTCGCCTGAAGGAAGGTTCAAAACATATCCTGTGCCAGAAGCCTCAGATGCCTGGATTTCAGTGATCACCTCCTGCGAGAGAGTACCGAATGCCGCTGCGATTTCCTTCATCTGCTTGCCATAGATCTTTCCAAGAGTCTTGAAGTTAGGCTTGATCTTCTTGGTGATAAGACCTGTTGTATCTGAGATGAACTCAGCCTCCTTCACATTCACTTCATTGAGGATCAGACCCTTGACAAGCTCAAGCTGATCCTTGACGCGTGCATCGATCACAGGGATGATGATCTTCGAGAGAGGCTTGCGGACATTGATCTCGGCCTTTCTACGGAGAGCAAGCACCATCGAAGTCGCTCTCTGAGCAAGAGCCATACGCTCCTCGAGATCCTTGTCGATCACAGACTCGTCACATGCAGGCATTGCGACATAGTGAACTGATTCAGACTCACCCTCCACGAGGTCAAGATAGAGACGGTCCATGAAGAACGGAGCGATAGGAGCAGCAAGCTTAGCAACAGCTACGAGCACCTGATAAAGTGTCTGGTAAGCCGAAAGCTTGTCTGTATCCATTGTGCCACCCCAGAATCTCTTTCTTCCCAGACGTACGTACCAGTTGCTGACATGGTCACATACAAAATCCTGAATAAGGCGACCGGCTGCAGTGATGTCATAATCCTCATATGCAGCTACAACGTCCTTCACGAGAGTGTTGAGCAATGAGATCACCCAACGGTCGATCTCAGGACGCTCTGACATAGGCACAGCCTCTGCCTTAGGGTCGAATCCGTCGATGTTCGCGTAAAGCGCAAAGAATGAATATGTATTGTAAAGTGTTCCGAAGAACTTGCGGCGAACCTCATCCACACCGTTCACATCGAAACGGAGGTTGTCCCAAGGCTGCGCGTTTGTAAGCATGTACCATCTGAGGGCGTCAGCTCCATATGTATCGAGCGCCCAGAATGGGTCAACGGCATTTCCGAGACGCTTACTCATCTTGTTTCCGTCCTTGTCGAGAACGAGACCGTTTGAGATAACCCTCTTGAATGCGCACTTGTCGCTTACCATAGTATTGATTGCATGGAGTGTATAGAACCATCCGCGTGTCTGGTCCACTC
>JAFYME010000061.1 GCA_017556765.1 Bacteroidales bacterium
GCAGCCTGCTCGTCCTGAGCTACTGCGTTCTGTGCAGAAAAGGCCATAACGCCCATTACTGCCAAAAACATGAAAATTTTTTTCATAATTGTTTTTGTGTGTTTGATTAAATTAAAGTTATTGAATTGTTATTAGTTAATATTCTGTTACTTACGTCGCTGCTAAACACTTCCCCGCTTAAAATTCGGTGCAATTTAGCAAATAATTTTCAATCGGCAATACTTATTTTGATATTTCTCCCCTTAAATCGCTCTCCATGTACGATTTGACTGCTTCCGGATCGTTGGATTGGCCTAGCAGATAGAACAATTTTCCTAAGGCACTTTCGGTTGTGCTGTCGTATCCGCTGGTCACTCCGGCTTCTTTAAGGCACTTGCCTGTTGCATATATGTCCATGTTCACGCTGCCCGCCAGACACTGCGTCACGTTCAGCAGAATCTTGCCCATTGATGATGCCTCGCGGACGATTTCGATGAACCATTCCTTTGACGGAGCGTTGCCTGCGCCGTATGTTTCGATGATTACGGCCCGGGTGTCGTTGCCGCATAGTATTGTCCTGACGATCTGAGGCGTGATGCCGGGATGCATCTTCAGGATGGATACCCTGGTGTCCAGGTTTTTATGGAAAATCGGTTTCGTATCCCATGATTCCGGCTTGCGGATGTTCAGCGTATTGTATCTTATGCTGATGCCGGCCTCGGCCAGTGGCGGACAGTTCGGCGATCTGAATGCACGGAAATTGTCAGAATTGATTTTAGAAGCTCTGTTGCCCCTCATCAGGACATTGTCGAAGCAGATGCATACTTCGGGGACGATGGCGTGGCCGTCCGCATCTTTTGCGGCGGCGATTTCGACCGATGATATCAGATTTTCCTTGCCGTCTGTCCTCGGAACGCCGATCGGAAGCTGGCTTCCTGTGAAGATTACAGGCTTGGTCAGTCCTTCGATCATGAAGCTCAGGGCAGAGGCGGAATATGCCATTGTATCGGTTCCGTGGAGTATCACGAAGCCGTCGTATTCGTCATATCTGTCTTCTATGAGGCCGACGAGTTCCAGCCACAATGATGGTTCGACATCCGATGAGTCGATGAGCGGGTCGAATGTGTATGAGTCGATCCTGTAGGCGAATTTTCCGAGTTCCGGCACTTCTTCCAATATCTGGCTGAAGTTGAACGGCCTGAGCGCCTGGATAGACGAATCTTCCTTCATTCCGATCGTACCTCCTGTATATATAAGAAGGATGGCCGATTTGTCGTTTTTCATGTTCTGTCTCATATTCTGAACAGTTTTTCCGCATTTGCAGTCGTCTGTGCCGCCACCTCTTCGATGTCTTTGTCGGTAAGCTCAGCAAGGCGGGAGGCTATGTGAGGTATGTATGCGCTTTCGTTTCTCTTGCCCCTGAAAGGGACAGGCGTGAGGTAAGGCGAGTCTGTCTCGAGCAGTATCCTGTCAAGCGGAATCTCCTTTACTGTCTCGGCTATCGAAGCTTTCTTATATGTAAGAACTCCTCCGATGCCTACGTACCAGTCGCCCAGCTTCTGGAGCTCCCTGTATGTCTCTATACTGCCGCTGAATGCGTGGAAGACTCCTCTCAGAGGGAGGTGTCTGCATTCCTTCAATGTGTTGATGATCAGTTCTGTAGATTCCCTGGAATGAATGATGACAGGGAGGTCTAGTCTGGCGGCCATTTCGAGCTGGATGCGGAATGCCTCCTGTTGTTCCTTAAGGAACTCTTTCGACCAGTAGCAGTCCATGCCTATTTCGCCTATGGCCCATAATTTTCTCGAGAGGTATCCTTCAAGCAGGGACATTTCCTTTTCCCAAGAAGCATCTATGGATGTAGGATGCAGTCCCAGACATGGGAATATGGTTCCTTCATGTCTGTCAGCATACGCAAACATCGCGTCTCTGCTCTGGGAGTCGATGTCTGGGAAGATGATACGCCTTACACCGGCCTGTACGGCTCTTTCTACCGCGGCGTCTTCTTCTCCGGCGAAGGCCTCATCGTAAAGATGGGCGTGGGTGTCAATGAATTCCATCTGCATTAAATGTGTATCATGCAAATGTAATAAAATTATCGGAACTTCTCTATCATTATGAAACATCTTTGAAGCAGATCGATGGATATGAATCCGTCAGTCTCAAGCATGGCGGTGATGTTTGCAGTCATGCTGTAGCTCATACCGGTATGTTCCGCGAGCTCTTCGATGGTTATTCCTCGCTCTTCTTTGATCCTGGTCAGTATGTTTATGGCAAGCTCAGCCTTTTCCGGGGACAGTCTGGACCCATATTCCGAGATTAGGGTTTCTCTGACTGATCTTCTGCCCTTGGCTCCGACTCGGTTCAGTCCGAGGCTCTCCGTAAGGTCCTCTATTGAAGTTAATGGTTCTGCTATCTTGCTTCTTATCAAGCTGTTACAGCCTTGGGACCTTAAGTCGTCTGCTCTCCCTGGGAGGGCGTAGACGTCTCTGCTGTACGAAAATGCAAGACGGCATGTCATCATTCCGCCTCCCTTTATCTTTGACTCTATGAGGATTGTCGAGTCGCTAAGGCCGGCGATGATCCTGTTTCGTCTGAGGAAATGGACAGCAAGGGGAGCGGTGCCGGGAGGATAGTCGGTGACAAGGGCGCATCCGGGTGTTTCGCAAAGCCTTTCCGCAAACTCCCGGTGTCTGTGCGGGTATACTGTTTCCGGCCCTGTCGCCATGACGCCAATGGTCGCCAGGCCGGACTCCAATGCCGCCTTATGTGCGCAAAAGTCCGTGCCAAGAGCCAGGCCGCTGACAATGACGGGCTTTTCCTTAGACCTTGAAAGCCCTGCAACCGTGCGTACGCACCACTCCCTTCCATATGGGGTTATGTCTCTGGTCCCCACTACCGCTATTCTCCTGCATGGCTTCCAAAGCTCATCCATCGGAGTCCTGCTCCGTACATAAAGCCCGACCGGGGCGTCTTCGCATTCGTGGAGCAGAGAAGGGTATTCCTCTTCGGTCCAGCCAGTGAAACCGATGCCTCGGCTTTCCAATCTGGCGAGTTCATCTGAAGCCTCCTCGACCGCCTTCCATGTTATTTCTCCTTTATATCTGCTTGAGGGGCCGAGCAGCTCTTCCAGCTCCCGGCTTCCGAGCCTGAATACATCGGCTGCGCTTCCTGTGTGTGAAATCAATGCCAGCCCTGTCTTCGGCGAGAAGCCGAAAATCCTGTTGAGCGCGCAGAGGCATGCCTTTTCTTCAAATTTTTCCATGCCCCAAAGTAAAATGAAAATCGGCCTCCAGACCATGCCTGAAAGCCGATTTTTCTTTTTCTGAAAGAAAATATTTCTTTTTTTGAAAGGTTTTCAATCTTTTTGAAAGGTTTCATCAGATGATGAGCAGCGCATCTCCGTATGGACCGAACTTGTAGTCACCCTCGAGAGCCATCTTATATGCCTTCATCACGTTCTCGTATCCTCCGAAAGCCGCTACGGACATGAGCATTGTCGAGCCAGGACGGTGGAAGTTCGACACGATTGCGTTAGGGATCGCGAACCTGTAAGGAGGGAAGATGAACTTGTTTGTCCATCCGTCGTATGCATTGACCTCGTCGTTTGTAGTCACATAGGTCTCGAGGCCGCGGATAGTCGTGATTCCTACTGCAAGCACCTTGTGACCGCTCTTCTTTGTCTTGTTGATGAGTTCGGCTGACTCTTCTGAGATGATGAGTCTCTCAGAGTCCATCTTGTGCTTGGACAGATCCTCGACGTCGACCTCTCTGAAGTGGCCGATACCCATGTGGAGCGTGATGAACGCCTTGTTGATGTCCTTAAGGATCATTCTGTTGAAAAGCTCGCGGCTGAAGTGAAGACCTGCAGCAGGAGCTGAAACTGCTCCTTCGTGCTTTGCGAAGATCGTCTGGAAGTTCTCTGCGTCCTCCTCTGTAACCTCTTTCTTCACCCAGTCAGGAATAGGAGTCTGGCCGAGACCGAAAAGGGTCTCCTTGAAGTCCTCATAGCTTCCGTCGTAAAGGAAGCGGAGGGTACGGCCTCTTGATGTCGTGTTGTCGATCACTTCGGCTACAAGGCTCTCATCTTCGCCGAAATAAAGCTTGTTTCCGATTCTGATCTTTCTGGCAGGATCAACGATGACGTCCCAGAGCCTCTGCTCGCGGTTAAGCTCCCTGAGGAGGAATACCTCGATGTCTGCTCCGGTCTTCTCCTTGTTTCCATAGAGTCTTGCAGGGAATACCTTGGTGTCGTTGAGGACGAATGTGTCGCCTTTGCCGAAATATTCGATTATATCCTTGAAGAGCTTGTGCTCGATCTCGCCTGTCTGCTTGTGGAGTACCATGAGTTTTGCCTCATCGCGCCATCTCGGCGGCTCCTTTGCTATCTTCTCTGCCGGAAGATTGAACTGGAATTGTGAAAGTTTCATGATTTCTTTATAGTAGCAATTTCTTTAGTTGCGCAAAATACACTACATTATACGATTTTTCGGATATTTTGTTTCACAACTTCAGAAAAAATATTCAAAAATCATACTTTTGCCTCTCTGAATACCTCTGCGATAGACGGATAGGTGTTTCTGAGGTATGGCGGAAGGCTTGATTTTGCAACCCATGCTGCCTTTGCTATGTCTTCTTCCTTCTGCGGGGTGAGATCGGTCGGGTCTGTGTAAAGCATGTCGTACCACCATGTGTGCTTCAGATGCCATATGCCGTCCCTTCGGTAGCAGTGGTCTGTGATGCATATCAGCCCGCCCAGTTCCAGTTCGTCTATTCCGGTCTCTTCCTGAACCTCTCGCAATGCCGTGGTTTCAATAGGCTCACCCGGGTCCTGGTGTCCCTTGGGAAGGTCCCAGAGGCCATTTCTGCAAATCAGCAGGTAGTCTCCGCGCCTGTTGGATACCAGGCCGCCTCCAGCGTTCACCTCCTTGAATTCGGAACATATCCTTCTGTATGTCTCCTCGATGTGTTCGGCAGGTATGCAGATCCTCTGCAGAGAACCGGATGTCTCCACCATGCCGACAAGATCGTGGATGTCCAGGTCGTCACCGGGCTTGAACATGATGGCATTGGGATCCGACAGTGCCGGATCGTCAGGGCCGCAGATGATAATGCATCTCTTTTCGAAGTATATTTTGTGCATTTGACCTATAATTTTATTAACTTTGCACGATGTGTGTTTTGTAGCACACATTTTGTGCCTGCAAATATAGGCAGAAGAAGTTGAATTAATCAAAACTTATCAATATGGAATCAGTTGAAAAAGCAGTGGCCAAGTCACTCATGGACATCAAGGCCGTTATGTTGAGACCGGAGCAGCCGTTTACCTGGGCTTCAGGATGGCTCTCGCCGATTTACTGTGACAACAGAAAGATTCTCTCATATCCGCAGATCAGAGAGAATGCATGCCGCTGGATGGCAGATATCATAATGGAGAAATATCCTGAGGTGGAGGTTATCGCCGGCGTAGCGACAGGAGCGATCGCTCATGGATATCTCGTGGCTCATATTCTCGGAAAGCCTTTCTGCTACGTAAGGCCTAAGCCGAAGGATCATGGCACCGGATCACAGATCGAGGGCATCCTTGAGCCAGGCAAGAAGGTAGTGATCGTCGAGGATCTCATCTCGACAGGAATGAGCAGCCTCGCTGCAAAGAACGCTCTTGTAAATGCGGGAGCCGATGTTCTTGGAATGGTTGCGATCTTCTCATATAACTTCAATCATGCCCGCAAGGCCTTCGAGGACGCGAATGTAGAGCTCACAACTCTCTCGAATTATGACACTCTCATCGAGGTGGCTGCAGAGACCGGTTATGTGAAGGACTCGGAGATCGAAGTTCTCAAGCAGTGGAGATTCTCTCCGTCTACATGGGGTAAGAAAGAGTAGTCATGGCAGAGTTCAGAAGCAAGAAGGCCGTAGTTTCGAAGGCTCCGTATGAGCTTTACATGGCTTTTGTGGACATGCGCAACTTCGTGCAGTTCCTTCCTGAGGACAAGAAGGCTGACGTTACGGCGGACTATGACAGCATCCATGCAGTGGTGCAGGGATTCAGCATTGGCGTGCGCGTCAAGGACAGGGTTCCTTACTCAAAGATTGAGTTCATTGATGATGGCGCTCCTTTCCACTTCTTCCTCACGCTGCATTTCGACGCAGCTTCGGATCCGTACAAGACGGATTTCCAGATAGTGGTGGATGCGGAGCTTAACTTCATGATGAAGACTCTGCTCGGCGGAAAGATAAAGGATGCGCTTGACAAGGTCGTGGATTCGCTTGTGGCCATGTCCGAGGGCAGAATGCCGGAGGGTGTTGACCCATCCATGTATCCGGAAGGCTTCGATCCTTCCAAGTTCAGGTCATAGCATATGATCGGGGAAGCGTTCAGGAAATATCTTGAAGAGGCGATAGGGAGCTCGAATGCCCTTGTCGCTTTTTCTGCATTTGACAGTCCTGCGTCTGTTTCTGTGAGGAAGAATCCGTTCAAGGAAGGCATGTGTCCCGAAGGACGCGAGGTCCCGTGGTGCGGACATGGACGAATATTGCCTCAGAGGCCTCAGTTTACGCTCGATCCGCATTTCCATGCTGGAGCATATTATGTCCAGGATTCGTCTTCGATGTTTGTAGGACATGCCTTCAGGGAACTGCTCAAATCTATAGATGTGCCTTCAGGAAGGCCTGTGAGGGTGCTAGACCTTTGCGCTGCTCCCGGAGGAAAGACGACGGATATAGCTGCGTCGCTTCGAGAGGCTTTCGGTGACCGTTTCCTGCTTGTTTCCAATGAAGTGATGAAGGCAAGGGCCGGTGTGCTCGCTGACAATGTCGCTCTGTGGGGTGACCCGAATGTTGTCGTGACGTCAGATGACCCTTCAGCATTCGCAGCTCTGCCCGGATTCTTCGACATCATCGTTGCAGATGTGCCTTGCTCGGGAGAAGGGATGTTCCGCAAGGACGAGGAAGCTCAGAGGCAATGGTCGGAGGATAATGTGGAGCTTTGCGCGGCAAGACAGAAGAGAATTGTCGCCGATGTATGGCCTGCTCTTGCGACCGGAGGCTTCTTTGTGTACTCTACATGTACATTCAACGTGTACGAGAATGACGGAAACGTCAGATGGATTTCGGAAGAGCTCGGGGCGGAGCCTCTTTATCGGGAAGATATTCTTGAGACGGCCGGCGGCGTGCTGAAGACGGAGCTGGGTTATAGCCTTGTTCCCGGACATGTGGAAGGGGAGGGGCAGTATTGCAGCGCCTTGAGGAAGACCTCGGATGTGGAGTTCCGTCAGGTGAGGATGAAACCGCAGAAACCAGCTGCGGCCAAGCCTGCGCCTCTGCCGAAAGGGCTGGAAAAACTGGTCAGTGTTCCGGTAAAGATCCGCCAGAGAGGGGAAACTGTGATTGCTGTTCCGGAGGTTATCGCTTCCGACCTGACGCTTGTTGAGCAGCCCTTGCATGTATTGGCTGCAGGATGTGCCCTGGGTACATTGAAGGGCTCTACGCTTGTGCCTGATGCCGATCTTGCGCTTTCGATGATGCTTGCAGAAGACGCATTTCCATATGCTGATGTAGACCTTGATACGGCTCTGGCCTATCTCCACAGGGATGCGATTACTCTGCAGGATGCTCCTAAAGGATTTGTGATCATCAGATATGCAGGTCTTCCGCTCGGATTCGTGAAGAATCTCGGAAACCGATGCAACAGCCTTCATCCTCAGTCCAGGAGGATAAGGATGGACATAAACAGAAAGTAAGAAATGAAGAAGATTTTGTTTGCGGCCTTCGCAATGCTTGCGTGTGCCCTTGCGTCAGCTCAGACTGACAGCGAAAGATACGAACAGAGATATGATATGCTTGTTTCCAGGCTTGGAGCAGCGGGCATAGGTGTTGAGACTGTGCTTGACCATTGGGCTAAGGCGGATTCGACCAATGCAAAGATGCTCCTGGGACGCTTCAGCTATTATTTCACAAAGGCTCAGACAACTGAAGTCGTATCGAAGCCGGGAAAGAGGTATCTTGGAATGGAGCCCCTGCTGACTCTGAAGGATTCACTTGGCAACGACGTATACTATTACCAGCATAATGTCTTCGATGATGAGCTCTACGGCCAGGCCATAAAGGCTGCGGATAAAGCCATTGCCCATCATCCGGACAGACTTGACTTCAGGTTCATGAAGGCCAATGCCTATATAGCGTACGAGAAGGAGAGCCCTGATATGGCCCTTGCATATCTTTTCTCATTGATCGATGAGGACGGAAAACGCAGCCAGGCATGGAGCTATGGAGATGAGGAGGCCGAGCCGGACTTTTTCGAGGAGGCAATGCAGGAATACTGCTACAGCTTCTACTCTATCGGAAGCGATACTTCGCGTGAGGCTTTCCGCAGGATTTCGGAGAAACTTTCCGGCATTTATCCGTCAAACCCTGAATTCGTCAACAACATAGGTTCATATTACCTTCTCAAGCATGATTACAAGACCGCTTTAAAATATTATAATAAGGTCTTGAAGAAGCATCCCGGCGATATGACGGCAATTCAGAATGCGCTTCTTGCAGCAAAGCATATGAAGAATGCAAAGCTGGAGAAGAAGTATCAGGCCATGATGGCAAAGAATAATTAGACCAAAGGATGGATGCGTCGTTCTTCATAGCCGGCAGACTTCGTTTCAGGGGAAATATCGCGGTGATTTCAATCGCAGTAAGCTTCCTTGTGATGATCATTGCCGTTTCTGTTTCATCAGGCTTTCGCCATGAGGTAAGAAACGGCTTGTCTGAGATGTCCGGTGACATAAGGCTGATGCCTCCAGCAATGAATTATCTTGACGAAAACGAACCGATAGAAAGCGACCCGGCATACCTTCCGTATGTGCAGGACACTAAAGGAGTCAAGAGGATTGCCCCCGTAGTATATCGTGCCGGAATCGTGAAGAATGGGGAAAATATCCACGGAGTGCTTTTCAAGGGCATTTCCGAAGGAGTTTCTGAAGCATCTGATTCTGTTTCTCTTGCGGTTTCCATTCCGTCCCGTCTCGCCGAGATATCAGGCCTGAAGGCAGGCGACAGAATGCTGGCGTACTTTGTCGGGGACAAGGTCAAGGCTCGTCAGTTCAATGTGGTCTCTGTACATCAGACGATGGTACAGGCTGATGATAAGCTTGTGGTGTATGCCGATCTGTCTGACATGCAGCGAGTCAATGGGTGGGAAGATGACCAGGCCTCAGTTATGGAGATCATGCTGGAGGACGAGTATAAGAATGAAGTGCAGATAGAAGAAATTGCAGATCTTGTGGGTACATTGGTCAATTCATATGGATCTGAGGAAGAAGCGTCTGTTATTTCAGTTTCAGCTGTTTCAAGCTATCCTCAGCTTTTCGACTGGCTCAATCTGATAGACTTCAATGTATTCTTCATATTGATGCTGATGACCATAGTCGCAGGCTTCAACATGATATCCGGACTGCTCATCATGCTTTTCGAAAACATATCTACAATCGGCCTTCTGAAGTCTCTGGGCATGACTGACAGGGCTATTTCAAAGGTCTTTCTTTCAACCTCTGCCGTCCTTGTTCTTAAAGGCATGGCGGCAGGAAACCTTCTTGCCATCCTTTTCTGCATCATACAGGGCACGACACACCTTCTCAAGTTGAATCCTGAGAATTACTTTGTGTCGTTTGTACCTGTGAATCTTGATATGGGCATGATCCTCTGCGCTGACATTCTGTCCTTTTTCGTGATCATGCTTCTGCTGCTGATTCCATGCATCTTCATATCGAAGGTGGATCCTGCAGAGACCGTAAGAGTACGGTAAATCAGACATTCGGGCAGATCCTGCAGAACGCGTCGTAGAGAGCCATCACATTGTCGATGTACGCGATGGTCTCATGTCCCTGGAACTTTCCAAGCTTTACAGATTCGTCTTCAAGAATCGAATCTTCTCTCATGAGAGGTATGATCTTCACGATCTCGTCCCATTTTGTGCTGTCTACCTGCTGCTTTGCTGCGAAGCTGCGGCAGTCTGCCACTCGTCCCTCGCCGGCGTTGTATGCCGCCAGAGTGAACTTTATGAGCTCCATAGGCTCGAGATCCTGTTTGATGTAGAGTCTCTGGAGCCTCTTGAGGTGGCTTGTTCCCGCCTTGAGGTTCTGATCCGGGTCGAGAAGGTCTTCAACCTGATAGTGCTTTGCAGTCTGAGGCATCACCTGCATAAGTCCCTGGGCGCCTCTGTGCGATCTTGAATTGATCGAGAACTTCGACTCTTGATATACCACGGCTGCGAGCATTCTCCAGTCCCATCCGAGTTCTGCTGCATATTTGCGGATCACGTCATCATACGGACTGAGCGTCTTTGATACGATTCCCTTGTCTGCACGCTTGATAGGATCATACTTGCACGAGGTATATGTGCGCTTGATCTGCTCGAATTCGTGCGCCGAAGTCATATGGCTTATCCAAGCATTCACCTGCTTGAGGTGCTCTTCGTCAGCCACTGCCCATACTGTTTCCTCATCAACATTTCTTGACAGGGATATGCCGTCAAATCCGGATGTGTCATGATTGTGGGCAACTACTATGTCTGCCTTGTCGTGTCTGAGTGAATCAAGCCAGTTCTCGTCTTTTCGAGCTGCTACAATCCTTATGTTGCAGCCGTTGTCATGGGCGAACTTGTTCAGCATCTGGTAGCTGAAGCCGGTCTCAAGACCGTGGCTTCCGTACATGTCGTCGCAAAGGTCGATCGCGCATACGATCTCTTTGCCCGCCAGCATATTTTCGCTGCTGGCTCCATTCAGCATACGTCCCCTTTCACAAAGGGGCGTGATGCATATCACCATCAAGGTGACCATTAAATTTCTAAGTCTTCTTTGTGTCTTGACTTTCATCTTAATTGTTTTATGCACTTATCTTCTGACAGCTGAAGCTCTTCCGCCTCCGCGGTTTCCTCCAGGTGCCGCTCCGCCTGAACCGCTTCTCGCGGGTCCTGCAGGGCCAGTGCTGTTATTCCTTCCCGGTTGTACGTAGAACGGCCAGGAAATACCAAGTTTAAGAACCCTCTGGGTACCGATGTAGCCTGCCGCTGTGAAATAGTCGGCTTTTTCAAACGGCCATCCCATGTTTACGTTCATCACTTTGACGAAGATACATGCCCTCTTCCACTGTACGTTAACGAACGCATCTACGACAGGGCTGTTTCCGTATTTCTCGATATTCTGGTTGTGGAACACTCCGAGTACCGGGTTGTATGCAGGTGCATACCATTTTGTCGTGAATGTTCCGTTAAGTCCGATCTGCATCTGCATGATGTTCTTCACTACATCAAGCTGGAAATAGTATCGGAGATTCAGGGCCAGCAGCGGCAGAGGCATCACATCCGGCTCGGATGAGAACTGCAGCAGGGCCTGGTTGTCGAAATGGAACTTCCATATGCTGAAGTCCTTTCGAAGCGAAGCTGTAAGGACACTCATCGGTTTCGTGTTCTGACGTACGATTCCTAAAGTGTCGTAATATATGTTGTTGCTCAGCAATGCGTATCCGACAGAGGCGTCGAGCTTCCAGCGAGGAATTGAAAGCGATCCTTCGACCTTTGTCGTCGATATCTTGCTTAAGTCATTGTCCCATTTATAGTGGTTGGTGAAGATATGCTGCTGATAGTAATCAGGCTCTTTCAGACTTGTCTCAAAGTGAGCCTTTACCGTCAGCGGACTGTCCTTCGCCCTTCTGAATGGATAGGCACTGAATGTCATATTTCCGTCTATCTCGAAGTCGTTTACTCCGAAACCTGCGAAATTGTACTTTCCGAGCGCATCCCATTCCAGGTATTTCTTATACTGTCCATTTGCTCCTGCATAGAGGTAAACCGAGTTCTGGATCACGTTGCTGCTGCCTTCGAGGTAATCCACAGGCTTGAAACTGTAATAGCTTGCCAGCTTGTCTCCCAGTCCGACATCGATCTTGGATACGATCGCTTCGGCACTCCATGGCTGGAGTCTCATGAACACGCGGTTTTCAAACCTCATGACTCTGAGGGAATCGGCGCTCTTTGCCGGATTCAGATAAAAACGGTCATGGTAGAAATCTCTTCCGAGATTGTCTGTGATGACGTCAGTATAACTCTTGCGGAAGACAGAATATTCACTGCTGTGGCCTATGAATGCAGTCGTGATGGCGTCATGTACGCCTACTCCCAACGTGTCTGCTGCCAGCGCAAGACTGTCTGCTATAGCTTTAGCCAAGCTGTCGGCCTGAGCTTTTTCAAGGTATATGGCGATCTCGAGTGAGTCTCCTGTGGCCATTATGCTGTCGCGGACTGCTGTCTGTCTTTTCAGCTCCTTCTTCTCCTTCATCTTATTGATGAAATTGAACGGGATTCTATATGTCTGATCGAGGAAGACGGTGTTTCTCTTGATGCTGGTGCCGGCCTCCTTGAGGTATACGTCGATTTCTCGTGCGTCTACAAGGGTATCCCTGATCTGGTACGAATCTGTGAGACCTCCATTCTCGCTCCTGTTGATTCTGTTGTATATGAAGCCGGTATGCATCTGGTACTTCTTTCCGAGATAGTTTGCGGCTATCACGGCCGTTCTGTTGTCGGTATCCTCTCTTCGGAGCATACCACGGCCTCCGAATCTCTGATATTCAAGTGTCAGGTTGAGGGCAGGAGTGATGTTCTGGGTCGTAAGGATCTTGATGTTGGATTCTTCCTTTTCCTTAGTCGAGAACAATGTGCCCCAGTATGCAAGCTCAGTATGCGGAGTCTTCGTGTTGTACTGTGGCAGGGTCTCGGCCGAGTATGTGTATGGAGTATAAGCGGAATAGAAGATCGCATCGTCTTCCTCCGTTCTCTTGAAGTAGTTGTAATACTGTACAGGAGAACCGCTTACACCGAGCCAAGTTGCATTTACGTCTTCCTTCATGAACGGAAGTTCCGTGAAGTGGGAGTTGTATGTGGTATCGATCTTCTGGAGCTTTACATCTCCGAAATTCCTGTCCTGATGCCACATTATGATCCTCTTGTAATGCATCGAATCAGGAATCGCAAAAGTCTCGAGGATTCTCGGAGTTGCGCCAATCACGCTGTCCTTGTAGGCCTTGATGCTGTCTTTTCTGGCTATCTTTGCGTTGGCCTCTGCAATGAGGATCGGGAGCATCTTTCTTGCGTCCTCCTTCTTGCGCTCCTTGCGGGAGAGAGATGCATACCATGCGTCGTAGGCAGCCTGAGCCGTTTCTGTCGAGTCCTTGATGTAAAGCGAATCAAGCTTCATGAGCTCCAGAGTGTCGCCTGCGGCCATGAGCGAGTCGCGGACCTGTACCCTTGTAAGGGAGTCCTTGACTGCTATGTAGTATTTGTAGAAGAATGGATCTTTTTCTTTCAGCGAATCAGGAATCTTTATCGTGTCCCTTGCTGTAAGTATCAGACTGTCAATGGCTAAGGTGTCGACTGCAAGACTGTCGGTCGAAAGAGTGTCGAGCCTGAGACTGTCTTTCTGAAGACTGTCTATAACCGGCTTTTCGGCGACAGTGCTGTCGTCGAGGTTTATGAGGTTCAGCGAATCGGCAAGCCTGTAAAAGCCGGCAGACCTCTGCATGTCAATACCGAATGACTGCACTGCAGCCAGCATGACGAGCAGGGCCGGAACCCATATTTTTGCCAGTAAATCCTTCATATCAAGACGGCAAAGGTACGAATAATTATTTATTATTCAATACCTATGCCCTCTTCGGCCATCTCTTTCAATGATTTAAGGTGTCCCTCGAGCTCTACATATGCAAGACAATCCTTCAGAAGATGAACCTTGAAGCCGGCCTTGAGGAGGTCTTCGCATGTGTTGCGCACGCAGTATTCCGTAGCGATGCCGCAGACGTATACGTCTGTAGTGTCAAGAAGCTCGAGGATCTCTCCGAGCGTCTGTCCTGCAGAGTTGACGCCCTCGAATCCGGAGTATTGCTCTACGGCCTTGTCGCATCCTTTGTCGAAAGTGAGCTCTTCGCATGCGTATGGAAGCAGGTCGGCATGGATCTCTCCGCCGCGGGTACCGGCAACGCAGTGAGACGGCCATGTTCCTCCGAATTCCACGAATGAAGAGTGGTCTGCGGGGTGGTGGTCTCTGATGAACAGGATAGGGAAGGTGTCGAGGATTTCGTGCTCCTCTCCTCCCTGGCCTTTTGTCTGAGTGTCGATGTACTTAAGTGTCTCCTTGACAGCGTTTTCTGCGTTCTGACATGCGAGACTTCCGTCGATGAAGTCGTAGAGCATGTCGACTACAACAAGTGCATTGTTCTTCATGGCCTTGTCTTAAAGTGTGAAACTTTCGATGTCCTTTACGATCTTGTTGATGATGCTCATCTTCAGATTGTAGAGATCGTCTGAAATATCGACCTTGTAGTAGTGAGGGTTTATCAGACGTCGCTCGCTTGGGCTGAAATGCTTGAGCGTGTTGTCGTAATATGCCTTCTTTTCAGCAAGCGTATGGTACGGTACGCATCTCTTTCCGTTTTCCATCACCTTGTGCTGCATTGGAAGCGCTACATAGTCTCCTGCCTCGAAGGTCTTGTACTTGTAGCGGTCGTATTCGTCGCATATCGTGAATGTCTCTCCTGCTTCGATCTTCTGACTGAGTTCGTCGCCGCGCAGACATGTGACGTCCGCTTTGTAGATCTCTCCCTTTGAAGGATCGTTCTTCATGATCCTGTATGTGATCTGGAAGCCAGGGTTGATGAGCTTGATCTTGTCTTCTGAACGTTTCAGCACGGCCTCGCCGTCAATCTCCACGAGCTTGTACACGTTTCCGAAGCATGGGGCTGCCTTGCTGGTCGCGATTGCATCGCCGACTCCGTATGAGTCTATGCATGCTCCCTGACGCTCAAGGTCTGTGATCAGGTACTCGTCCAATGAATTGGTGGCGAATATCTTACATTTATGAAGGCCATTTTCGTCCAGGATGGCGCGGCACTCGATCGAGAGATATGCGAGGTCGCCGCTGTCGAGCCTGATTCCGTATCCGGCTTCATAGCTGTCGTCGATTCCGTTCTCCTTGAATGCCTTGATCGCGTTCAGAACTCCGCATTTGAGCGTGTCGTATGTGTCGATAAGCAGGATGAGCGGCTCTCCCTTATGTGTCTTTATGTATGTGTCGAAAGCCTTGAATTCGCCTGCGACGCTGCATCCGAACGAGGTCACATAGCTGTGTGCCATCGTGCCGGTCGAACCGTAATCGTACATTACGCCGGTAAGGATGTTCGAAGTCGCGCTGCATCCGGCGATCACCGCTGCCTTGGCTCCATATGTCGCAGCCCAAGGGCCATGGGCTCTTCTCGAGCCGAACTCGCTTACCGGACGGTTTGTCGCGCGGCATACCCTTGACGCCTTTGTAGCTACGGCCATCTGGTGGTTCATTATGCAGAGCATAGGGGTCTCGAGCACCTGAGCCTCGATCAGCGGACCTTCGACGATGATGATCGGCTGGTTCGGGAATACGATCTCTCCCTCGCGCATCGCGTAGACTGTTCCTGTGAACTTCATTGCGGAAAGATAACCTCTGAAGTCTGCGTACTCCTCTCCCGGAAGGAACTTTTCAAAGAATACCGGATCCATGTTTCCGAGGTTCTCTATCATCTCGATCACTTCGTCAACACCGCTTACCACAGCCCAGTTGTTGTTTTCCGGAGCTTTTCTGTAGAACATGTTGAAGACAGCGTGCTGATCCTTCATACCGCTGTCATAGAAGGATTTTCCCATTGTATACTGGTACTTGTCCGAACAATACGCGAAATTAAGCATGTTGATTCATTGTTTTAAATCATACAAATGTAATCTTTTTTGTTTGAAGTCTTTCCTAATTTCGTATTTTTGTTGACAAGATTACCCTTAAATATGAAGGAATTATACGGTTTATACGAGAAATATACAGGTAAGGAGCCCGAAAGCGTGACTTCGCTGACCGGTTCGGGAAGCAACAGAAGCTATTTCAGGATGTCGGGCGGGGAGCGTTCGCTTATGGGCGTTGTCGGCACTGATGCCCTTGAAAACAAGGCTTTCATCACTCTGGCAAGCCATTTCCATGGTCATGGAATTCCTGTTCCGGAGGTCGTGTCCGTAAGCGAAGACGGCATGCGTTATCTGCAGGAGGATCTGGGAAATGTGCTGCTTTCGGATATGGTAGCTGCGGCTCATAAGAACGGAGGAATAGAGGAAGGAGGCGAGCTTGAAGCCTTGCTCTGCCGTACGACAGGTCTTCTGCCGAAGATACAGTTTGAAGGAGCCCGGGGGCTGGATTTTTCCGTATGCTATCCCCAGCCTTCCTTCGACAGGAAGATGATAATGTTCGACCTGAACTATTTCAAATACTGTTTCCTCAAGCCTTCGGGAGTCGAGTTCAATGAAGTCCGTCTTCAGGAAGATTTCGAAAGATTTGCCGATGAGCTCATGAAGGACGACAGCGATACGTTCCTTTACAGGGACTTCAACGCCCGCAATGTGATGGTAAAGGATGGCGATCCGTACTTCATTGATTTCCAGGGAGGAAGACGCGGTCCGATATATTACGACGTGGCATCTTTCATATGGCAGGCGAGGGCACGCTACCCGGAGAGGCTGAAGCAGAAGATGCTGGAAAGCTATCTGGAATCATTGGCTTCATATGTTCCTGTCGACCGTGCCTTCTTCGAAGAAAGACTCAGGCTTTTCCGACTTTTCAGGATGCTTCAGGTCCTTGGCGCATACGGTTTCCGCGGGCTCATAGAGCATAAGGCTCAGTTTGTCGTAAGCATACCTCCGGCCATGGCTGATCTGAGAAAGCTCCTCGAAACTCCGTTTGCAGAATACCCATACCTTCAGGAAGTGCTGGAAAAGATGGCTTCCCTTGAAAGGTTTGCAGGATTATGCGACGACGGAAAGCTCGAAGTCAAGGTCTACAGCTTCTCCTTCAAGAAAGGCATTCCTCAGGACATGTCCGGAAACGGAGGAGGATATGTGTTCGACTGCCGCTCGATCCATAATCCGGGCCGCTATGAGCCGTACAAGAAGCTTACCGGCCGCGACGAGCCTGTAATACGTTTCCTTGAAGATGACAGGGAGATAATAGGTTTCCTTGAACATGTATACGGGGTCGTTGACCCTCATGTCGAGACATATTCGCGCCGCGGGTTCACAAGCCTTATGGTGAGCTTCGGCTGTACGGGAGGCCAGCACCGTTCTGTCTATTGCGCCGAACATTTGGCCCGTCACCTTGCGGAGAAATATCCCGATATCCGTGTACGTCTCATACATAGAGAACAGAATATAAGCGAAGTGTTATGAAAGCGCTGATCTTTGCTGCGGGGCTAGGTACCCGCTTGAAGCCTATCACCGATACGATGCCCAAGGCCCTTGTGCCTGTGGGTGGGAAGCC
>JAFYME010000062.1 GCA_017556765.1 Bacteroidales bacterium
CAGAATTATAATCTGTATCACCTTCTTTTATACCTTAAAATGCATCATCGGGACTTTTGATACATGACATACTTTCCATCAGTTTTGAATAAATGGAATCACTGCTGGAATTGCCCACCTGTGCCAGCACCGACTTATAGGTTTCCATCACTTTGTTAATGCTGGTTCCTCTGGGATGAAACTCTCTCATCTTCGCCTCAACCTTCGCTAAATCATAGTCATTATCCCGAAGCACAAGCATCGCCAAGTATGTTTTCTTATCCGAGATTTGCTTGTGCTCAGGAGGACTTATGACTTCTTTCATATAGTCCAATATCGGGTTTGCAGATGCGGTCAGGACATCACGAAGTCTAGTGTCACAGATGCCTAGAGCAGAACGTATCTGCTCCTTGGTGTTGAGGTTCATTTCAATTCGGCATAGTCCATTGAATTCATCTTCTATACCATAGTCCTGTGCAAATTTCAAATTTGCTGACCGCTTCATCTCCTTGCCTTTATCGTAAATCGTTATTCGTTTCATCAATTTCCTTGTTGTTACATTCTTCTCTATTATAAGGTTTCCGTTACGTAGTGTCTTACATTGATATTGCTTATATGATGTCAGATTTGCACTGATGTAAGAGGCAAGATTTGCCATGTCAAGGTCTGGAATATCCATAGTAACATCGCACTTTACGACCTGTGCGTTACTTAAAATTTCCTCAACATCTATCCTGCAAAATCCCATCTCATTTATGTTGTCAAAACATTGTCTTATGGTCTCCGCTGATATTAGTTTCTTATATTCAGACTTGAGTATCTTACCCGTAAATTCAATGACTGCTTCGGAGCATTCAAAGTCTATTTTTATCATCAGTAAATAAGGGATGTCCTGATAAAATTTCATTGATGCCATTACATCATTTTTATATGTGATATTGAACAGACTTGTATCTAAAACTTCTATGTCATTTATGTTGGTAACTAATTTTAGTTTATCAAATGTTAACACTTACTATGTCATCTTACTTCATTATTTTTAATTCAAACTTCCCCTTGATAAGTGGTGAACTCATATAGTTGAAGGTGGGTCTGAATTTGGGTTTGTAGGTACGCTTTCCCAGTAACTCTTCATGCCTTGGCTGATGTGTTGCTTATGCTGTTCGCTTTTGGGTCTGTTGCGACTGCTGTTACTGATTTTCTGCTTGGTCTCATCGCTCAGTTCACGATATTGTCTTCTGTATTCCTTCATATATTCCAGACGTTAATATGTCTGCTCCTATATATAAATATGTGGTAAGTCTGGAAAGTATAGTAGAACATTGAAGCTTTCTCGGTAACTGATAAAATTACCATGTCTAACTGATGGTATGCCTTTTATACCTACTAAAATGCACAAAAACAAGGCGGCTTACAGAGATGTAACCGCCAGTGTTGTAGGGAGGGAGGTGTCCTAAAATTGGAAAGAATTATCCTATCAGTCCATTAGGTAGGTGCTGGATTTTATGCAAAAAGAGCAAAATCACCCATTTCTTTTACCCATTCTGCAAACTCCAGAACCTTATACATGTCATCAATAAAGGTTCGATAATTCGTAACGATTGGGCACAAGGGGACATCTTCATCGGAAGATGTCCCTTTTTCTTTGTGGGGGACCGCGTGCACTTTTGTGGGGAATGTGCACTTGGTACCACGAAAAATGAGGGGATCGCGTGCACTTTTACTTGGAAAGTGCTCGCGGTACCTTTATGCTACTGGATGGGAAGTAGGGAAATTCTCTTGGAAAGTCTTGGGAGGAGTAGAGATAGTGAGAGGAGAAGAAGTCCAAGAAAAGTTCTTTTGACCTTCGGCTTACTGTTGGAATAGCAGTGCCGAAACTTGTCAGGGTGAGGGCGTATAAGCGTTTTCGCTATGGCAAATGGGAGAAGCTCCGTGCCCACTACCGCAGATATTGGGACTATCTGTAAGAAGTAGGTCACTGACTATACCTTAACCAGGTGTGCTATCCCTCCTCGGTTATTTATCAAAACCATTCTTTATACCATTCCACAAACTCCAGAACCTTATACATGTCATCCACAAAGGTTCGATAATTCGTAACGGTTGGGCTTTTTTCGTGCGGCCGAAAGGAATCTCCGATTACTCAACCCCTGTCAGCGGCTCTGGTGCACCTTCGCATCGCTCGAATATAGGGGAATATGATTAGAGGACGTCAGTTGGACTAAGTCAGGCTGTTAGATAAATTCAAACTTAAATTACAGGACGTCGTGTTTGATATCTGAACTGGAGGATATGTCTCCGGTTAATATTATCTCAGCATTTCCTGTATAGTGCAGGTCGCTGGCGCCCGAGAGTTTAACTATTCTGATGGTTCCATCGCAATGTATATACGCATCACTCGCATCTTTCATAGAAACTGCGCATTCATCACACGAAAGTCCATAACGATTATTGATTATATTCTTCTTGATACCGCTGGCGTCTTTTAGATTGAGTGTCAACTTTTTGACGTATCCTTTGAGTTTTGCATCAGACGCATTTCTCAGATTTATGGTAAGTTCTTCTGCATTGACATCTCCCTCAATATCAGAAGCATCAGATAAGGTTAATTTAGTCAGGTTGGGATTGACCGGTAACTCAATATTGACAGTTGAATTAAAGAAGTATGTACCGTCCTTGAATCGTATATCAAGGATATCGTCTTTTTCTTCAATTATCACATTCGGCAGGAGATTCTCACCAGTTGTCACTTTAACTTCTTCAGCTGTATCGCTTATGACTACATTGATGGCATTGGAGACATAAAGTTCACTATATGTGTTTTCAATATTGAAGGTCTCTGTGACTTCAACTCCGGCAAATTTATCACATCCGAAAAGAGCGGATAGTAAAATAATCAATGTTATGATTCTGCAATTCATAGACAAATCCCGATTTGTATGGGCAAAGTTAAGTAAATAATATTACAATAGTTCATGCAATATAGAAAAGCCTGTTCTCTTTCGATCAATTATAGAACTACATACTTCATATGCCCCTCATAGAATGTTCGATGATCTGTAATCAGCCCGCCCTTCCACGTTACCCTCCTCCTAAATCCTCCTCCTCGGGAGGAGGACTTACCTTCGGCTGTGCCGAAAACCGTGCGAGCGAAGGGAATCTCCGATTTCTTAACCCCAGTCTGCTGCGCTGATACTCCTTGAGGCACGTTTCTGTTTATGTGGGTCATTATACCTTGGACGTTTCCTGATGGAAAAATGGCTGAGGTGTTTTGAAAATCCTTGAAATACAATGTTATAGCATGCACCTTGGCCGAGTTCCAGGTGTTTTTCGACCAAGGTGTGAATTGATTTGTGGATCTGGCTCGGAACTAGTCCTCGGGTTCAAGTTCGAAGATGTCGTTGACCGGTTTGCCGAACAGAGCAGAGATCTTAAGGGCAAGGATTGTCGATGGATTGAATTTACCTTTCTCGATAGCATTGATTGTCTGTCTGCTGACCTCCAGTGCGTCGGCCAGATCCTGCTGTGTCATATCCAGGCGGGCCCTTTCCACCTTTATGCTATTCTTCATTTCTCATCCTCCACATATTTATCCAGATCATTATCTTGAAGAGTATTGCGTATGAGAGAACCAATATTCCGAAGTCGTCCATAAAGAAGTCTCTGACGCTGATTGTGATTTCGCGGACTTTACCTGCTGGCAAATATAGGAGAATATGGAGGCTGAATATGAAGAATACAAGGTATAGCAGAGTGTTGATCCTTATGGCAGTCGTCATCTCGTCCTCAACCTTTTCCTTCGAAAATATAGCGAGGAATATCATGATGAAGTTCAACGCCCCTACAAAGTTCCAATGGGTCAATGAGTGTCTATGGAATGCGTTTATGCCGTTGATGATTCTGCAATCTTCAGGGAAGATGCCCGTCATGTCAACCAGTGCATATGCAAAGCATAGCAAGAGTCCTAGGATATAAATATAACCTGCAATCTGGCACCAATGAGGTAAAAGTTTTAATTTCCGTTCCATACTATATTGTTTTTGATCTACGTACAAATGTAAATAAAACTTTACACAATGACAAGATTTATTTCCATTTTATAATTATAAAACTTGCCTTACTTAAAATATTCATTACCATATGAGAAGGTAATGGCCATGGAGGACTTTATAGGCTATGTCGGCTCGCATGGGAGTCGCTTAAAAAGAACTGATGGTTATAGGTGTGGACTGTAAGTCTTTGATAGATAGTGTGTTAAGCGGCAATCGGTGGGCGAATTTGCCCACCGATTGCCGCTTAATGTGTTGAGATACAGAGCTTTGCGTGACACGCCGCTCGTTCCGTTCCGTTATTTCTTTGTGACCTCCACAACCATTGGTACGAAGTAGTTGGTGCTGCTGTCATACCAGAAGTCGATGATGAGGCTGTCGGCTTCGTTTTTCCATCCCTTGAATCCGCAGTAGACTTTTTTGCCGGCGGCATTCATATAGAAATAGCCGTTCTTGTTGGCTTCGATGGTGAAGCCCTTATATTCTGCTGGCAGGATCACTCCGTTTTTATCTGGTTTGACTTCCGGTTCAGCTGGTTCCTCTGGCTTCTCTGGCTCCTCAGGTTGTTCCGGGTCGGTTTCAGGATCCGCTCCTGAGCCATGTCCCGGCTCCTCGGTCTCCGGAGTCTCTTCCGGACTGCCTTCGTCGCCTCCCTCAGGGTCGCCTCCTTCCGGATTTCCTCCCTCAGGGTCGCCTCCTTCAGGGGTTCCTCCCTCAGGATTCTCCGGCTCTGGTTCGGGCTCCGGCTCCGGCGGGTAGATCCTGTCAACAAACTTCATGACCATTCCTTCTCCTGTCAGGGTCGGAACTGACCATAAGGTCGAATCGATCTGGAGGTCTCCGTTACTCTCATTATAAATGAAAGGGAAGGCTCCCTTGACACCTTCGATGCAGCAGAAGCCCTGCTTGTAGAACGATATTCCCTTGAATTCGCAGCTGTCCAGCTCTGCTACCAGCTCCCCGTCAAAGAAATACTCTCCCTTGTAGCCGTCCCAGTTACCTACAGGAGAGTCCAGCGGCCCCAGATACGGAGCCGGCTTGCATGAAAAAGCCAGAAAGGCAAGCGCTATGTATACGAGTCTCTTCATTATTTCCTGAATTTGATGCAGCACCAGTTGTCGATCGAGTCATGACTTACATATTCGAGTCCGGATGCGGCGGCTGTGCCAATGAGCATCGGCATGTCCTCAACGTAGAATCCGCTTATGAACAGAAGACCGCCCTTATGGAGAGAATGTGCATATGTGCCCATGTCCTGAAGCAGGATGTTTCGGTTGATGTTGGCAAGAATGACGTCGTATGTGTTCCTCTGAAGGAGGGAAGCGTCTCCGCAGCAAGTCTCGATCCTTGTTCCTACACGGTTCAGACGTGCATTGTCATATGCCGAAATCGCTGCCACTGCATCGATGTCGATGCCATATACCTTCGCGGCCTTCATCTTTGCCGCAAGGATGGCCAGCACGGCTGTTCCGCAGCCCATGTCGAGCACGACCTTGTCCTTTACCTCCTCCTCGTTCTGAAGAAGGGCACGGCACATCATGTATGTGGTCTGGTGGTGGCCTGTTCCGAATGCCATCTTAGGATCGATGGTGATGTTGAAACGTGTCTTCTTGAGACCCTCGTGGAATGATGCCTTTATGGTGCATTTGCCGTCCACGACGATAGGAGTGAACTGGCTTTCCCATACTGCGTTCCAGTTGACCGCCGGCATGAGGTTGGCATTGAAATCCACATCGAATCCCATGCCCTCGACACCGCTCAAGACTATCTTAAGTTCATGAGCATCATAAAGTTCCTTCTGTATGTAGCATTTGAGATACGGGTCATCCATTGTGAATGACTCGAACGGAAGTTCGCTGATCTCTGCTGTAACTATCTCTGCGTTTTCTTCGCTGAAAGGGGCGATCTTGATCGCTACCTCAATGTATTCCTGACTGTTCATTGTCGTCTGTTGTTTCTGTTATGGTTGTTTCCGGCTCATTGCCGTCTGATTGTTCGTCTGTTACTCCATTCTCCGCCTTCTCAGCCTCTTCAAGCTGCTGCTGCTCCTCTGCAGAAAGCTCCTCGATCTGCTGCTCGGCCGCATTCACATATCCGATCTGCTGCTTCAGCTCCTCGATCGCCTCCTGCCTCTCGTTTTCCTTCACGGCAAGCTCGACGCCCTTCTCGAAGATGCTGTGGATCGATTCTACAAGATTTATTCTGGTCTCATCGATCACGGCTGTGAAGACCGGCACATTGGCATTCTTGTATTTCGGCTTTCCGATCTTGAACTTCATCTGCTCGAATTCCGGTCCGTAAAGATCGACGCCGATCTTGAACACCAGAGGAGACTTGATGATCGAGACATGGTACTTGAAGGACATGTCAAGGTTCTGGAGACCGCTCATCGCAAGGGTATATCTGTCGAGATCCACCACAAACGGGAATACCTCCAGAGTGTTGTCCTTGATCACTCCTTCAACGGTCATCCTGTCGATCTTTCCCTCCTTGCTGTTCCTGAACTTCAGTTTCTTTGCATGGTCGCTAAAGACCTCGTTGTCGCTCATGGTGAGGTTCTCGCCGTTTATCCTGATGACTCCGTTTATGGTAGGAGTAAGTATGTTCATGCATGTGTCAAGACTCGCTGTAGCGGCGATTTCGCAGTCTACAAGGCCCTTGAACGAGTTCAGAAGCGGCATTATCGTGTCTATCGCCGGCATCATTGCAATGACTTTTTCAGTAGTCACGTCGCTGAGGTTGAAGTTGAAGCCTGTGCGTATGTCCTGCTTGGTCCTTGTCGCGTAGAATCCTTCGAATTCGGCCGTTCCCATGTTTGTCACGGCCTTCGATCCTACGATCTGCACGCATCTTTCCTTCATGACCATGTCCGCGTCGAATTCGCTGATGAACAGGTCGGAGAACCTGATGTTGCCGGCATCGATCTTCAGGTCAGCTTTCAGGTTTGACGGGATCACGATTAGTGCATTCTCTGTCTCCGTATCCAGACTGTCAGCTACTGACATCTTGAGGAACTCCGAGTCCGAAACTTCTTCCATGCTCTCTGAGTCCACAGGCGGAACATATGATGCTCCGGTGTTGTAGGCCGCCAGAAGCTCGTCAGCATTCATCTTTTCGGATGTGATGTTCAGGTCAAGATTGTATGTGCCTCTTCCCAGAAGAGCTCTGCGCAGACCTGATAGCGATCCATGAGCAGCAATCTCCGAATCTCCTGCATTTATCTTGAAGCTGTCGATCTTGAGCTCATTGTTGTTCAGGCTCACGTCAATGCCCTTGAAGATGTTCCTCAATGGGAAATAAGGAGTCATGAGGATACCTGTACGCACGTCGAGGTCGCAGTTTATGTCCCACTCCCTGAAATATTTAGCCAGGCTTCCGTCAAGCTTGAAGCTGATGTCCTGAGCTTTGAAATCCTCTTCAGCCATCCATGAAGGCAATTGCCTTGCCCTGCGCTGGGACCTGAGCAACGCCTGCAGCGAATCCCTCGGCACACCCGGATTCGCGGTCATGAGCGAGTCCATGAAGGCTCTTCTCTTCTGTCTTCTCTCGACCGTATTCATGACGGCGCTTCCTTTCAGTGACGCGTCCGTAAGGATGACACGTCCGCTCTCGTCCCTGAGGTATATTCTCTTGTTCGAGCTGCTTATGTTCAGCACCGGAATCTCCGGATGACCTTCCTTAGGCATCATCTGGAAGCCGTTTGTCGTGTTGTCGAGCGTTATGGACATTCCTTCGGCATCTTCGACGACCAGACTCTTGGCCTTGATGTGTCCTCCGAGCGGGTGGATCCTTGAAGTATCTGTAGCGGAGAATGCGTTGACTGAATTCTTTGCCGAGAATGTCATGCCTTCTCCCTTTGCCGTGATTGCGTCTTTGAGTGATATGTCCGCCTTGCCCAGGCTTCCGGTTATTGCCAGAAGCTTGACTGTGAGGTTCGGATCCTTTGTCGAGGTCTTGGTCTCAGGGCCGATATTTACATTGAATGCGCCCAGGGATACGTCTATCGTATCCTTAGGTGATCTCAAGGTGAGTCCTTCGCTGCTGATCGAACCTGTGATATCTGCCTGCGCGAAGTTGTATATGTCCATCTGCGACAGCTTCATGCTGCCCTTGAGCTCTGTAGCCAGGATTCCGGAGGCTTCGATGCCTGAATCTTCCGGCAGGAAGGTCAGAAGCGAGTCGGCTGATGCGAAGAACTTTCCGTCTATGCCTACAAGAGGGTCTTCTCCGAGGATATCCTCCGCACTGCCCTTAGCCTTCAGGTGCAGACCATATGTATGGAACCCCGCACTCTCTACGTTTACATTTATAAGCCCGTCCTCGTCTGTCTTCGCGCTGACCATGAGGTCGATGTCAGCCCCATGTCTGATGTCCTTATGCCTGATTTCTGCCTGCGGCACGGTCAGAGTGGCGTCGAATGAAGGCAGCTGTCCGTTACCGAGCGGCCCAGAGCATGTTCCCTTCATGAATATCGCGGCATCGGTCTTGACCTTGGCGGCTTCTGGAATGAAGTTCTTCACGAAACCGTCAATCATGTCCTCTACCAGACAGCTGTCGACGCTGAATCTGCTGTCGATCTCGAGATGGCCGTCGGCTTTTCGGAGGTCTGCGTCGAAACTGATCGGGATAGATGCGATCTCTGCCTTGAATCCATGCATGGCAAGGGTCGGAATGCTGTCTTTGACAAGACCGGCAGTACCTTTTATCGTGACAGGGACATGTATGCGGCCGAAAGATCCGGTTGCCAGCAGAGCCTTTGCCTCTGCATTCAGGTCCATATGGTCATCATGCTCGTGGATATGCAGCTTGTTCAGACCGAGGCCGATCGTGTCGGCTGCAAGTCTTCCGGCGACCATGAGGCTGTCTACTGTAAGCCCGATCCTGTTGCGGGAAGCTCTTCTTGTGTCCAGCTTGCCGTTGAAGGCCATCCTCTTGACATCGATAAGGGCGAAAAGCGTGTCCTCGCTGTCTGTATATACGATGTGCGGATGATCTGTAAACCTTATCCTGCCGACTGAAATCGGAGGAAGCGTCGTCGAAGTCGTGTCCTCCTCTGACTCGAACCTGAATATGTTCCAGTTTGCGTTGAGGCTGTCGTATGAATGTGCGAATATCCTCGGCTTTACAAGAGCCACATGCGGGAGGCTTATCTTTCCTGCGATGAGTGCAGGTACATTTATGCCCAACGAGAAATGCTTGAAGGAGGCCAGTGTGTCCGCCGTTTCTCCGCATCCGTGATAAAGGAGTCTGCCCTGCGCTCCTTTATGCTCCATGGCGTCATAGCGGTCGGCCGGATATGTAAGCGCGCCATCTTCCAATGTGATGCCCACGTTCGGGAAATACCTGAACATGGATATCTTTATCCTGCTGAAGGAAAGGTCTCCGTCGATATATTGCGGTGCCAGCTTGTCGACGACCTTTGTGAGGACGGCAGGGGAGAGCACCACCTGAAGTATGATCAGCAGCGCAAGCCATATCCCGCCAATCCAGAGCATGGCCTTGAGGATCCTTTTCAGAACCCTCTTGTTTCCAGCCTGAATCGTTGTCTGCTGTGTGTTTTCAGGTATATTTTCCTCTTTCATGTACTATGATATGTCGTTAAAGTTCGTAACATACAAAGATAGGTAAAATATTCCATGATTTATCCACAATGGGTTGTTAATATCTATGTAACATTTTTGTTGCATGAAACGCCGGGCTTAGTTAATTTTGTACCCGGAAACGTTGAAACATAGATGGATACACCTTTTGTATACGATAAATATGTGACCGGAAAGAACTTCATAGGTCGCAAAACCGAATGCATGATCCTCGGAAACCTTCTGAAGGCCGGGGAGCATGTATCTATATATGAACCGCCTAAGACGGGTAAGATGTCTGTCATCCACCAGACGTTCTACAATCTTAAGAATGAGGGCTATCACTTCATGGTGGCTTTTGTTGACATGCTGAATGTCAGGACTTTAAGCGACTTTCTGCTTAAGTTCGGAACATCTGTCATGAAGTCCGTGGCTTCTACTCCGGACGATTTCGCGCGCATAGTTTCTTCGCATCTTGACGATACTCATTTCGTCTTTGACAGGGTAAGGTTCATGACATGCGGCGAAGTCGTGTCCTTGAACTGGGAGCCCGACAGGAATGACATAACGAAGATGATGGAGCTGCCTGTGAAGCTTGCCAATGAAAAGTCTCTTCCTTACATAGTCGTCCTGAAAGAGTTCCAGAATCTCATGAATGCGGACGAATATGAAGACGTGTTCAAGATCATGGAGACGCAGATGAAGGGCAGGGACCGCTCCAATCCGCATCACGCGACATACCTTATGTCCGGAGCCATGGTGAACGCCATGAAGTTCATCTTCGAGGAGAAGCGTTACTTCTACCGCCTTGCGAACCATGTGGCGTTCTCGCCGGTCGATGACAAGGAGATCATCGAGCATATAGTGAAGGGCTTCCTGAACGGAATGGGTAAGTCTTTCGACAGAAACCTCGCAATGGGAGCATGCAGCCTCTTCAAGTCAAATCTCTGGTACATGAATCACCTTGCGGCTATCTGTGACGCACTTTCTAAAGGTTTCGTGACGGAGAACATGATGACCGATGCTCTGAATTCGATGATTTCCGTCCATGAACCACGATTCATTTCCATAGTGAATGACCTTACGGACCATCAGCTGAGCCTGATGAGGGCCGTGATGGACGGAGTGGTGAAGTTCAGCGCGTCGGATGTGATCGAAAAGTATCATCTGAACTCTTCTGCAAACGTCCGTCGAGTAAAGGACGCCTTGAAGAAGAAGGAAGTGATCACTTTCAACGAGAAGGATGAGCCGGTCGTGCTTGACCCTCTTTTTGAATATTGGATATGCAGGTATTATTTTGAAATCGCGGAATAATGAAAAAGAAGATAACTGTCCTTACCGGTGCCGGAGTCAGCGCCGAGAGCGGAATCACCACATTCAGAGACAGTGACGGCCTTTGGGAGAACCATAAGGTAGAAGATGTCGCATCTATCGAGGGCTGGTACAGGAATCCGTCCGTTGTGCTTGATTTCTACAATGAACGTCGCGCGCAGCTTTTTACGGTGAAGCCTAATGCGGCCCATATGGCCATAGCGTCCCTGGAGAATGATTATGATGTCACAGTCGTGACCCAGAATGTGGATAATCTCCATGAGAGGGCCGGCAGCACAAGGATCATCCACCTTCATGGAGAGCTTACCAAGGTCCGTCCGGAGAACTGCTGCAACGATATGGACGGTTTTTCTGAGGAGACTGTCTTTGACATAGGCGCGGATGCGATACATGTGGGAGATAAGGCTCCGAACGGAGCACAGCTCAGGCCGCATATCGTGTGGTTCGGTGAGGCTGTGCCTAAGATCGATGCCGCTATCGATGCCGTTGAGGCTGCAGACATCATCCTTATCGTGGGAACATCCCTTCAGGTTTATCCTGCAGCAGGTCTTTACAGGTATGCGAAAATGGACACTCCTATATATATAATCGACCCTAAGGATGTGTCGGTCCGTGACGGCCGTCTCACCCATATTAAGGATGTGGCTACCAAAGGAATGGAAACATTCAAAAATCTCATAAATTCAAGATAAGCTACTTGGAAATTAAAATATTATGTCTATCTTTGCAGCCCTATAATGAAAAGGAGGTGATTTAGACATGATTATAGTTCCAGTAAAGGATGGTGAAAGCATCGAGAAGGCTCTCAAGAAGTTCAAGAGAAAGTTCGAGAAGACAGGTGCAATCCGCGAGCTTCGCGCAAGAAAGAACTTCGTTAAGCCGTCAGTGAAGAAGAGAATTCAGATGCAGAAGGCTATCTACGTTCAGCAGCTTCAGCTTCAGGACGAGCAGTAATTTATATTACATAGAAGATTATTTACAGATTGTCAA
>JAFYME010000063.1 GCA_017556765.1 Bacteroidales bacterium
ACTCCTGTCCATACGGCTCCCAGTCCGAGCGCTTCTGCTGCGAGAAGGATGTTCTGTGTCGCTGCGGAGCAGTCCTGATCCCAGTATGGGTTTTCATTTCCTCCCATCCATGTAGTCTCACCGCATACCACGATAGCGAGCGGAGCCTGCTTGAGCATCTTCGCGTATGGAAGTATCTCTGCCATGGCGTCGAGCTCTGCACGCTCTGTGACCACGACGAATCTCCATGGCTGGTAATTCACTGCCGATGGGGCTGCCATTGCTGCCTTGAGCATGATCTCGATGTGCTCGTCAGACACGGGCTCTGATGTGAACTGGCGTACGCTTTTCCTTGTGTGGATGTTTTCAAGCACAGCGTCGAGGGCGCTGCTCTGGGGGTTGTTTGAACATGAAGTCATAGCTGTCAGTGTCAATGCCGCGAGGGCGATGGATAAAATCTTGTTTTTCATAATATCTGGTCTAGAATTGTGTAGATTTCAGTTTCTTCCGTGTATGGATGTATGGTGAAATAAGGGTTGCCGGTCAGCATGGCAGAAAGCTGCGTCTTGCTTCTGTCGTAGAATATATGGCAGGGCTTTCCGAGCTTTTCGGCGTATGCGAGCTCATATCCTACGCCAAGCGACGGGCATGTACATTCGGCTATGACCACGTCGCTTTCGCGCAGCCACGCCGTATCCTCGTTATAAATTTCGATGTCCCTCTTTCCCTGCTCCATGAGGTTCAGGTGCGGATTTCCTATGTGCTCGGTAAGTACGGTCGCGGTCTTCTGCATGTATCTGATAAGCCTTCCGTACAGCTTGGCGTCGATGCGTCCGCCTCTTATCGATCCGGCAAAATAAATCTTCTTCATGACGTTTATCATGTTTAGTCCACTGCAAATATAGTGATTAGATTGCAGAACCATTCCATTAGATGTGAGGTTCAGACCAAAACCCCAGACTTTTGTGAGAATATAGTTCGTCAGAAAATATTACCCCCGGAAATCCGATCGGGCTTCCGGGGGTAACTTCGTTTATGCCAGTCTGCTATTTGAAGAACAGCTGGAAGACTTCGGTGATGTAATCGCGGCAGTTCATCCATGTGTGGCCTCCGCCAGGATACATTGTCTTGTGGTTGATTCCTCTGTCCTTGAGGTTCTTCTCAAGCTGGAGAGAAGACTGGTAGAGGAAGTCTGATGTACCGCAGCTGAGCCAGAGGAGGTCGAGGCTCTCGTTGAGCTTGTCAGCCTTTGCATATGTGCCGTTCTCGAAGTTTGCTGAGATCTCCGGGCCGAAGATGGCTGGAGCGAATGCACATACAGCGTGGAACATGTCTGGGTTTCCGAGACCGCATGCGAGGGTCTGTCTTCCGCCGAGAGAGAATCCTGCGATGGCTCTGTTGTCAGCGTCTGTAAGAACGTTGTAGTTTGCCTCGATGAAAGGAACTACAGACTTTGTGAACTCCTCGGTAGTGAGCTTTGTATCCATAGAGTCATATCTGTCTGCGAGGCCGCGGAGCATCATCTCAGGATATGGATTTGCGTATGGCATCACGACGATCATCGGCTTAGCCTTTCCAGCTGCGATGAGGTTGTCGAGGATGTTGTTCACCTTACCTACCTTGAACCATGTCTCGTATGTGTCTGTCATACCGTGGATGAGGTAGAGTACAGGATACTTCTTGTCGCTTGCAGGGTCGTATCCTGGAGGTGTGTAGATACATACAGGACGGTCAAATCCTACGGCATTTGACTTGTACCATGTGTAGCTTACCTTTCCATGAGGGACGTTCTGGAGATCCTGGTAGTCAGGTGCTGCTCCTCTTACGTCAGCGAGGCTGTACTTGAATCCCTCGTTAGGGAAGATGAACATGTTGTTAGGGTCAGCGATCTTTGTGCCGTCGATCACGAATGCGTAAGGATAGATGTCCGGCTGCTCAGGCTTTACAGTGAGCGACCATACGCCTCTCTCGCCCTTTACCATCGGTCTTGTGCCGTCGAACATCTGGCACTCGAGCTCTACCTTCTGTGCATTTGCGGCCTGAACGCGGAATGTCACGCTGCCGTCCTCATGGTAGTCTGGAGATACCACGCCCATAGGGAAGAGGGCCGCCATGACCTCAGGAGTGAGTCTCTGTCCGCTTCCTGCTGCCGGAGCTGCAGGTCTAGGAGCCGGTGCTGCCACTGGAGCCTGCTTGCCCTTAGGCTCGACTGCTGTCGACTTGCTCATTGCCTCTGCAGAAGCCTCCTTGTTGAAGAGGAGAGGGAAGGTCTGGCTGAGGAAATATCTTGCGTTCATCCATGTGTGGCCGAACATGCCTGTAGTGTATTCCTGAACGTTTCTGATTCCCTTTGCATCGAGGAACTCTGCATATTCCTTTGCGTTGCCGTAAAGGAAGTCGTCAGTGCCTACACCAAGCCAGAAGAGGTTGATCATGCTGTTTGTCTTCTTCGCATCATCATAGACTCCCGGGATGTTCATGTTTGTGAACGAGCTGTATGAGCAGAGGTAAGAGAACTTGTCGATGTTGTTGAGTCCGAAAGCAAGTCCCTGGTTTCCACCACGTGAGAATCCTCCGATGGCTCTGTTCTCCCTGTCGTTGAGGGTCCTGTAGTTTGACTCCACATAAGGCATGAGGTCGTTGAGGAGATCCTTGCTGAACATATCACCCATTGCGAATGTGTTTGTTCCTGCAGGGAAGTACTTCGACGGGTTGCCGTAAGGAAGGACGATGATCATCTCCTTTGCCTTGCCCTCTGCGATGAGGTTGTCGAGGATGAGGTTCATCTTGCCGACCTTGAAGTAAACCTCCTCTGTATCTGTAGTACCGCTGATGAGATAGAATACAGGGTACTTCTTGTCGAGGTTCTTGTCGTATGTAGGAGGAGTGTAGATAATCGCGTTTCCGTGGAGCCCCATTGTCTCAGACCAGTAGTTCACATAGTCAACCTTTCCATGAGGAACTGACTTGACGTCATGATCCTTTCCGGCTCTAACGTCCACCATTGAGTTCTTGAAGCCCTCGTTAGGGAACCAGTCAGGGTTCTGAGGGTCCATGACAGCGACGCCGTCGACCTCGAAGCAGTATGGATAGATATCCGGCTCTACAGGACCGAGAGTGATTGTCCATACTCCGTTCTCGTTTCTGACCATGTCAGCTTTAGGCGCGAACTGTGCGCTGATCTTTACGTTTTTGGCGTTTGGAGCGCTTAGATTGAATGTTACGGTGTTGTCAGGGTTGACGATAGGGGAAGATACCTGCGCAGGTCTCTGAGCAAAAGCCGTTACCGAGAAAGCCAGTGCTGCAAGTCCCCAGAAAAAATTTCTTAGCATAGTTTTCATGTTGTTTCATTATGTTTTGAGACCATAAAAGTAGATATAATTTATGCATCCGGCAAGGTTTGGAATCGAATATGGCCCTCAATGGTTATGATGTGAATGAAAATGAACCGAAATTTAAATCGTAGCAGGCTTAGAACGCAATTTGCATATGTCCCCGCTAGTTGCTAATTTTATGAACTTAAATTTTTATGACATGTTGAAGATTGGAGACAGAATGCCGGATTTCGAGGTTGTGGACCAGGACGGCAACCAGGTAAGCTCTAAGGACCTGATCGGCAAGAAGACCGTGGTCTATTTCTACCCTAAGGACAATACAAGCGGATGCACGGCCGAAGCGTGCAGCATCAGGGACAATTATGAGTCGCTGGTGGCAAAGGGATATAATGTAATAGGTGCCCTCTCTTTTATCCAGAACTATCCAGCTTTCTTCTTGTCCGTTCTCACTGTTAATATACTTTCTTGAAAAAGCCTTGTCAGGGTGTGCC
>JAFYME010000064.1 GCA_017556765.1 Bacteroidales bacterium
AAGGAAGCGCTCTACCCCTGAGCTACACTGGCGTAGTTTGAGCGGAAGACGAGGTTCGAACCCGCGACCCTCAGCTTGGAAGGCTGATGCTCTACCGACTGAGCTACTTCCGCTTGTTTCTTGAAAAATCCCTTTTTCAAAATAAAAGCCCGAAAATTTGATCGGGCTTTTAGTGGGAGAAGATGGATTCGAACCACCGAAGGTAAAAACCAGCAGATTTACAGTCTGCCCCATTTGGCCACTCTGGTATTCTCCCAAAATTCTTTTAAGAACTTTTGAGCCGATGGAGGGAATCGAACCCACGACCCCGAGATTACAAATCACGTGCTCTGGCCAACTGAGCTACATCGGCAATGTTGTTTTTGTTTCCGTTTCAGATTGTATTTCCTTAACGGGATTGCAAAGGTAGACATTATTTTTAAATCTCCAAAACTTTTCAGTCTTTTTTTGAGATTTTTTTCAATTCTTCTGAAATTACCCCTGAAATTCCCTCTTTTGTGAGGTTGCATTCTGCTCTAAGTTCCTTCTGTGTGCCCTGGCTCAGGTATGTGTCAGGAATTCCGACTGCCACGACCTTCACAGGTTTTTCCTTTCCGGACATATGTTCCGCTACCGCTCCATGGAGTCCTCCGATTATGCTGCCGTCTTCGATTGTGATCACGGTCTCAAAATTTTCATATATTTCGTCAAGAATTTCCGTGTCGATCGGCTTTATATACCTTATATTATATATAGAAGGAGCCCATCCGGTCTGCGAGAGCAGTTCTTCCGCCGCTTCCTTCGCCCTGTTTGCCATAGGTCCGGCTGCGATTACGGCTATTCTGCTTCCTTCATGAAGTTTTTCACCCTTTCCTTCCTCGATTCTCGTGAATTCATGCTCCTGCCAAGGCTTTCCTTCTCCATATCCACGTGGATACCTTATTATATAAGGGCCGGTTTCTGAAAGCATGGCCGAGTACATCATGTCCTTCAGCTCAATCTCGTCCTTAGGGGCGGCGATTATCGCGCCCGGTATGGTTCTGTAGACGGACATGTCGTAGCATCCGTGGTGTGTTGCTCCGTCCTCTCCGACGATTCCTCCTCTGTCAAGACAGAGGACGACAGGCAGATTCTGAAGGGCGACATCATGTATGATCTGGTCGTATGCCCTCTGTGAGAATGACGAATATATGTTGCAGAAAGGCTTGAGGCCTCCTGCGGCAAGTCCTGCTGAGAATGTTACCGCATGCTCTTCTTCGATTCCTACGTCGTAGAATCTTTTCGGCATTTCCTTCGCCAGCATGTTCATTCCGCATCCTGAAGCCATCGCCGGGGTGATTCCGACAACTTTCGGATTCATTCTTGCGAGTTCTAGAAGCACGGTGCCGAATACGTCCTGATATCTGCTTTCACCCTTTTCACTCTTGATTCTTTCTCCTGTTTCAGGATCGAAGATGCCGGGAGCATGCCATACTGTCTGGTTTTCCTCGGCCGGAGTGTAGCCCTTTCCTTTGGTTGTAAGTGCATGAAGCATGATCGGTCCTCCCATTTCCTTGAGCTTCTTCAAGGTCTCGACAACCTGGGCTATGTCGTTGCCGTCGATAGGGCCGAAATATCTGAATCCCATGGCCTGGAAAAGGTGTCCGCCGCTTCTGCGGACGAAATGCGACTTTGTTGTACGCACGATTCTCTGTACAAGTCCGCGGAACTTGCCCTCTCCAAGGCTGTCCCAGACCTGCTTCTTCGCACGGTTGTAGCGTGGGTCCGTGGTTATCTTGAGGAGGTAGTTGTGGACAGCTCCGATATTGCGGTCGATGGAAATGTTGTTGTCGTTAAGGATGACGAGGATGTCGGATTTTGCCGCTCCTGCGTTGTTCAGGCCCTCGAATGCGAGGCCTCCTGTCAGAGATCCGTCGCCGATAAGGGCTACCACCTTCTGGTTCAGCCCCTGCTGCTTTGATGCCTCAGCGAAGCCGAGCGCTGCGGATACGGATGTCGAAGAGTGGCCGGCTCCAAATGCGTCATACTCGCTTTCCGAGCGTTTCGGGAAGCCGCTGATTCCGTCCTTCATCCTGTTTTTGCGGAATGCCTCCCTGCGTCCGGTGATGATCTTATGGGCATAAGCCTGATGACCGACGTCAAATACGAGCTTGTCCGAAGGAGTGTCATATACATAGTGAAGACCAACCATCAGCTCTACAGCTCCCAAGCTTGATCCCAGGTGTCCGGGATTTACCGAACAGCATTCGATCATGTAATGACGTATCTCCGCACACAATGCGCGAAGCTCATCCATGCTGAATCCCTTGATGTCGGCAGGGGAGTCCACCCTGTCAAGATATGTATATATCGTAGTCGGCTGTTCCATATTCTTTGTTGCCATAAGACTTGCGAAGTTACTACTAAATTCGGACATTCCGAAATCTGTTTTGCCGTTTAGAGCAAAAACCGCTATCTTCGCGCTGCAATATGTGAATATACTAATAAACAAATATTATGGCAGAAACAATCAAAAAGTATCTTAACGACAGCTTTGCCGCAAGATGGGCCGCGCTCGTGCTTATCGCTCTGGCAATGTTCTTCGCGTACATGTTCGTGGACGTGATGTCGCCTCTCCAGTCGCTCGTGGAGTCTGCAAGAGGCTGGGACAGCTCGGTTTTCGGAACATATGCAGCGTCCGAGTACATCCTTAACGTCTGCGGATTCCTTATCCTTGCAGGTATCATCCTCGACAAGATGGGAGTGCGCTTCACCGGTATCCTCTCGACTTCACTCATGGTGATCGGAGCAGGTATCAAGTACATCGGTATCACCGACTGGTTCCAGGCCGCAGAGTTCTGCAACTGGCTCGGTTCATGGTGGACAGCTCTTCCAGGCAGCGCAAAGATGGCTTCTCTGGGCTTTATGATCTTCGGATGTGGCTGCGAGATGGCAGGTATTACGGTGTCAAAGGCTATCGCAAAGTGGTTCGAGGGTAAGGAAATGGCCCTTGCTATGGGTCTTGAGATGGCGATCGCGCGTCTTGGCGTGTTCGCTGTCCTTTCGGCATCGCCACGTCTTGCAGACAAGTTCGGAAACATCGAGGCCCCGATCCTCTTCTGTGTGATTCTCCTTCTTATCGGTCTTATCAACTTCATCGTGTTCTCGGTGATGGATGCGAAGCTCGACAAGCAGAAAGGTATCGTTGCAGGCGGCGATTCTGAGGAAGAGTTCAAGGTAAGCGATCTCGGCAAGATCTTCCGCAGCAAGATGTTCTGGCTTGTAGCCCTTCTCTGCGTGCTTTACTATTCGGCGATCTTCCCGTTCCAGAGGTATGCGACAAACTTCCTCGAGGTTACACTGAACATCCCTACAACAGAGGCGGCTGACCTCTTCAGATGGTTCCCTATCCTCGCGATGATTCTCACTCCGTTCCTCGGAGCCTTCCTTGACAACAAGGGTAAGGGCGCGACAATGCTCATGCTCGGCGCAATCATCATGATCGCATGCCACCTCAGCTTCGCGTTCCTCCTCCCTGCATTCCCAAGCAAGGGCCTCGCTCTCCTTCTGATCGTGGTGCTCGGAGTGTCGTTCTCGCTTGTGCCTGCGGCTCTCTGGCCTTCAGTGCCTAAGATCATCGATCCTGTGATCCTCGGAAGCGCATACTCGCTCATCTTCTGGATCCAGAACGTAGGTCTCTGCTTCGTTCCGCTCATCATCGGAAACGCACTCAAGGCAACAGGCGGATATGTGGTTCCTATGATCATCTTCGCTTCGTTCGGAATCATAGCATTCTTCATGTCTTTCCTCCTCAAGGTCGAGGACAAGAAGAAGGGTTACGGACTGGAGCTCCCTAACATCAAGAAATAATG
>JAFYME010000012.1 GCA_017556765.1 Bacteroidales bacterium
CGCAAGGATCTCAACATCCTCGTGACAGGCCCTAACGCCCATTCCATCAGGACAATGAACGGCGGATGGTCATATACATGGCAGGGCCACGGAGCTTCTATCCCAGAGTTTACCGACAAGTATAATACTATCTACGAGGCTCTTGACCAGAAGTTTGACAATGTTACATATGTCCCTGGAGTAGAGTACGACCTGATGACTGCAAACTGGAAGTTCGACGAGGCTACAAGCATCAAGGAGGCTGTTGCCGCAGCGCGCAAGTCTGATGTCATCGTAGCATGTATCGGTGAGAACACATACTGCGAGACTCCTGGTAACGATGAGGATCTCAACCTTTCTGCCAACCAGAAAGAGCTTGTAAAGGCTCTTGCCGCTACAGGACGTCCTATCATTCTTGTGCTCAACGAGGGCCGTCCTCGTGTCATCCGTGACATCGAGCCTCTCGCTACAGCGATTGTGGACATCCTGCTTCCGGGCAATTATGGAGCAGATGCTCTTGCGACTCTTCTTTCAGGTGAGGCAAACTTCAGCGGAAAGCTTCCGTTTACATATCCTAAGTATACCAACAAGTTCGCTGTCTATGACTATAAACCGTCTGAAAATCAGGGAACTATGGCGGGAGTGTACAACTATAATGCAGTCATGGACGTTCAGTGGCCGTTCGGATATGGCTTGAGCTATACAACATTCGCATACTCGAACATGACCGTGTCTGAGACTTCATTCGGAGCAGAGGATGTGCTTAAGGTGACAGTTGACGTGACCAATACAGGAGCTGTTGCCGGTAAGGAAAGCGTGCTTCTCTACTCAAGCGATATGTATGCAAGCTCAACTCCGGATGTACGTCGTCTGCGTGCATTCGATAAGGTATATCTTGAGCCGGGTGAGACAAAGACCGTCGAGCTTGAGGTTACAGCAAAGGATCTTGCATTCGTGAACTACTATGGCAAATGGACTCTTGAGGCAGGTGACTTTGCGCTTTCTGTTGGAGATCAGAGCCTTATGGTCAATTGTACAGAGACCATTCTCTGGAACGAACCTAACATCGATTAAATTTTTCGAAAAACGATAGTATTTTTATAGTTGATGTCCGTCTTATAGGTAAAACAACATTACCATGAGACGGACATTAACTTTTATTTTATGCATGCTTTTCGGAGTCTTTGCGGCTCAGGCCCAGGACAGGATTTATTTTATTGATTCACAGGTTGTGAATGCTGTCGTTGATGAGGTAGGACACGACCTGGTTTACTATCGTCTGTATGAGAACCAGAATGGACCGGTATATTCCACTCCAGTGGCTGACATCTCGAAGATAATATACCATGAAGGCCATGAGCAGAATTTTCTCGCCGGTTCCATCTTCAATGAGGACCTGTTGAAGAATGCAGGAGGCCAGACTGGAACCATGCGTTTTGTGAACGGCAAGTTGTATATCGGCTCGCGAACTTATTACGGAGCCCAGCAGGCTGAATATGTGGTCTTCAATATGTATGGAGATGATTATTTCATGGCAAGGCAGCGCAGAGGCTGGGGCCATACACTGACATGGTTGGGAGCTTCGATGTTCTCGTTAGCTACCTTGGCCGCTGCCATAAACCTCGAACTGGAGCCTGGAATGGCCCTCCTGATGGGTGCCGGTGCGGTAGGTATGGGAGCTGGTATCCCTCTCATCTGCAGCGGAAACAAGATCATGAAGGGGATAGCTGCAGACTATAATTCCCGCATAGCTTCAAGCAGACAGCCGGAACTTACATTCGGCCCATGCCGCAGTGGTGTCGGCCTTGCGTTGAACTTCTAAACCAAGTACATATATGAAAAAGATGATCATATCACTGGCCTTATGCCTTTCGGCTCTGGCCGTTTCTGCACGTGACTATTCATATCCTGTAGGCTATTACAGGCTTCAGTCTAATCATTCCATCTCAACGACTCTCCTTGGTCTCGAATACAGCTACGAGGGCAGGGTAGCGGATCGCTGGACCCTTATTGGCCGTGCCGGTATCGTTCCATTGGGATTCACTTTATATACTTACCCTGATGTGGGAGTGGTCTTCGATGGAACAATGGGCCTGGGACTCTCTTTTGAAGGAAGGTGGTATTCCAGTATAGCAAGAAGGGTAAAACTGAACAGAAGCACGTATAACAACTCATCGGATTTTATCTCCATGAGACTTCGCGCTTCAACGACTCCTGACGGAGCCGACATCAGCTTTACCCCTTCTTACGGATTCCGAAGGGCCATAGGCAAGCACTGGGTGCAGGAATTCACCTTAGGCCCTAAGATCGGCGTAGGTTCGGATGAGTACTACATCCTCCCTCACGTACAGTACAGAATCGGATTTGTCTTTTAAAACCCCTACAGCAGCTGTATGGTCACATTTCTTTCGTAGCGGGTAGGCTTTGTCTGATAACCCGGCAGAACGAAACATGCTGTACATCCCACTCCTGTAGTCTGGTAGTCCAGATTGAGGGTCACTCCTTCCTGTCTTTGCAGCTGATATGTGTAAACTGCCTTGGTCAGGTTTTCAGTAGAGTAGTTGTAAGCGTTGAAATTGAAGAGCTCGTCCATAGAGAATCTCAGGCCATGGCCGGACGGGCTTCTCATTTCAAGCCAGCGGTTGTCGCATCTGAGTCCGCAATCCTGAGGTATGAGGTATGGCTCGAACATTCCGTCGACGTTGTTCTCATAAATGCCTACAGGATAGCCGGTCTTTCTGTCCGGATAGTTCTCTTCAGGTCCGCGTCCATACCATTTCACCTGCTGCATCTGCTCGTTCAGGGTCATTGTCAGACCGATTCGAGGCAGGAGCTCCGGCATTGAACCTTCCGGCTCAAGAGTATGGTGGATGGCGATCGAGCCGTCTCCGTTGATGCGGTATTCGTAAATTTCAGAATATCCGATGTACCTCACGCCGAAGATGTATGCGTCCAGAGACGTGTTCACTGCAGGACCGAACTGAGCGAAGCTGCGTACATTTATATATACCTGTCCGTCAGCCTCAAACGCCTCGCATGAAATCGGCATACGGGTTATTTCATCAATGTTATTGCTGTAGTACTCGTTTGCGATCTGTGAGCCGTTCCATGCCTTCCTGTTGTTGTAGGTGATGTTGCCCTGGCTCCAGCTGTCTACCTCTACAGCAAGAGGAGCTCTCCATACATTGAACTGAAGAGGAGCCTTGAGGAGTTCCTCCTCGCCCTGCTTCATGCTGTACAGAAGGCCGTCTGGAGTGAATGTGTATGCAAAGCCTTCTCCCTTCACGACGATCGCCTCCTCGGTCTGCTCGAGAGTCGCATGACCTATGGTCTTGTCGCTCTGCTCCACCTGTATTTCCCACGGAAGCTCGAACTGGTCCCAAGACATTACAGTTCCTTTCTCTGCCCAGATCTCATCCTCCTTGAGGCTGCTTTCAAGCATGAGCCAGTATTCACATCCCGGCTTGATCTCAGGACGGTCGTAAGGAAGTTCTATGATCTTCTTGCTCAGAGGCTCGATGTCGAGGGCAATCGTACCTTCCTGCTTGCAGATTCCATCCTCGTAGAGAGACCATTTGAAATCGTAGAAAGAAGCGTTGAGGAAGTGATTGCGGTTCCAGATCTCGACAAGACGGTTGTCCGCGCTGAGGAGTCTGCATGAAATCGGCTGAGATGATTTCTGCATCTGGTAAATTTCCGGCTGAACGGTCCTGTCTGGCCAGATAGTGCCGTATGTACGGGCTCCAAGACCCCATGAGAAGAAGTTCTCTCCTATGGTTTCGCCTTCGAATTCGAGGTTCAGAAGCTCTCCAGACTTATCAGAGATCTTTACGTTGTCCATAAGGGCGTCGCAGATGTATACTCTGGTGTCCTGACCATGGGTCTGCTCATTACGGCCGATGTTGACAGGGAAAGGAGCGTTGATGATGTTTCCGCGCGCATCCATTTCCGCAGCCTGAACGCCATCAATGGAAAGAGTCATTTTCTGACCGTCATATGAAGCCGCTACATGGTGCCAGTTGTATTCCCAGTCTGCAGGAAGCTCTGCCACGAGCTCGTATTTGTGGTTCTTCGGCGCTGATCTTGCCCAGCGGAATGCCGCGCGGGCATCCATGTTAGCTTCATCAGGATTAGCCGGAGCCTTGTTCGTATTTATATAGAACACGATCTGATCTTTGCCTTTCTGCTGCACTCCGTACTGCCATTCGCCCTTTGTCACGAATGAGCCGCACGAGCTGACAAGCTTGCGTGGGAAGACGTCGAAGCTGATCGAGACAGCGTCTCCGGAGATCTCAAGGCACTCGTCTCTGTATACTTCTACCCACTCATCGTGACCGCTCAGGTCGATGACATGGTTCTTCTTGTTTCGTGTGTCCTGTACTAGTTTGGCATTTCCCATGATATGCGCCATCACTCCATGAGGCGATGAATCCTTCAAGGCACGTGTCGGCTGAGTGAGTCCTGGAGATACAAAATCCCATACGGCTCCTCCGAGGCTGCGCTCGTGAGTGTATATCGCGCGCCACATCTCGTCGAGCATGCCACCGCCGTTACCGGCTACCGATATGTACTCATCCATGAATGACGGACGGACGTCTCCATCTCCGTGAAGGCCTACCTTCAGGTCAAGCGCCAGTGCGGTAGGGTAGCGTGGACCTATGATGTCTTCTGCCGCATGGCTGTATGCATTACCTCCGTACATCCACCAGCGTGTATGGTCATACTTGCGTCCTTCATCAATGACTTCTCCGATGTTAGGACCCTCTCCGCTCTCGTTTCCTGCGCTCCAGAAGAGGACTGCAGGCTGGTTGCGGTCGCGAAGTACCATTCTGCGCACGCGCTCACGGTACATTCCGATGAATCTCTCGTCGTTTGATATGTATTCTGTAGCATGAGCCTCTGTGCCGGCCTCATCAATGATGTAAAGTCCATATCGAGCCGCCAGCTCAAGATAACGCGGAACAGGAGGGTAGTGGCTGATGCGGACGGCATTGAAACCGTAACGCTTAAGTATCTCCATATCCTTTCTGATGAGGTCGTCGGTAACTGCATGACCGTTGTCGGGATCCTGCATGTGGGAGTTCTGTGCATTGACCTTCAACGGTTTACCATTCAGGTGGAATACATTGTTTATGATTTCCGTCTCCTTGAATCCGACGTCCTGACGGGCGTCCTCTGCAGTGCTACTGCAGATTCGTTTGCCTGTCGATGCATCGATGAGATACATTTTCAATGAGTACAGATCAGGGGTCTCCGCTGTCCATTTGAGAGGATTGGAGATATGCTTTGTCATGGTCAAGGTCAGCGACTTGCTGCCTGGGGCAAATCTTACCTCCTGGCTTTCCAGCTCCGCTACGGTCTTGCCATCGGCATCTGACAATACGGCCAGAACCTTCAATGGAGACTGTACTGGGACGTCATCATAACTTCTGACAGTAGCCTCAATGCGAAGGTCGGCATCCTTGTATTCCTTGTCAAGGTCTGTGGTGACATACCAGTCGAAGAGCCTGGTCTTAGGCGTCGCATAAAGATATACGTCGTCGAAGATACCTGCGAGACGCCAGTAGTCCTGACCCTCGAGGTAATATCCGTCAGAATACTTGACCACCATCATGGCCAATGTGTTGCGACCTTTCTTAAGATATGGGGTGATGTTGTACTCTGCTGTCTCCTGAGCACCCTCGTTGTAGCCTACTTCCTGTCCGTTCACCCACAGGAAAGACGCCGATGCTACCTTTTCAAACCTGAGGAAAACTTCCTCACCCTTCCAGTCGGAAGGAACTGTGAAGGTCGTGCGGTATGCTCCGGTCGGATTGTAATCTCGTGGAGTCTGAGGCGGGTTTGCAATGAAAGGAGCGCTGACATTTCTGAACAAAGGGTCGCCGTATCCTCTCATTTCCCAGTTGGAAGGTACATCGATAGTATCCCACTTCGAATCTGAGTAGCGTTCTGCGTAAAACTCTGACGGGATTTCCTCCGGAGTATCGGCATAGAAGAATTTCCACGATCCGTTAAGGAGCTTATGATGCTCCGGGATGTAGTAGGCGTGTGATTCCTCCTGTCCGTATTCAAATACGTCAAGGTTCTCGATGTAATTGTAGAGATTTCCGATGAAATCTTGATTTTCGGCCGCCGACTGCACCTGAGAAAAGAGCGCTGCACTGATGCTTAGGATGGCTGCAAGAGTTTTCTTGATCATAGTTATTAGTTTTGAACAAATATAAGCATAATTTTATGTTCTTTAGTGACTTTTTGGTATCTTCGTGCTTATAAAATTATCCCCATGAATACACCAGAGAATCTTTCGACGAAATTGAATGCCTTGAACACGGCATTTAAACAGAGCGAGGAGTACCTTTTGATACAGAAGATCCAGATGCATAGCACGGCCGTGTCGAATGCTGACAAGAACCGTATCAAGGAAAGTATTCTCGATGTGTATTCTCCGCTGTTCCTGTCCATCTCTCTTGACAGGAACATAAATGTCATGGTTACATGCGTGCTGTCTTCAATGCAGTTTACATCGGCGACGATTGCGCAGATCCTGAATATGGAAGACAGCAGCGTGCGCAGCTTGAAGCACAGACTGAAGAAGAAGATGGAGCCGGAGGTGTTCAGCTTGTTTTTCGAGCCGAAGGATGAATCTCTGAAGCAGGATACTGTTGCTCCGGTCAAGAAACGCAAGCCATATCTTTGGATTATATTGGGATGCGTTGTGGCGGCTGCCCTGTTCCTTGTATTCCGTACGGGTGCCCCTAATCAGAGCGAGTTGGGATATACGGCGAAAAATGACGCGATTCTTGATGAACATCGTTTTATAAGGGTGTCGGAAAATCAGATTGATGTCGAATATTCTCTGAAGAAGGGTTATGCTCCGGAAGTGGTTGCTTTGGACAAGCTTCCGAAGAAGCTGAAGAGAGAAAAGGCAAGCAGATTGACAATCAAGATAGACGGTTATGATTTGACACCATATAAGTCCTTGATGGAAAGTCTATGGAAAGTCGGAGTTAAAAGCCATATTACCAACGAGGAAAAGGATGTCGAGAATACTTACCATACGGATTCAAGAATGGTAAGGATGTGGATCCAGGGAGAGGAGATGCCATACCATATAAGATACAATGACTTTGCATGGACCTGCGAGACTCTGGAGGATGTACTGTCCTGGGTTCCGATGCTTGATGCCCATGGACTGTGTATGTATCCGTTGAATGATGATGTTCCATATTCTATACTTCAGAAGATCGCTGAATCAGCATGGAAATCCAACAATAAGCAGGTCAGCATGATGCTGCGAGGTGATGAGGGATATGATTGCACTATTCTGCCTGAGAAAAGAGACCTCGCGGCAAGCTTTCCGGGTTATACAGTCCGTCAGATAGAAACTCAATTGCTTAGTGAATATAACTCGAAGGAACCGGATGTCATTACAATTGACAATCCACTGGTGAGAGTTACGGATAACAGAACATCTCTTTATAAGATAGAACGTTCTGGCAAGGAATTACGTATATTCACATCTCTCTTACAAGGCCAGGATTTATGGATTTCATATGATGCGAATAGTGTGATCGTGGCCGAAGGCAAAGTCTATAAATGCAAGGAAATCATTGGAATGGCAGGATGCGAAAGGGATATCTTCTGGTCACCTGATGTATGCACATTCAGGTTCTGCCATGTCTATGAGCCGTTGGATGAAGATGTAAAAGAAATCGATATCAATCCGGATAGCGAGGATGACCAGTGGTATGGAGTGCAGGTGTATCCTGGATATAATCCGTATGAAGACTGTCTTAAACTGGAAATGCCGTATACCTATGCCATGCTTCATAACGTGGATTCCGATTCCCAATTGGATCTGTTGTGTCTGTCGGCGATAGAGTACAATAAAGATAATACGATGCTCTATTTTGACATATCCCTGATGGAGCCGCGTCATGTCCCTATTTTTATCGGAGATGACCTTACCATTACTACCAAGTCCGGCAGTGTATATAATATCCAGAGGCTTCATGGCATTCCTCTGAATGAGAATTTTATCCGCAATGCAGGATACGTGACTACTACATTCCGTGCGGAATTCCCGGCAATAACAGATGAGATTGATTTTGTGTCTGGTACGGTTTGTGGCGAGTCCCTGACCATAAAAGGTAAGAGAGAACCCGTAAATACTGTCTCTGAATAGGCTGCAACGCAATTGCAACGCTCATGTCATGTGAAAAATACACGTTGCAGCATAAGGTCGGATTAAATTTGCTTTATCAAAATCGAAGTAAATTTTCCGATCATGAAAACTCAAAATCTATTATTGGCCCTGGCTGCCATCTTCTGCCTTTCGGCCATCGACTCAATCGCACAAGAAGTCGAAACCATTGACGGCAAATTAGGCTACACTGCTAAAAGTACCGAAATCCTTGAAGAATATCAGACGCTGAGGATATCCGAGGCTACCGGTCAGCATGTCTATATGTTGAACAAGCAGAGCAAGCCTGTTGTTTTCTCTTCTGATGAATTATATGGTGGACAATTGCTCGAAAGACTCCAGTCTGACAGGGCGACAAGATTGACCATAAAGATTGAGGGCAGCGATCTGATGCCATATAAGCGATTGATGGAGATGCTGTGGGAGAACGGCATCAAGAGCCATATCGCCAATGAGGAGAAGGATGTGGACAATACCTATATGCCGGATTCCAGAATGGTGAGGGTATGGATTCAGGGAGAAGATAAGCCATATTCTATAAGGTACAACGACTTTGCATGGTCTTGCAAGACTCTTGATGAGGTTCTCTACTGGGTTCCGATGCTTGATGCCCACGGACTTTGTCTCTATCCTAATGATGACTTTCCATACTCAACAGTTCAGCAGATTGCCCGTTCTGCATGGGATTCCCATATCCCGCAGGTGAGCATGGTGCTGCCGGATGGAAATGTAAGATATTGCACAATCCTGCCTGAATACAGAGACCTTGATGCGACTTTCCCGGGATATACCGTAAGACAGATGGAGAAGCAGCTTCTCAATGAATATAATTCGACAGCTTCAGACATCGTTACAATCAATGAGCCGATTGTAAGGGTGAACATGACTGGCGAAAAGATTCAGAAGATAGAACGTTCGTCTGAGGAACTTCGCATATTCACTACCTTGCAGCAGGGTACAGACCTTTGGATTTCTTATGACGCGAATAATGTGATAGTGGCTGACGGCAAGACATACCACTGCCGTGAGATCATAGGAATGGCAGGCAGTGAGAAGGATATCTTCTGGTCTCCTGACTATTGCCATTACAGACTATGCTACGTATATGAGCCACTGGATGCAGACGTCGTTGAGTTTGACATCAATCCGGATGAAAACAGTGATCAGAAGTATGGAGTTCAGGCTTCTCTTGACCATAATCCATTGAAGGGTACTGTGAATGCGCTGGTTCTTACTCATTCAGCAGGATTACGTAAGATAAATACTAACGACCAGGTGGATTTCATCATAATGGACAGAGTAGAACTGAACGAAAATAACACTATGGTGTACTTCACTTTGTATGTAATGGAAGATCGTAGTGTACCGATATCAGTCAGCAGTGATTGGAAATTGACTGTCGGTAAGAAGAAATATGGGTTGACAAGTATCCTTGGACTTCCAGTAGATAAAGATTACATTCGTGATGCAGGGTTCACCACTAATACATTCCGAGCAGAATTCCCTGCAGTAAAACGTAAATTTAAGAAGGGTACTATTCAAGGAACTGTATGCGGGGAGAAGGTGGAGTTTGAAGTCAAGGCCGGTGTTTGGGCTTGGCAGATGACTAAACAAAAGCTGGCGAGAGTCGTAGTAAAA
>JAFYME010000065.1 GCA_017556765.1 Bacteroidales bacterium
GTGTCTGCTTCAAGGGCGATCGGACGTACAGGCTCTCCGGCGCGGGACTCCGGAAGGTTATCATCATACATCTCAATACGCTCGCTTCGGATCCAGTCAAGCACGACTTCCTTCTTTGCTTCAGTGATCGAGCTGCCCCAATGTACGAGATAGTACTTCGGCATAGGCATTCTGTCGTCAAGAACGACCTTCTCGATCTTCGCAAGGTCTACTGGAGAGAATTCTCCGTCCACCTTGAGGGATTCCATGAAAGGCTTGATGTCATAAGCACGGTATCCTGAGTCGATATCCTTCATCACAATCTTGCCTGCAACAGGCATCTTAGCATAGAAAGGAACCTTCGGATCTGCCGAGTGACAGCTGAGGCATCCTCCATCCTGGAAGATTTCATAAACACGCTCGTACTGAGGCAGATCTGCAGAAGGCACGCGGTTCACGGCCCTGTAGATCACGAGCAAGGCAGCAGCTGCCACCAGCAGCATGACTGCACCCCATCTTAATGTTTTCTTCATAAGCATATCGGTTTATCTATTGTATACATGTACACTGTCCTGGGCTGAAGGCAGATAGTTCACCCCCCACCAGCACATCTGAAGACATATGAAGCTGAATATCAGCAGCAGGCACAACGATTTGCGTGATCCCCTGCCGAGAAGACGCATATGTATGTACAGCATATAGCTCAGCCATGTGACCAGAGCCCAGGTCTCCTTCGGGTCCCAGCTCCAGTAGTGTCCCCATGCTTCCTTTGCCCATAATGCGCCGGAAAGCATGCCGAAAGTAAGGAAAGCCATACCTATATATACCAATGTGTCTGCAGCCTGCATCACATTGTTCTTAGTCGTGAAAAGGCCTGCCAGAGCCAGCAGGAAAGCACATCCGAGGAAAGAGTAAGAGAACATGTAGACCGTCACATGAGGGATGAACCAAGGGCTCTGGAGAGCCGGCATGAGGGTCTGGTCGTGTATCTCAGGCTTGAAGATGTTTATCATTATGAAGACCGTGGCGAGGACGGTCGAGAATGACAGGATCCATCTGTAGCGCCAGCGGAGGTATGTGAAAAGGCCGGCGAAGAGGGCGAAGAACGAATACCACAGGCGGGTCTCCCCCATCGTCCTCAAAGGCGGTCTGTCAAGTCCTGTCCAAAGACATATTATGAAGGCGGCGAGAGCGGCCAGTGATGCGGACGCAAACGATACGGCGATCGTCCTGCGGCGACGATACTTGAGCGACGACTGCGACCAATGGTCATTTGCACACATCGAAACCACAGCACCCGCTGCGGAAAGAAGTACGGAAGGTATTCCGAACCATATGAAGCTATCCCATGTAATCATATCAGTCATCCTCCCCATATCTTCTTTGCGGACCGCCTGCAAAAAGCAGGAAGGCTCCGGCCAACATCATAATGATTCCGACAAGCGCGGAATATTTCCACGGCTCTTTCACGACCTGGATGATGCAGTACTGCGAGTCGCTGCCCGCCATGGAATCGTATCCGGTAAGGTATATGTCTTCTCCGAATGAACGGGAATAAGGCTCGTTCACACGTAATGTGACTTCTTCTGAATCTATAAGTACAGCCGCTTCAAACATCGAAGGCATGCCGTTTTCGTATGTGTCGACTGTAAATTCCACAAGCTGGACCTCATATGGAAGCCATGCAGAAGTTCCGTCCATGCGGAATGCCTCCTTGACAGGCATATCCTTTACTGCCTGAAGCCTGAGCGTCTCCGAATCCGGTGCTCCCCAGAAAGCCGAAGAGACAGCAATGAGGATACCGGCATGATTCAGAAGGAAACGCCATCTGACTGATCCCAGACGTGCCCCCGTTGCAGTCGCCGACCTCCATCCTCTGAAAATGACAAAGAGCAGGACTGTCTGGAAATAAAGAAGCACGACCATGAAGATCCATGATGATGCAAAATGCCTCCAGCCGGAAAAGCCGATGATCAAGGATGACAGAAGGAAGAGTCCGACGGCCCATAATGTCGCGCCACGTGAAAGCATGAACTCGACGAAGATGGACTTGCGGGAGTTTTTCCAAAGCCATATCATACCTCCAAGCCACAGAGCGGCAAGAATGATATTCAGAGGGAAGGAAAAGAATAAAACAGGGAAACCGCCCGTCAGAATCTGAAGGACGAGGGCTAAGGCCAGACAGACAAGAAGAATAATGTAAGGCATACCCGTAAATGTTAGACTACAAATATAGTAAAAAAATCGTAATTCACAACATCACGCACCATTTGGCCACATTATTGATAAGCTATTAAATAAGATGTTTGCCCATATGAATAAAAATACTAACTTTGCCTTGATAAACAATAAAACCTGACCGAAATGAGTGAAGAAGTCATTCGAAATCTAGACGCGTTGAACGTCACAATGAACGGAGGTTCAACACTTTTGAACATTGTTCTTGCATTTGTAATGTTTGGAGTAGCCCTCGGCATCAAGCCTGCTACTTTCGTCGATATCATAAAGAATCCGAAATCAATATTGACAGGACTGGTCTGCCAGCTTCTGCTCCTTCCGGCACTTACACTGGTGCTCATCATGGCCTTCGGCCACTGGATTTCTCCTATGATCGCCCTCGGAATGATCCTCGTAGCAGCATGTCCGGGCGGAAACATTTCAAATTTCATCACATCCCTTTCTCGAGGCAATTCAGAGCTGTCCGTTTCTCTTACGGCATTCAACACAGCTGTATGTGTGTTTACGACACCTCTGAACTTTGCATTCTGGGGCAAGATGTACCTTAATTTCGCTGGAAACCACTACATCGGCGAGCTTCCGGAACTCGTGATTCCGCTCGGCGACATCTTCCAGAGCATCTTCATCATCATGGGTATTCCTCTCGTGCTGGGTATCCTCTGCGGAGAGTACCTTCCAAAGGTCGCAAATCTGCTCAAGAAGCCTCTCCAGTACCTTTCTATCGTGGTTTTCATCGCCATGGTGGTCATCATCTTTACAGGAAACCTGGATGTATTCATGAAGTGTATCCGCTACATCTTCCTTGTTGTGCTTCTGCATAACCTTCTTGCGCTCGGAATCGGATTCGGAACAAGTACATTGCTCAAGCTTCCATACAAGGACAGAAGAACCATCACAATCGAGACCGGTATCCAGAACTCCGGACTCGGACTTGTACTCCTTCTCAACCCGAACATCTTCCCTGATGTCGGAGCATGGGCAAATAACGGCGGTATGCTCGTCATCACAGCATGGTGGGGCGTATGGCACATCATTTCAGGCCTGACACTTGCATTCCTCTGGAGATGGAGAGGAAGAAAGGAAGCTAACGAAGAATAACATGTCAAGAAAAAACATTTACGACAAAGACCTTGGCTATACAATCCTCAAGCCTATAGTAGACTGGAACACCAAACACAGCTACAGAAAAATCGAGGTCACAGGCAAGGAAAACATACCGACAGACGGAGCGGTGATCATCGCTCCAAACCATTGCAACACTCTCATGGATGCTCTTGTCATCCTGCAGGCATTCAAGGATGAGAGCGTATTCGGCGCAAGAGCGGATATCTTCAACAAGCCGTTCATAGCCAAGATCATGACTTTCGTCAGGATTCTGCCGATGGTACGCCAGAGAGACGGTCTTCGCAATGTCTTGAAAAACAATGAGACTCAGGAGATTATAGTTGATACGCTCGAAAACAAGGTTCGCTTCTGCATGTACCCTGAGGGACGCCACAGGCCAGCGCACTCGCTCCAGACCCTCGGCAAAGGAACATTCAGAGCCGCCCTTGCAGCCAACTCAAAGTTCGGCGACAAGATGCCGGTATACATAGTACCGACAGGTATCGAATACGGAGACTACTTCCGTTATAGAAGCACATGCCTCATCACCTTCGGCGAAGCGATAAATGTAACGGAATTCGTCAAAGGCCTGAACGTAGAGAACGAAGTCCAGATGATCGAGCCTCTCAGAAAGGAGCTCGCATCAAGGATGTCGAAGCTCATCACCTTCATCAAGGACGACGAGCAGCTCTACAATAAATGGGCATTGACAAAGATGCTTGCAGCAGACAAAGGCCTTCGATACGGAGATTTCGGCAGAAGCCTTCATAAGGGAATGCTCGCAAACAGGGAGATAGTTGCAGAGATCGAAAAAGCGTGCGAGAAAAAACCGGAGGAGATGGAAAACCTCCTTGAAAAGGTAGCGGAATTCGACAAGAAGCGCCGCAAGAAGGGTATCTCCATCTACTCTTTCAGAAAGAAGAATGAGGCTCTTAATGCGGCTGGAAAGGCTTTTGCAGCTTTAATCGGTCTTCCATACTGGATCTTCAGCGCGATCGTATCGTCTCCGATGTGGCTGACATACAATCTGTTGCGCAGCAAGACAAGAGACAAGGCCTTCCACAACACCGTAGGATTCGGAGTGAAGCTCGCTCTCGGAACGATTCTGCTGATCACCTACGCCATCCTCGCGTTCTGCCTGCTCCCATGGCCTTACGCACTGGCATTGACACTCCTTACCATACCTTCGTACAGCTATTTCTTTGACTATATCGAAGGCATGAGAAGATACATATCAGACCTTAAGCTGCTCGGAGAAAAGAAGCTCAGAGGCAAGTTCAAGGATATCGTGAAAGAATTCAGGAAATTGTACTAAAACCTTACAATATGAAAAAGTTTATCTCATTATTGGCAGCCATAGCGCTCTGCCTTCCTGCCTTTGCGGCAGAGACAGAAGCTTCTGACAAAGAAGTGAAGGAAACAAAGAAGAAAAAGGAAGTCACATATAACGAGAAGGGAGAAATCATAAAGACCGGCACTAATTTCGGTCCGCTTCCTGTAGTGGCTTTTGACGCAGACCGCGGATTCCAGTTCGGAGCATTGCTCAACCTCTACAACTTCGGAAACGGAGACACATACCCGAATCCTAAGTCACAGTGGTATTTCGAGGCGTCAGCCTATACCAAGGAAGGTAGCATCGGAAGCTACAAGTTCATCGTGAACTATGACAACAAGACCCTGATCCCAGGAGTACGCATGTCGATCTGCTCGGGATATTATAAGGATGCAGCTCTCGACTTTTACGGATTCAACGGTTATCAGAGCAACTACATCACCAGCCAGAGCATGTTTGAAGACGGTCTTGCACAGTATCTTCCGGACAAGGCAGGAGAGAAGCTGCAGGAGAAGGGAAAATATCCAAAAGGATTCTACCGTTTCGGCCGCGACATGGTCAAGGCAAAGGTAGACTTCACAGGAGAGATCGCAAAGAACTTCTACTGGGAAGCCGGATACAACTTCTCATGGATCAAGACAGGCGACTTCCAGCCTAAGGGCTATGAAGTGCTTGCAGGCAACGACTTCGAGCACGGAACGACTCTCTTCGACCTGTACAAGGCATGGGGAATCATCCCGGAAAGCGAGGCTGACGGAGGAGTGACATCATCTATCCGTGCCGGACTCATGTATGATAGCCGAAACATCGAGAACAACCCTACCAAAGGAATCTGGGCCGAGGCACATGTGATCGCAGCTCCAAAATGGCTCGGAACAACAGACCCACATTATAAGTTCTGCGTCACAATGCGCCAGTACCTCCCTATCGTACAGGACAAGCTTACATTCGCATACAGAGCAGGTTATCAGGGCACATTCGGCAGCCAGTCTCCGTGGTATGTGATGCCATTCTACACAAACATGGGTCCTAAGGCCGACAATGACGGTTTCGGCGGATATCGTACAGTCAGAGGCCTTATGCTCAACAGGGTTCAGGGACAGGACGTAGGATTCTACAATGCGGAACTCCGCTGGAGATTCGTGGACTTCAAGCTCTGGAAGCAGAACATCGCATTTGCAATCAGCGGATTCACAGACGGTGCTCATGTTTTCAAAGGATATGACCTTGAAAACAAGACAGGCAAATACGAAGATCTTTACAAGAAGTTCGTCGATGTAAACAGAAAGGACGGATTCCACGGTTCCGCAGGTGCCGGACTACGCTTCATCATGAACCAGAACTTCATCGTAGCGTTTGAATATGCACGCTGCTTCAACAAGCAGGACGGAAACGGAGCCTTCTACATCAATACAGGATTCCTGTTCTAGGCATTCCGCGCATTCTGAACGTCAGCGAAGAATCTCTTCAGTTGTTGTTTTTCTAAAAACATAATGTTAAATTTGTGCTTTCGTGCCATTTCACGGAGGCACATTTTTTTATTTCTAACCATTAAAGTAAGTGTAGTTATTATGGATCAGTTTACTCAGAATTATGTAGACGGATTCATGGCTGACCTCATCGCCAGGAATCCGGGTGAGAAAGAGTTCCACCAGGCAGTAAAGGAAGTACTCGAAAGCGTAGCTCCATATATTGTCGAACACCCTTACCTCATGGACCAGAAGATCCTTGAGAGGATTGTAGAACCTGAAAGAATCATCATCTTCCGCGTTCCATGGGTAGATGACGAAGGAGAGGTTCGTGTAAACAGAGGATACCGCGTACAGTGCAACAGCGCCATCGGACCATATAAAGGAGGTATACGTTTCCATCCAAGCGTGAACCTCAGCATCATGAAGTTCCTTGCATTCGAACAGACATTCGAGAACAGTCTCACAACCCTGCCTATGGGTGCAGGTAAAGGTGGATCGGATTTCGACCCTAAGGGCAAGTCTGACAACGAAGTGATGCGTTTCTGCCAGAGTTTCATGTCGGAGCTTCAGAAGCATATCGGCGCTGACACAGACGTACCGGCCGGCGACATCGGAGTCGGCGGACGTGAGATCGGATACATGTTCGGACAGTACAAGAGACTCCGCGACGAGTTTACTGGAGTACTTACAGGAAAGGGACAGATGTGGGGAGGCAGTCCTCTCAGACCTGAAGCTACAGGATACGGCACATGCTACTTCGCCAGCGCGATGCTCGCGACAAAGGGAGACAGCTATGAAGGAAAGACCGTAGCGATTTCCGGCTCAGGAAATGTAGCTCAGTTTGCAGCACAGAAAGCCCTCCAGCTCGGTGCAAAGGTCCTTACAATGTCTGATTCAAACGGTTACATCTACGATCCGGACGGAATCGACGCAGAGAAGCTTGCATACATAATGCAGCTGAAGAACGTGTTCAGAGGACGAATCAGAGAATACGTAGAGAAGTATCCGACAGCAGAATATCACGCAGGAGAACGTCCATGGAGCGTAAAATGCGATATCGCGATGCCATGCGCGACTCAGAATGAGCTCAACGAGGAGCAGGCAAAGACTCTCGTAGCCAACGGATGTATCTGCGTTGCAGAGGGAGCGAACATGCCATGTACTCCAGAGGCAATCGAGGTATTCCAGAGCGCCAAGCTCCTTTACTCTCCAGGAAAGGCATCAAATGCCGGCGGAGTTGCGACATCAGGACTCGAGATGACTCAGAACTCGATGAGACTCAGATGGACACGCGAGGAAGTAGACGAACACCTCAAGAGGATCATGACCGACATCCACGAAGCATGCGTGAAATACGGTACAGAGGAGGACGGATACGTGAACTATGTGAAGGGAGCGAACATCGCAGGATTCATCAAGGTTGCTGAGGCTATGATGGCCCACGGCATTGTTTAACATAGGAAAAAAGCAGTAAATCATCAGAGATCATGCATATAGGAATTGCCGGAAATATCGGCTGTGGAAAGACTACTCTTACAAGAATGCTCGCAGAGCACTACGGATGGACTCCGAAATATGAGGCTGTGACGTACAACCCATATCTGGAGGACTATTATAAGGATATCCAGAGATGGTCATACAATCTGGAGACATACTTCCTTGCACAGAGGTTCCAGGACCTTCTGGAGATCTCGAAGTCGGAAGAGGTCATCATCCAGGACAGGACGATAATGGAGGGAGTACATATATTCGTGGCCAACAACAAAGCCATGGGTAACCTCTCGGACCGTGATTTCGACACCTATATGCAGCTTTTCAACCTCATGATGTCAATGGTCCACGAGCCTGATCTTCTCATATATCTCAAATCGTCCGTCCCGACATTGGTTTCTCAGATCCAGAAACGCGGACGTGACTATGAGAAGAGCATAAGCATCGAGTACCTGAGCAATCTGAATGAGAGGTACGACGAATGGATCGGGAATTACAAAGGAAAGGTACTCGTGATCGAAGCGGACAACCTTGATTTCGAGCATCGTCCTGAAGACTTCTCGGCCATCACCGACAAGATCGACGCCCAGCTCTACGGACTTTTCTAAAGCATTTCAGCAAGATTATCGTAATAACGCTTGGTGACAGGGATGTGCATTGCATCCTTGTCATCAAGTTCTGCGTATACTATACCCTCTTTATCCTTTCTCAAGACTTTAACGTGTGCGGGATTGACATAAAACGACCTGTGACAACGTACTAGGCCGTTGTCCTGACACAGCTCCTCCAAGGCCTTCATCGAGCTTCTAAGCACATATGTACGAAGCTTTCCGTTTTCTGTATAGAAGATGTTGACATAATTCTCCTCAGCTGTTATATACAGAACATCTCCAGGAGTCAGAACTATCTTGAGATTATGTCTGTCATCATAGAATCGCATTCTGTTCATTGTATGCGAGGACTGATCTTCAGACCTTGTATGATACTCGTAAAGCCTCAACGACAAAGCAAGGATCACATACGGAATAAGAAGTGTCAGGAAAAGATATTTGAAGGACATTGTGAATGCTTCGAAATAAGGCATCGGCTTATGGCGGACAAGCCAGATATAAAGGGCGACAAAGAAAGCAGTGAATATGATCTCCGCTACACACCAGAAAATATACAGTGAATAGTTTATTTTCATGGGAAGATAATAGTATGTCAGACGCATAATCACCGCAGCAAGAAAGACGATGCAAGAGCAGATCGTAAGGTGTACGCCGAACCATTCACCTCCCATGAATTCCACACAGTTGGCTGGACGATATATCAGCATGAAAGCGAAAAAGAATACCGACAGAACGATCATATGCAGAAGCTGCGGTATAAAACGACGGAAAATCTTGGAAACCTGGCTCATTTCTTAGTCACAATTTAGGTGGGACAAAATTACAAAATATATTTTTTAGTCCCAAATATTGAGTTTTAATCCCTAAAACATGGCAATAATCACTATTTCGCCCCACATATCCCAACTATTTCCACAAAAGGAAGAGAAGAGATAAATTTGCATCATAAGATTCAACTAAAACCTGATTCTAAGTTAAAGTACACAAAGAAAGGCTGTCGTGAGACAGCCTTCTCTTATTTAAAATCCCGGCATTTCGACAAACAAGGTCGGCAGCAGAAGCAGGAATCCGATCACAATCAGAACAAGTATGAACTTCCATATGAACCGGAACCATTTCTCGTAGGAGATCTTCGCAACCGACAGAACCGCCATCAATACTCCGGAGCAAGGGGTGATCATGTTTGTAAAGCCGTCGCCGAACTGGAAGGCAAGAACCGTAGCCTGACGGGAAACTCCGATCATGTCAGAGAAAGGTGCCATGATCGGAATAGTCACAGCAGCTTTCGCTGATGCAGAAGGAATGAAGACATTGATGAAAGTCTGGATTCCATACATCGTTCCCAATGCGCCTACCTTACCGGATCCGTCAAGGGCCGAAGCCATTGAACCGAGTAATGTATCTATGACCTTTCCATCCTTGAGAATCACTATGATTCCGGCAGCGAATCCGATGATCAGAGCAGCAGAGAAAATGTCCTTTGCACCTGCAATGAATTCCTTAGCGATATCGTCAGCTGAATAATCTGCTGCAAGACCGGCAGCGACTGCAAGCGCCATGAACAGAGCGCATATTTCCGGCAGATACCAGCCATATCCCATGACACCGGCCACCATGAACACTATGGTAAACATAAGGAGATTGAGGATGAACATCTTGGTCGAATTTCTCAACGCAAAGATGGAAACAAGCGCGAATACCGCTGTCAATGCCCATAAAAGCCATGGAGTCGCGAATGTGCCCTGACCTATCTTGATGACACAATCGGAAGCGTAAAAGACAGAAAACAAGACGAGCGAGGCTGAAATCAAGGCAAAAGTGATCCATGCCCTTACACCGCTTCCCTTTTTCACATTTTCCGTATCAGAAGATATTTCAGCGGCGTCTTCATGTACCTCGACAGGTTTTCTGACCCTGGACGCATACCAAAGGACAAAAGCTATGGCTACTGTCATAAGTATGAGCCAGCACACAGTCCTGTACTCGATTCCCGAGAAAAGAGGCAGCTCCGACATATCCTGCGCGATTCCGATAGTGAACGGATTCAGCATCGCTCCGGCAAATCCCACATGTGCGGCTACGTATACCATGCACACACCGGTAAAGTCATCATAGCCAAGGGATCTGGCAAGAGGAATGACAACGGCAACAAAGGCAATTGTCTCCTCACTCATGCCGAAAACGGCACCAAACACGCCGAAAAGCAGCATGACAAGGGTGATGACAATGTTACCCACGCCAAGGGTTCTGATAAGCGTATAACGCTCCAGGGCCTGCACCTTGGATATGAACTTCATGATACCGTCGTCGACAGCCTTTGTACTGTTCACGACCCAGAACGCTCCTCCGATAATGAGCACGAACGCTATGATTCCCGCCTGCTGGCTGAATCCCTCATACAGGGCGGAAAAGACCTGCCATGTCTGAGGTTCTCCTCCTGGGACAAACCATGTGGAGACGGCACAGACAAGCAGAACTGTAAAAATGATTACGTATGTATTCGGAACCTTGAACTTTCCCATATCTTATGAATGCAATGCGGACTGGAGCACTTCAGTCAACGTCGGATGAGTATGTATAACATCCTGGAATTCCTTCAATGTAGCCTTGCGGGTGATCATTGCACAAGCCTCCTGAACTATATCAGATGCATGAGGGCCATAAAGATGGCAGCCAAGAACGCGTCCAGGCTCATATGGAGATTCTGCTCCCTCTTTAGGCTCTGCCGCAACGACTATCTTGCAGAAACCGTCGGTCTCCCCCATCGTAACTGCCTTTCCGTTTGCACGGAAAAACGATTTGAGGCATCTTACAGGAATTCCGGCTTCCTTACATTCATCCTCAGTCTTGCCAACGCTTGCGGCTTCCGGTGAAGTGAATACTGCAGCAGGCATCACAGACAGATCAATATTATTTTCTACTCCCATGATATGATCGAGAGCGACGATTCCCTGGAATGTAGCTGCATGCGCAAGCATCATCTTGCCGTTGATATCTCCTACTGCATAGATATGAGGGACATTTGTCTGCATTACATCATTGACAACGATTCCGCGAGGAGTGAACTCTATACCGGCATCAGCAAGGTTAAGTGAAGCGACATTGGCCTTTCTGCCGACAGCCATCAGAACTTTATCAGCAACTATTGTCTCTTCCTTTCCCTTGCGGGTGAATGTAACTGTATATACTCCGGAATTCTCAGTAATCGAAGTCACCTGAGCCTGGGTATTTATCTCAATTCCCCTCTTGCCAAGGCTCTGCTTAAGTCTCTTCGCAAGATCTGTATCGAATCGCGGAAGGATGTCCTTGCAATACTCGACCACTGTAACTTCACTTCCAAAACTGCGGAAAATCGAAGCGAACTCAAGACCGATCACGCCGCCTCCGATCACACACAATCTTTGAGGAACCTCTTCTATATCAAGGATCTCGCGAGAGGTAAGGATGCCTGGAAGATCAGCTCCCGGAATCGGCAAAGACGCTGATACTGAACCGGTTGCTATGATTATATAATCTGCAGTATATTCCTGAGGAGATTCCTCGGCATCGCTCGGAATGACAGAGGAAAAACTCGGGATGACAGCCACCGTGTGAGCGTCCTTGAAAGAAGCCTTGCCACGAACCAAAGTGATGTTCTTATGTCCGAGCAGACCCTCGACGCCTCCACGCAGCTGCTCCACGACAGCATTCTTGCGTGCCGTCACAGTCTTGAAGTCAAAGCCATACGAAAGGCCTGTCACTCCGAACGCCTCAGCCTCCCTGAGTCCGTCAAGAACCTCTGCATTCTTGCAGAAAGCCTTTGTCGGGATACATCCTTCATTGAGACATGTACCGCCCACAGGCCCGGCTTCGATCAGCACAACCTCCACTCCCCTCTTCGCAGCAACCAGAGCAGTCTCATAACCGCCCGGTCCCGCACCTATTATAATTATTTTCATGATATCATTTACCTGTCATTCTGAACGCAGTGAAGAATCTTTAAATCAATGTCTCAAATAAATCTTTCCTTTCCGGATTTATGGAATCTATCAATTCGTCTTTTCTTGAGCGTTTCCATCCTTTCAAAACCTTCTCACGATATATTGCTTGGTTTATATCAGAAAAACTCTCAAAATATACAAGTTTATGACACAAGTATTTACTTGTAAATCCACCCGTTGTACCTGACTTATGTTCTTGAACCCTACGTATTAAATCTCCAGTAACTCCAATATACAAAGCATTATTAGAGTTACTGGACATCATATAAACATAGTATGTATTATACATTCCTTATAAAGATTCTTCGCTTCGCTCAGAATGACAATGTTAATCCTAATTAATTCATATCCTTTACTTTCAATACCGGCTGACGTGCAGCTGTAGTCTCATCCAGACGACGTACAGGAGTCGTATGAGGAGCAGTCTTCAATGATTCCGGATCTGAGATCGCTTCTGCTGCGATATGTCTCATGATCTCGATGAATCCGTCCAATGTCTCCTTCGACTCTGTCTCCGTAGGCTCGATCATGATCGCCTGATGGAACAGAAGCGGGAAGTAGATGGTAGGAGCATGGAAACCATAGTCGAGGAGTCTCTTTGCAATATCAAGGGTTGTCACTCCAGTAGACTGATCCAGCAGACCGTCAAAGACAAACTCATGCTTGCATACAGACTCGATAGGAAGCTTATAGCAATCCTTCAGCGACTCCTTGATGTAGTTTGCGCCCAACACCGCAAGCGGTCCTACCATACGCACATTCTGCTTGCCAAGCATAAGTATATATGTATATGCTCTCAAAAGCACACCGAAATTACCCATGAAACCGGATATCTGTCCGCATGTCATCGGATCGTCACCTACTACATGAAGAAGTCCGTCCTCATCCTCAACTACCTTAGGAACAGGCAGATGCTGAGCAAGATGGGCCGCAACACCCACAGGACCTGAACCCGGACCGCCTCCACCGTGCGGAGTCGAGAACGACTTATGGAGATTAAGGTGAAGCACGTCAAATCCCATATCGCCCGGACGTACCATACCGATAAGCGGATTCATGTTCGCTCCGTCGTAATAGAGAAGTCCTCCGCAATCATGAACGAGAGCCGCGATCTCCTTGATGTCCTTCTCGAAAAGTCCGAGAGTGTTAGGATTCGTCATCATGATACCAGCGATTGTGTCGTCAAGCAGAGGCTTGAGGTCCTCAACATCCACAAGGCCGTTCTCCTTTGACTTCACCTGAACGATTTCAAGACCACACACTGCTGCAGAAGCAGGATTTGTTCCATGCGCGCTGTCAGGAACAATGACCTTGGTACGCTTCAGATCGCCACGGGACATATGATACTGACGGATAATCATAAGGCCTGTAAGCTCACCATGAGCTCCCGCGAAAGGATCGAGGGTGAACTCAGCCATGCCTGTAATCTCAGACAAAGCATGCGAAAGCTCCTTGTAAAGCCTCAGAACGCCCTGTACCGTACCGGCCGGCTGAAGAGGGTGCAATCCAGCAAAAGCCGGCATCGCAGCTATCTCCTCATTGATCTTAGGATTGTATTTCATGGTACAGCTGCCGAGAGGATAGAATCCCGAATCTACGCCGAAGTTCATCTGAGAAAGATTGGTGTAATGACGCACCACATCAAGCTCGCTCACCTGCGGAAGAGCCGGAGCCTCAGCACGGAGAAGTCCTGCAGGAAGTTCTGAAACCAAAGCCTCCCACTTGTTTGCAGGCAAAGAATATCCCTGTCTTCCTTCCTTGGAAAGATCAAAGATCAGTTTGTCGTAGTACTTCATGCCTCAAGTTCTTTAAGATATCCCACAATTGCGTCTACATTCTCCTTCGAAACCTTCTCGGTCACGCAGAAGTTCACAAGTCCGGGCTCAACCTCAACGGCTCCGAACACTCCTATCATCTGAAGAGCATCCTGGATCTTCTCAGCCGGAACAAGAGCCTTGAGTGTGAATTCCTTGAGGAAAGGCTTGTCGAACGCCTTCTCGAAAAGGCCGGTCTGAAGGAGCTGGTCATGCAGATAATGAGCACCGCCATAGCTGAGTTCATTTACCTCACGAAGTCCCTTCGGACCCATAAGTGACATATATACAGTCACATAAAGAGCCATCAGAGACTGATTGGAGCAGATGTTGCTGGTAGCCTTCTCGCGACGGATATGCTGTTCGCGTGCCTGAAGAGTAAGCACATATGCACGTTTTCCGTCCACATCCTTCGTTGCTCCGACGATACGTCCCGGAAGCTTGCGGACATGGTCCTTTGTACATGCGAGGAAGCCAACGTATGGACCACCGTAGCAGAGAGGAATACCCATAGTCTGCGAATCACCGCACACGATGTCGGCGCCCCATTCGCCAGGAGTCTTGATGACAGCAAGCGATGACGGATCTGAATATACCATGAAGAGTCCCTTCTGCGCATGCACTGCATCTGCAAAGCCTGTGAAATCCTCGATGATTCCATATTTGTTGATTCCCGGAACAAGGACACCTGCAACATCACCGGCAGCAAGCTCTGTAAGCATAGCGCCATATGATGTAGCTCCGTCCTGACATGGGATGAAACCGAGCTCGACTCCGTTGAACTTCGCGTAGGTCTTCACTACCTTGATCACCTGAGGAAGAAGGCCCTCCGACAAAAGCACGCGTGTCTTCTTCTTAGTCGATGCCATAGCCATCATCATGGCCTCAGCCGCAGCTGTCGCTCCGTCATACATGGATGCATTTGTACAATACATTCCAGTAAGCTCGGTAATCATTGACTGATACTCGAAAATGTAGCGGAGAGTTCCCTGTGAGACCTCCGGCTGATACGGAGTGTACGCTGTAAGGAACTCAGAACGGGAGATGATGTGAGGGATAACAGCCGGAGAATAATGGTCATAAGCTCCAAGGCCGCAGAGGCAGAAAAGGCTGGTGTTCTGCTCAGCCAACGCCTCGAAATACTGACGCACTTCATGCTCGGACATTGCATCCGGCAGGTCATATTCTTTACGGTAGATGACATCCTGAGGCACATCGGAGTAGAGATCCTCGAGGGACCCTACTCCGATTCTGTCCAGCATCTGGCGTATGTCATCTTCCGTATGTGGAAAATAAGCGAAAGCCATAATGTGTCGTATTACTCGTTAGCGCACATTGCCTCGTATGCAGCTGCATCCATGAGAGACTCAAGCTCTGAAGGATCGCTCATCTGAACCTTCATGATCCAGTTTGCGAAAGCATCCTCGTTGAGAAGCTCAGGAGCATCCTCAAGCTCTTCGTTGATCTCGACTACAGTACCTGAAACAGGGCTGTAAAGATCGCTGGCAGCCTTTACGCTCTCCACTGCGCCAAACTCCTCACCCTTCTCGAACTCATCGTCCACCTCAGGCATATCTACATATGAGAGATCGCCCATAGCGTGCTGCGCGAAGTCTGTGATACCTACGATTGCGATGTTGCCATCAACCTTTACCCATTCGTGTGACTCGCTGTAATAGAGTCCTTCTACTGTCTTTGCCATAATAGTTATTGTTTTTAATGTTAATTATTTCTTGTAGTTTGTTTCATAAAAACGCTTCTTGGTAACGATGCCAGGGAAGACCTTCTTGCGGATGCGGATCTCAACGGCTGTACCAAGCTCTGTATAGGCCTTGTTGACCATAGCAACGCATACGCTTCTGTCAGTCGAGATCGAGCGATAACCGGTAGTCACAACTCCAACCTGCTCTCCGTTCACCTCGACAGGATATCCTGCACGAGGAATAGCCTTGTCCTGAAGCTCTATGCCTACGATCTTCCTTGTCAGGCCTGCTTCCTTCTGAGCCACGAGGGCATCACGGCCGATGAAGTCCTTCTCCTTTACTTTCGCAAACATTCCAAGACCTGCCTCAAGCGGTGTGATCTCGTCGCTGAGCTCATGGCCATAAAGCGGAAGTCCTGCCTCAAATCGGAGCGTATCACGGCAACCAAGTCCGCATGGAACCACGCCAGCCTCAAGAAGAATGTCCCAGATCTCATTTACGGCCTCATGTGTGCAGTAGATTTCGAAACCGTCCTCGCCTGTATAGCCTGTACGGCTCACGACCATCCTCGCGCCTTTCCACTCAGCCTCATAATACGTATAGAAACCAAGCTCCGCAGCAGGCTTCAATCCAAGTGTCTCAACCGCGAATTTCTCTGCTGCAGGACCCTGCAGGGCGATTTCTCCCCATGTATCCGACGCATTCACGATCTCCACATCAAATCCATCCTTCTGAGCGCAGATCCACTCATGATCCTTGGCGATGTTAGACGCATTCACGACAAGCAGATACTTGTTCGGCTCGAACTCCTTGTATACGAGAAGATCATCCACAACGGTTCCGTTCGGATAAAGCATCATTCCATAAAGGATCTTTCCGTCTGGAATGCCTGTCACATTGTTCGTGAAGATATGGTTCACGAATTTCTCCGCATCAGGTCCGCTCACGAAAATCTCACCCATATGTGACACATCGAACATTCCCGCATTGTTGCGGACAGCATTATGTTCATCAGTGATATTGGTATACTGGATCGGCATGATGAAGCCGCCGAACGGGCTCATAAGGGCTCCAAGAGCCACGTGCTTGTCATAAAGACAGGTCTTCAAGAGGTTTTCTTCCATGGTATGTTCAAGTGTTATAATTTTTCATAATGCGATTCGAGGAGCTCTATGCTTCTGACGTCTTCTTCAGTCAGACGGACTTCCCCGTCGGTAAAATAGCGTACAAGGTATTCCTCCAGCTCGCAAGCAGACGAAATCCTGTCCGGATCAAGATATGTCTTGAGGTTCTCCACCCTCTGGCGCACAGAAGCGACACCATGACGGACAAGCTTCTCCACAGGAGGCCTGATAGCTGTCTCCAATGCATCGAAATCCGTATCATACAGAAGGGTTCCGTGCACTATGCTCCGGTCCGGAAGCTGATGGAAGGCATTTCCGCTGACCTTGCGTCCCTTCACAAGCACATCATTGCGTCCCGATTTCTCCGCATCGAGTCCAAGAGATCTCAGACACTCCGTCAACGCCGACAGATACCTTTCGAACACTTCCGAGACCTGTCCCCTTTCCGACACATAGGAAATCATGATGTTGCCCATGTCGGAATACACGCATCCTCCCCCGCTCTTCCTTCGCACGACCTTCACGTCATTGCTTCTGCAATAATCCAGGTTCACTTCGGCCTCAAGATCCTGGTTTCTTCCGATTATTACAGTCGGAGACACCCTCCAGACAAAGAAAGAATCACCGTCAACCACCCTGGCGACATATTCCTCCATCGCAAGGTAGAAGGCAAGGCTTCTTTCTTTTTTATCCGGCAAGACAATGTTTTTCATGATTCCGAAATAATATCCTTCAAATTTATGAAAAATAATTCATAGTTCATTAAGTTTTCGGCATTATATATGTCTTTGTCGCGGCGTATGTAAAACCCATTGACATGAACAGCAGATTAGACATGAGAAGCATCTTCAGATGCATGATGGAAGGAGGATACTATCCGACATATGAAAAGACGCATATACTCTTCAACATCGACGACAACACAGCTGTTGTGGAATACGAGGAAGGAGTCCTGTCAATAAGGCTGTTCTTCAGCATAGAGGAGGAGGCATACGATCTGTTTCTGGAAGCTTCAAACGCCACCATGACCGAAACCTTCATGGTCAAGCCGGCTGTCCTTGACGACATGAAGAACATCATGTTCAGCTGCGAAATTCTGTGCGACACTGTCAAGGAGTTCAGGAAATTCTTTCCTATAGGAGTTGAGAGACTCACCGAAGCCGTAATGATGCACAAGGCGGAAATGAAGAGACTCATACTTGCAGAAAAAGTGTCCTCGGCCGCAATCTCTGCTTCCGAGGACACTTATATCATGTCTTCAAAAGGCCTGAAGCCTTTGTCCTAGATTATTTCAATTCCTTTGGAAGAGTCTTTCCAAGAAGGATGCAACCGAGTACCGCAGACACTACAGATCCCACGAGCACTCCAAGCTTAGCCTGAGCAAGGAGCGAAGCTCCCTCTGTGCCAAGACCAGCATAAGAAAGGTCAGCGATGAACATCGACACTGTAAATCCGATACCGCAGACTACGCAGACGCTGGCGAATGCCTTCCATGTAGTGTGGGCAGGAAGCTGCACGATCTTCAGCTTGATCGCAATCCAAGAGAAAGAGAACACACCGAGGAATTTTCCAACTACAAGACCGATCATCACTGCGAGTCCGACACCTGAGAAAAGGCTGCCGAAGCTCATCTGAGACATATCGATACCAGCATTTGCAAACGCGAAAAGAGGAATGATGAAGAAATTGATGAGGCCATGGAGATTATCCTCGAGATCCTGGAGCGGGCTGATCATCTTATCGGCAGCAGACTCGATACTCTTGAGGGTATGGATCTGGTCGTGTGTAAGAACAATAGTGTTGTGACGGTCGTCAATGTCGATGACAGGGAATTTGCCGACATTCTCACGGATACGCTCAAGGTAGTGTCCTGTACCCTTTCGGAGAGTCGCCGGGATGCAGAATGCTGTGATCACACCAGCGATTGTCGAATGGATACCTGAGTTGAGCATTGTATACCAAAGTACAAGTCCCACAAGCACATAGAAGAATTTCGCACGACATTTCAAGAAGTTTCCAGCTACCATGACAGCCACACATACGGCCGAAAGGATGAGGAACATCATATCGATATGCGAAGAATAGAAAAGGGCGATCACGATGATACCGCCAAGGTCATCGGCTACGGCAAGAGCTGCAAGGAACACCTTGAGTCCGATCGGAACCCTTGTCTTGAAGACAGAGAGAACACCGAGTGAGAAAGCGATATCTGTTGCCATCGGGATAGCTATACCTCTCTGCATTGCAGCGTCCCCAGGACATACAAGCCAGAAGAGGAGCACAGGGATAGCCATACCTCCGCAAGCACCGATTATCGGAAGAAGGGCTTTTTCACGTGACGAAAGTTCACCAACGAGGATCTCTCGCTTGATCTCCAGACCTACCGAAAGGAAGAAGATGGCCATGAGGAAGTCGTTGATCACCTGACCGACATTCATGGTATGGCCTGCATGGCTGAAGAAATTGAAGTTGCCAAGCGAGAGGCTTACAGGGTTCTGCCAGAGTGAGAAATACCAATCCTTGACGCCCGGGATATTAGCGCACACGAGGGCGAGGATCGTGAAGAAAATGAGTATTACACTCGAATTGACGTACTTCTTGAAAGTACTGATAAAACTGTAGTTAGTAGTAGTTGCAGGCATAATTCCGCTAATTTTAAATGACACTTAACTTGCTATTCTGCAAAACGGCCGCAAAGGTATACAAATTTTCAATCCGTTATCCGAAAAGTTGAATTTATTTACCCTTCGCGACCAATATATATAATACGCCTCTTGATGTCGTTATGTAGAATTCCATGATAAAAAGGATAATTTTCCAAACTATTTACTAACTTAGCCGAATATTACTAAAACCAAAAACTTAAAGTTATGTCCAGAAAAAAAGGAAAATTCAAGAAGGACATGCGCCCGATCGACGTCTGGGGACTGGCTCTCGGAGCCATCATCGGATGGGGTTGCTTCGTACTTCCCGGCAGTGCTTTCCTGCCTAAGGCAGGTCCTGCCGGAACAGCAGCGGGAATGCTTATCGGAGCCCTGCTCATCATCGTGATCGCGCTCAGCTATGGATATATGATACGCAAATTCCCTGTCAGCGGAGGTGAATTCATATATGCTAAGGAAGCTATCGGTAAAAGAAACGCATTCGTCTGCGGATGGGGTATGATCCTCGCATACTGGAGCCTTATCCCTCTCAATGCCACCGCATTAGCTCTCATAAGCCGCTATCTCTTCCCGGGCATCGTCCAGCAGGGACTGCTCTATCAGATAGCCGGATGGGACGTATATGCAGGTGAAGTCGTCCTCGCTTCCGCATTCATCATAATCATGGCAATCGTCAACATCAAAGGCATCAAACAGGCCGCATGGCTTCAGACAGCTATCGCATTGACTCTGGTAGGATGTATCCTCGTTGTGACATTCCTTGTGATGGGCTCAGCCGACTGGGCTAACCTCGAGCCTGGGTTCCCAGACGGAAGACGCTGGTGGAAAGGCGTATTCAGTATCGTAGCGATGGCTCCATGGGCATTCATCGGCTTCGACTGCATCCCTCAGAGCGCAGAGGAATACAATTTCAGCCATAAGAAATCCACAGGCATCATGATCACAGCCATCCTGATGGCGGCATTGCTTTACATTGCAATATGTACAGTGACCGCTGCGGGCCTCAAGCCATGGCAGGAGCTTCTTGCAGAAAGGAACAACTGGCCTACCGGCTATGTGGTGAGAAACACACTCGGACTTGCCGGACTCATAACTCTTGGAACAGCCATGTTCTGCGCTGTCGTATCCGGAATGAACGCTTTCTACATCTCGACCTCACGTCTTATGTACGCAATGGCTCAGGAAGGAAGCCTTCCGGCATGGTTCGGAGTGCTTTCGCCTAAATACGGAACGCCTAAGCATGCCATCCTCTTCACCATGGCTGCAAGTCTTTTCGCTCCATGGTTCGGACGTGAGATCCTCATTTGGATCGTAGACATGACAAGCGTAGGTGCCGCTATTGTCTTTGCGTATACTACAGCTTCGGCTGCAATCATAGCCAGAAGAAACGGCGACAAGGGCCAGGTATGGCTTGGAATCGTGGGATGCATATTCTCCCTCTTCTTCCTTTCGCTCCTGATAATCCCTGGTATGCCGGGTTACCTCTCATTCCAGAGCCGCGTCGTGCTGCTTGCATGGATCGGCATAGGATTATTATTCTATTTGAAAATCAGAAAGACTTATGTCAGAGGATAGAAAAGATTATCTCCTTGACGTAGAGAAGGTCCTCGGACCGAAACTCATGAAGAAGCTCCCCCGTTTTGCGGTTAACTTCTTCAAGAGACGTATACATCAGGACGAGATAAACGACTGCATCATGCATGCAGAGCATTACAAAGGAGCAGGCTTCTTTGATGAAGCGCTGAATTATGTAGGCATCACTTTCAAGATCAGAGGAGAAGAGAATCTCGACCCCGGCAAAAAGTATCTATTTGCCGGCAACCATCCTCTCGGAGGTCCTGAGGCCCTTATCATAGGATCCGTATTCAGAAGGATATATGGAGACGGATTCAAGGTTCCGGTGAATCATCTCCTTGCCAACCTCAAGCCTTTGAACGAGTTCTTCGTACCTGTAAGGGTCTATGGATCAAACAGAAACAGGGAGCTTGGAGAGCAGATCGCCGATATGTTCCGCTCAGACTACCAGGTTCTGGTATTCCCTGCCGGAATGTGCGCCAGAAAGATCAAGGGCAAGGTCACAGAGATGCCTTGGAAGAAGATGTTCATCACGCAGTCACGCAAGTTCGAGCGCGACGTTGTGCCTATCCATATTTCAGGCTTCAATTCAAGGAGGTTTTTCTTCTTTACAAAGCTCAGCACATTCCTCAAGCTGAAGTTCAACCTGGGAATGATCTTCCTTGTGGACGAGCTGTTCAACAAGAAGGGACAGGAATTCGTGGTCACATTCGGAAAGCCTGTACCATACACCACTTTCGACAAGACAAAGACAGACCTCCAGTGGGCTGCAGAAATCAAGGATCAGGTCGAGGCCCTTTCAAAGGACAACGGCTGTCCTGCAAACATGTAAGAAAATGATTGTACCTATAATTGAACCGGTTGATGTCCAGCTGCTTAAAGCTGAGCTCAATGAAAAGACATTCCTCCGCACCACAAACAGAGGAAACAACGAAATCTACGTAGTCAACAATGAGACTGCTCCTAACGTGCTAAGAGAGATCGGAAGACTCAGGGAAGTGTCATTCAGGGCTGTCGGAGGAGGAAGCGGAACAGAATGCGACCTCGACCACTTCGACCTTGAGGACAAGGCTTGTTTCCAGCTCGTGGTATGGAATCCAGAGGCTGACGAGATCATAGGAGGATACAGATTCACAAAATGGGAGCTTGCATCATTCCATGAGAACGGGCAGCCATACGTGAACACAGAGCACCTCTTCGACTTCTCACAGAAGTTCCTCGACGAATATTTCCCTCACTGCATCGAGATGGCAAGAGCATTCGTGCAGCCTAAATATCAGTCTGCCCAGGCAGGCCGCAAGGCACTTTTCGCCCTTGACAATCTCTGGGACGGAATCGGAGGACTTGTAGCTACAGATCCTAATGTAAAGTATCTCTCGGGAAAGGTGACTATCTACAGCTCAAGCCCTGAGCTGAGCCGCAAGGCAATGATATATTACCTTGACATGTGCTTCGGAGACCGTGAAGGCCTTATCACATCAAAGAACCCTGAGCTCTGGACACCGGAGCAGGGAGAAATGTTCAAGGAAATGTTCACAGGTGCTGACTATAAGGAGAATTATCAGATCCTTAACAACTATGTGAAGTCGTTCGGAGATACGATTCCGCCGCTGATCCATTCTTACATCGGTCTGTCGTCTACAATGAAGACATTCGGAACGACATTCGATCCTGACTTCGGAGACTGCTATGACACTGCAATGATCATAACCATCGACGATATTTATCAGGAAAAGAGAGAGCGATATATAGAATCATATCACAAGAACTAGAGCTCAGGAGGAGGCATGACTCCTTCGTCTATCATCTTACGGAGGGCCGCGACGCGGTTCTCTTTTTTTGATGCCGCCCCTTTGGATGCTCTGCAGACGTCGCATGTACCGCAGTCCTCGCTTTCGCTCTGACCGAAATATTCCAGCAGATACGAACTCCTGCATGTGTCTTCCTCGCTTATATAGTCGATCATCTTCTGCATGCGGCCTTCGCATGAATCCTTCAGAAGGGCATATCTTTCCGGATCGAGGTTTACATTCTTCGGGCGAAGGCGTTCGTGGTGCAGGAAGAGAACGGTCGCATGGTCGGAAGGTATGTACTTTATGACATGCTCAAGAGAGAGCTTGTACAGGAGCTGACGGAACGTAGGGATATTCACCCCTATCCTTCCCGCAACGAAATCCTCATCGATCGAAACGGGATATGAGAAGAGTCCGGTATACCTGCGCATGAGGGTCTCCAGAAGAGCAACCATTTTAGGATCAGGCAGTTCTGTATCATAAAGTTCATTACGAGAGACCATTATCTGGACTCTGGTAGAGATGTCCACATCTTCTGAAAGAGTCCAATGGCCTGTCCTTTCGATGTAAACCATGGAATAATATACAGCCTGCCTCTGAAGCTTGAAATGACGGCAGAATGCGTCCATGTCGAACTTCAGCTGACGGCCCATTCCGGTATCATACGGGATATCATGGAAAATATGGACCTTATGGTATATGTCCTCTATATATTCGAGCGAAGGGAATGAAACGGTCGCGATCTGACGCAGTCTCTTGATGTCGGTATCGTTCCATAGAAGGACCGCGAAACTCCGCTTTCCGTCTCGTCCGCCTCTACCTGCTTCCTGGAAATATGCCTCAGGTCCGTCCGGTACATCGAAATGAACCACGAAACGCACATCCGGCTTGTCAATGCCCATTCCGAACGCATTGGTACATACCATGACGCGGATCCTGTCCTTCTTCCAGGCTTCCTGCCTGTCAGCCCTTGCATCAGGACCGAGACCTGCATGATAGAACGAAGAAGATATGCTCGAAGAGGTCAGGAAAGCTGCCAGTTCTTCTGTTTTTTTTCTGCTCCTCACATAGACGATTCCCGTGCCCGGAACATTGTTGCAGACATTCAGAAGCTGCCCGAGCTTGTCCTCGCACCGACGCACTATGTATGAAAGATTAGGCCTCTCGAATCCGCTCTTTATCAGGAGTTTATCTTCAAACCCGAGACGTTCCATGATATCCTCTGCAACCTTGGGAGTAGCAGTGGCGGTAAGGGCGATTACAGGCGCATCTATTATCTCCCTGATCTTTCCGATATTGAGATAATCCGGACGAAAATCGTATCCCCATTGAGATATGCAGTGAGCCTCGTCGACGACAATGAAACTCACGTTCATCTCCTGCAGATAGTTGTGGAAAAGTTGGGTCGAAAGACGCTCCGGAGAGACGTAAAGGAACCTGAAGTCTCCGTATGCGGCATTATTGAGAGTCAGCTCGACCTCCCGGCGTCCCATTCCTGCATGGACACACAAGGCCTTTATGCCACGGTCGTTGAGATTCTGCACCTGGTCCTTCATCAAGGCTATGAGCGGAGTCACGACTATCGCGATGCCATCACGCATCAGGGCTGGCACCTGGAAACACACGGACTTGCCGCCTCCCGTAGGAAGAATGGCAAGGACATCCCGTCCGTCCAAAGCGGCATTTACGATGTCTTCCTGCTTCGGACGGAAAGAATCATAGCCCCAGTATTCTTTCAGAATATCGTGCGGTGTCATGGAGTCATTTCCGTTCATTTCCTTTTCTTTTTGATGACTGGTTATGTCCATAGGGAGCATGGACATATATTGTGCAGCAAATGTAGTGAAAATAATCGCGGCAGAGTTTGTCAAATCACAAAAAAATCTTATTTTTGCACGGATATATGTAAAAGAGTTAAACCTTAATATATTTTTTAAAAAATTATGAGCACAATTGATTTGACCAAGTACGGTATTACCGATGTGAAGGAAATCGTTCACAACCCGTCTTATGAGGTTCTCTTCGCAGAGGAGACAAACCCAGCTCTCGAGGGATACGAGAAAGGCCAGCTTACTGAGCTTGATACTGTCAACGTTATGACAGGTATCTACACAGGACGTTCTCCTAAGGACAAGTTCTTCGTAAAGAACGAGGCTAGCGAGGATTCAGTATGGTGGACTTCAGACGAGTACAAGAACAGGGACATCTTCTTCCGCGTGACCCTTCTGCAGGTGGTGAAGAACATTTTGCCGCCGATGAGCAACGAGATCATCACGCTGGTGAAGGATACGTCGCTGGCGCGCACCATCAGCGTGCTGGAAATTATTTGGTATGCGGATAATTTGACCAAACAGCAGGGCATTTTGTGGCCGCCGTTTTATGCGGGCGTCTTCTTCCTGCTGTTCACGGGCGTGCTGACGGTGATCTTCCGTCAATGTGAAAAGCGGCTCAGCCGCTGGCAA